>NZ_CAXFSW010000005.1:0-143124 GCF_964005855.1 uncultured Henriciella sp.
GGCTGACCTCCAGGCTCATCTTGTTGTTCGACAGGATGCGCGGGGTAAATTCGAGGCTCACGCCGAACTCTCGGAACTGGATGGAGATCGTGTCTTCATCGGCGGCCACCGGCACGGGGAATTCACCGCCCGCCAGAAAGCTCGCCGTCTCGCCCGACCGGGCCACCAGATTCGGCTCTGCAAGCGTGCGGATCACCCCGCGTTCCTCCAGTGCTTCCAGGAAGAAATCGATGTTCACGCCGCCGGACCCGCCCAGAATATTGAGGATCGACTGCGGCGCACCACCTGAAAGCAGGCCCGACCCGGTGGCAAAGAGAAAGTCGCCCGCGCGGCCGACTTCGCTGCCGATGCCAAGCTCGGTCACATCTTCGCGCGAGGCTTCAACGAAGCGCACCTCGAGCATCACCTGCTGGGGGCTGTTCACATCCAGGGCATCAATGACTGCGTCGGGGGCGTAGCTGGCCGCGACCTGCATGATCTCTGCGGCCGTCTCATCGTCCGGCACCTCGCCGCGCACATGAAGACGCTGGGCAATCGTGCGCAGCTCGAGATCTATGTCTGGAAAGAGCGCGTCGATGTCATTGCGGATCGCGCCAAGGTCGTGCTCAACGCGCACATCGATCAGTTCAATGAGGTCGCCAGCCTCATCATAGACCAGAATATTGGTCGAGCCGATGGAGCGCCCGCGGACATAGAGCCGGTTGTCAGAGGTCGGGGACGCGTCGGCGATCTCGGGCTGGGAAATCGCAATCCGCGCAAATGGACGGTTGATAGCGACCGGCGTGGAGCGATTTACAACAACGGTCAGGTCGCTCTGCAGCGGAGAGGTGCCTGCCGGCACAGTCTGAGGCAGGGCAGATTGGGTCGCATGCGGCGATGCGGTTGCCGCGCCCGGTACCGAGAGCGCGAGCATGGCTATCGCAACCGATAGAATCTGACAGGTTTTGGACGTCATTCTGTGCCTCTGAGCCGCTGTCTGCTGGCCGCAATTCTTGCGGGCCGTCAGCCAACAGCTCTAGGGGACAGGCTTGAAGCCCCACTGAAACGAGCCGGGAAAACTTGCGTTAAATTTACCGTATCCTGATCAAGGTCTGTCAGGACTTTCGATGGGCGTTTCGGCCTCAGGCAGGTTTGGCAGGGCCGATCCAGACCTGCTGGGCATTGACGAATTCCAGGATTCCGTGCGGTCCAAGTTCGCGGCCAAGGCCAGAGGCCTTTGTGCCACCGCTCGGCAGGCGCGGATCGGTCTTCACAATGCCGTTGACGCTCACCTGTCCGGTATCGATCTTCCTCGCCATCGCTTCGCCGCGTTCGGCGCTTGTCCAGACACTGGCGGCAAGGCCGTAATCAGTATCGTTGGCCAGCTCCAGCGCATGGGCTTCGTCACGCGCGCGCACCAGAACGCCGACCGGACCGAACGTCTCTTGATTGAAGGCGCACATGTCGGGCTTCACATTTGAGAGCAGGGTGACGGGATAGAAATAGCCATCCCGATCCGGCAGCTCCCCGCCCAGAAGACAGTCCGCCCCCTGGGAGATTGTCTCCTGAACCTGCCTGTGCAGCTCATCGCGAAGGTCCGGCCGCGCGATCGGGCCAACATCAGTGTCGGCGCTGACCGGATCGCCCACCTTCAGCGCGCCGAGCTTTTCCTTCATCAGCGCCTCGACCTTATCGTAGACGCTGTCTTCAACGATGATCCGCTTGGCCGCGATACAGGACTGGCCGGCATTGATGATGCGCGACAGGGTCAGCACATCGGTTGCCTTGTCGAGGTCGGCGTCTGCGAGGATGATGGACGGGTCGGACCCGCCAAGCTCCAGCACAGCTGGCTTGATCGCAGAACCTGCAATCCCCGCAACCGCAGAGCCGCCCTTGGACGACCCTGTAAAGGAGACCCCGCGCACGCGCTTGTCGCGGATCACCGGCTCGACGGCCGGCGTCTCCAGATAGAGCGCCTGGAACAGTCCTTCGGGCGCACCGGCTTCGGTAAAGCACTTTTCCAGCGCTTCGGCGCAGCCCGGCACATGCGGATCATGTTTCATAAGGCAGGTATTGCCGGCCATCAGGGCCGGTGCGGCAAAGCGGAAAGCCAGCCAGAACGGCGCGTTCCAGGGCAGGATGCCAAGAATGGGCCCCAGCGGCAGGTGCTGGACATAGGACAGGGTCGCATCGGACTCGAGCACCTGACGCGTCAGGTAACCCTCCGCATGATCTGCATAATGCTCCGCGCACCAGGCCGACTTCTCGACTTCGCCGCGCGCTTCCTTGCTGGGCTTGCCCATCTCCTCGGTCATGACCGGGCCGAGCGTCTCGACATTGTCACGCATGTATTTCGCGACCTTGCGCAGAAGGGCGGCGCGCGTCTCGAATGAGGTCTCCTTCCAGTCTTGGAAGGCAGTCAGCGATTTTGCGATCTTCTGTTCGACTTCAGCGGCCGTGTCGGTTTTGACTTCACGAACGGTCTGGCCGGTCGCCGGATTGACGGCTTTCAGCATTCTCTTCTCCTGAAGACCTGGGTCTTGTCTATTCGGCCGCGGGGGCCGGCTGGCTTTTCTTCTTCGGGGCGGCTGGCGCGGACGATTTTCCGCCGCCGCCTTTCAGCGTGAATTCCTCGGGCAGGCTGAAGAAGCTCTCGCAGCCATTCTCTGTGACGTAGAAGGTGTCGGAAATGCCGACCGTCTTGTCGCCATCGACGCCCCAGACCCACGGAATGATATGGAAGGTCATGCCTTCTTTCAGGATCTGCGGGTCGCCCTGCATGAGCGACAGGATATAGCCTTCGTCCCAGCTTGGCGGGAAGGCGATCCCGATGGAATAACCCGACCGTGTAATCAGTGAGCCGCCATGCGAGCCATCGGAAATGATGTCGCGCACAATCTTGTCGGCGTCCGAGACAGTCAGGCCCGGCTGGACACGTTCGCGCAGCTCCAGCAGTGCTTTCTGCATTTGCTCCTCTGCGCTGCGCATGGAGGGCGAGAGCTTGTCCTGCATTACGACCGTGCGCATCATGGCTGTGTGGTAGCGTCTGTAGCAGCCGCCAACCTCCAGGAACACATGCTCGCCCTCCTGCACGGTGCGCCCTTCCCATGTGGCATGGCCGATCATGGAGCGGGGGCCAGAGGTCACATAGGGCATGACCGAGGGCGGCTCGCCGCCCGCCTCGAACATAGCGGCGGAGATGGCCGCCCCGATCTCATTCTCGGTGACGCCGGGTTTCGCAATCTCGATCCCGGCCTTCATACCCGCTTCGGTGGCGCGGGCGGCCTTCTTCATGATCTCGATTTCGTGCTTCGACTTGCAGACGCGTCCTTCCTCCACAATGCCGAAACAGTCGAGCAGACGCCCGCCGGTATAGGCCGAGTGGAAGCGGTCCTGCTGATAGGCCGGCAGGAAGTAGGAGTTCCGCTCATAGCCGACAGTCGAATTGTAGAGCCCGGCTTCGCGCAGCGCCTCGATGAGCCGCTGGATGGCATCGCCATTGTCCGCATAGGGCCGGGTCTTCTCAACCCATGTGCGGGCGTGGACATTGGACTCCTCCATGTTCCGTGTGACCATGAAACAGTCGCCGTCCAGCGGCACCACCAGCGCCTGGAAGAAGGAATAGCCGGTGGTCTGGTAATCGGTGAGGTACATGATGTTCTCGGGGTCCGAGATCACCACAGCATCGAGCCGGCGGCTCCTCATACGCTCACGCAGGCCTTCAAGACGGCGGACATACTCCTCCGGCGGGAAGGTCATATCATCGCGTTGCTTCATGCTGGCTCCATCACGCTCTGCATGGCCGCTTCCATGATGTCGAGGCCCTCCTTGAGGTCGGCATCGTCGATGGTGAGCGGCGGGATGAGTTTGGCCACCCGGCCTTCGCTGCCGCAGCCGCCAATGAGCAGGCCGTTCTCGAAGCATTCGGCGACCACCTTCTTGGCAAAGGCGCCATCCTTGGTGTCGAGGCCCTGCATCATGCCCTTGCCGCGCACTTCCATACCCTTGCCAGCCATCTTTTTCAGCCGCTTCTCCATGATCTCGCCCTTGCGGCGGACATCGGCCATGAAGCTGTCATCGCGGAAATAGTCCATGGCGACCTTGCCCGCGATGAAGGAAATGCCCTGGCCGCGGAAGGTGCCGGTATGTTCGCCCGGCGACCAGTGCTTGTCATGTTCCGGCTTGTTGAGGTTCATGGCGAGCGGGGTGCCGAAACCGCCAATCCCCTTGGCCAGGGTGATGATGTCGGGGTCGAGGTCCATGCCGTCGAAGCTGAAATAGGAACCGGTACGCCCGCACCCGGCCTGAATGTCGTCCAGAATGAACAGGGCACCGCGGTCGCGCGCGAACTGGCGGATTTCCTTTAGCCATTTCTCGTCGGCAACATTGACCCCGCCCTCAGCCTGGATCGGTTCAATGAGGATCGCCGCAGGCGGCTCATAGCCGGATGACGGGTCGGCATAGGCTTCTTCCATACCCTCCAGCGGATGGCCGAAAGGCAGGCGTTCGACATGGTTGAGCGGCACGCCCGCCGCATTGCGGAAATAGGCGTTCGCCGTCGCGGCCAGCGAGCCGAGCGTCATGCCGTGAAAGCCGTTCGTGAAGGCGATGACCTGTTTGCGGCCAGTGACGCGCCGGGCGAGTTTCAGGGCGGCCTCAACGGCATTGGTGCCTGTCGGGCCGGTGAACTGCATCCGGTAATCCCAGCCGCGCGGCTCCAGGATTGTCTCGGTGAAAGCGGCGATGAAGTCGCGCTTCGTCGTCGTCATCATGTCGAGGCTATGGGGAATGCCGTCTGACTGGATGAATTCGATGATCGCTTCCTTCATCTTCGGATTATTGTGCCCGAAGTTCAGCACGCCAGCGCCGCCAAAGAAGTCGATATAGGATTTGCCGGCCTCGTCGGTCTGGCGGGCGTTCGATGCGGACTTGAAGACGGTCGGGTAAGTCCGAGCGTAACCCCTGACATTCGATTCCCAGCGTTCAAATAGGTCCATGTCGGTCTCTCCTCGGAATTTGTGTTTAGGTTCGGTCGTTCAGAAATGTGGATTGTTCGGGCAGCGGCGCGCCGGCAAGGCGCGCATAGATGCGCGTCACAATCGGCAGCAGCCTGTCATTGAAGTCATAGCGGGGCGAATGGCAGGGCTCGTGATGGCCCTGGCCATCATCGGCGCCAATCAGCGCAAAGGCGCCCGGTATCTCTTTGAGATAATAGGAAAAATCCTCCGACGCCATGATCGGCACCGGAATGTTCTCAAAGTGCCAGCTTTCGCCAAGGTCGGCCGCGATCGCCTCGCGCATGCGGCCCGCTTCGGCAGGATGGTTCACAGTCGCATCGTAGCGGGGAAAAACCTCGACCTCTGCCTCGACGCCATAGGCCCTGGCCTGGGAGATGGTGATTTCCCTGATAAGGCCCTCTATCAGGGGTCGGTCATCAGCATTGGCGAGCCGGATGCTGCCGGCGAGCTTTGCGCTGTCAGGGATGACGGTTTCGCCGCTCGGCGCCTCGATGGAGGTAACACTGACCACGGCTGCATTCTGGGGCGTGATACGGCGCGAAATGATCTGCTGTAGCGCCATCGTGACGGCCGAGGCTGCGAGCACAGGATCGCGCGTGTTTTCAGGCTGGCTCGCATGGCCGCCTGCGCCCTTGAGCGTCACCCGGAATGTCCCGTTGCCTGCCATGACCGCGCCGTCCGGGCAGACAGCCTTTCCGAAGGGGATGGCCGGCCAGTTATGCCAGCCGAAGATGCAGTCGAGCCCGTCCAGCGCGCCATCCTCGATCATCTTGCGCGCGCCGTGCCCGCCTTCCTCGGCGGGCTGAAAGAGCAGCGTGACAGGGCCGGGCAGCTCGGCCTCATGGCGTTTCAGCCAAGCCGCCGTCGACATCAGCGCAGCCGCATGGCCATCATGCCCGCAGGCATGCATGCAGCCTGAACTGGACGAACTATAGTCCAGCCCAGTGCTCTCGTTGATCGGAAGGGCGTCTATGTCGGCGCGAAGCCCGACATGTCGTCCTTTTGCGCCAGCGGCGAGTGTTGCCACAGTGCCGGTGCCTGCGCAGATACGATAATCAATATCCAATCGCGCAAGCGATGTGCGGATAATTTCGGCTGTGTCTTTCTCCTGCCAGGTCAGTTCGGGATGGCGGTGAAGATCATGCCGGAAGTCCGCCGACGCAGACACGAGCGCCTGCCAGTCGGAGGGGGATGCTTCGGGCAAGATGAAGCCTCGGCGCGACATGACCGTACCGTACAGACTAAGCCCTTTGCTTCAAGGAGCCTTGTGGAAAAACAATTGAATGAACTGAAACTGACCGAAAATGGTCATAAAAGCGGGCAGTGACTCAGGCTTTGGCCTTGCCGTCAGCAGCTCTCAGAAGTTGAATGAACTCGTCCGGCACATTCTTCTGCGCTACGCGGTCATAGGTCCGTTTCAGACCGGTCGACATGGCATTGCGAAATGCACGCCGGGCGTGGCGTTCTTCAACGCTCACCGGTCTTGCTTTTCTGTGCTCATGCATATCGGTCATTGTTCTGTCTCATTGCTCAACCAGTAAACAGTTATCTTCCGAGACCGTTCCGATTTTATAGCGGAACAATGGTTAACAGAATTCCATAAACTCTTCATTTTCTGGTTGAGGCTCACCCTTAGTCCGTTGTGAATGCTGGCGATCTGCACATCCTATAGGGTTGAGAAGATGCGCTGCACATTCCGTTTTACGGGCGATATGTTCGTGTTATGTTCCGTCGATGGGAAAGCGCACGCTCATAGACCGTCTGGCTATATTGGCCGATGCCGCGAAATATGATGCGTCCTGCGCCTCATCCGGCTCAGCGAAACGAAACTCACTTTCGACCAATGGGATAGGTTCCACCGAGGGGATGGGCATCTGCCACGCCTATGCGCCGGATGGCCGGTGCATCTCTCTCCTGAAGATATTGATGACCAATTTTTGCATCTATGACTGCAAATATTGCGTCAACCGGGTCTCCAGCAATGTTGAGCGGGCGCGTTTCAGCGTGGAGGAGATCGTCAAGCTGACGCTCGATTTCTACAAGCGCAACTATATTGAGGGCCTTTTCCTCTCTTCCGGCATCATCCGGTCTGGCAATTATACGATGGAGCAGATGGTGGAGGTCGCCCGCCAGCTGCGGGTCGAGCATAATTTCGGCGGCTACATCCATCTCAAATCCATTCCGGAGGCCGATCCTGCCCTGATCGAACAGGCCGGGCTTCATGCAGACAGGCTTTCGATAAATATCGAGCTGCCCCGCGAGGCCTCGCTCAAATCCTATGCGCCTGAGAAGTCGGGGGCGGTCATCCGCACCGCCATGGCGAATGTCCGGCGGGGCATTGAAGACCGCCAGCACGATCGTAAGGAGCGGGGCAGGGCGCGCCCGCCGCGTTTCATTCCCGGCGGCCAGTCAACGCAGATGATTGTCGGCGCTGACCAGTCCTCGGACAGGGACATCATGACAGCCAGCGCCTCGCTTTATTCCGGCTACAAGCTGCGCCGCGTCTATTATTCGGCGTTCAGCCCCATTCAGGACAGTTCCGGCGACCTGCCCCTTATCAAGCCGCCTCTGATGAGGGAGCACCGGCTCTATCAGGCCGACTGGCTAATGCGGTTCTATGGCTTCGAAAAGGATGAGATCTTTGAGGCGCGCGGCGATGGCATGCTGGATCTCGACCTCGATCCGAAACTCGCCTGGGCGCTGGAGCGGCGCGAACATTTTCCCGTCAATGTGAACCGCGCCAGCCGGGAAGCGCTTCTTCGCGTTCCGGGTTTCGGGACCAAATCGGTTCAGCGCATACTTGCCGCGCGCCGCCATACACATCTGCGTCTCGATCATATCGCCCGGATCGTGCACTCACTGAAAACCTGCCGGGACTTCATAGAAACGGTAGACTGGCACCCCGCCGGCACGCTTGATCTTGCGCATCTGCGCGACAGGTTCGTTCCGGCGCCGCAGCAGCTCCAGCTCCTCTGATGGAACAGGTGACGCTTTCGTCCGAGACGGATTTTGATGGCTGGCGCGAGGCAGCGCGGCGGCTGGCGGGCACAGGGGTTCCGCCGGGGGCGGTCAAATGGGCCGGCCCGGCGGGCGAGACCGATCTTTTCGCCGCGCCCGCAGTCAGCGAAGGGGAGGCGTCTGCGCCGGGCGAAGCCCCCGGCATCCGCGTGCCGAAGGCGTTTGTCGACATGGCGCGCCGCGTTGTCTGCCACCGCGATCCTGCGCGTTTCGCCTGGCTCTATCAGCTATTATGGGACCTGCAGCGTGACCGCGCGGCGCTGTCTGATCCGCTCAATGATGCGGCCCTCTGGGTGAAGGCCGCAGACAAGCAGATCCGGCGCGATGTCCACAAGATGCACGCCTTCGTCCGCTTCCGGAAGGTGGGAGAGCGCGGCGATCGCGAGGTTTTCATGAGCTGGTTTGAGCCGGATCATCGCATTACGGCGCTCACCGCGCCTTTCTTTGTGCGCCGCTTCACCGGTATGGACTGGTCGATCCTGACGCCGGACGCCTGCGCCAGCTGGGATGGGGAAAAAATGACCTTTGCCGAGGGGGCCGACCGTTCACAGATGCCGGACGAGGACGCAATTGAGGATCAGTGGCGCACCTATTATGCGTCCATCTTCAATCCCGCGCGGCTCAAGATCGGTGCGATGCTGTCGGAAATGCCGGCCAAATACTGGAAGAACCTGCCGGAGGCCGAGCTTATTCCCGGTCTTATAAGACAGTCCTCCGAACGCACCGGCGCGCTGCTGGCTGCCCCCTCCAGCCCGGCCAATATCCGCGCCTCGCGCATGTCGGCCTTCCTGCCGGAAGAGAATGCAGCCGGTATCCAGTCGCTGGAGGAGGCCCGCCGGGCGGCGTCCAGATGCACGCTCTGCCCGATCCATGAATGCGCCAGCCAGACCGTTTTCGGCGAAGGCCCGGCTGGGGCGCGGCTGATGATTATCGGTGAGCAGCCCGGCGACCGCGAAGACATTGCCGGCAAGCCTTTCGTCGGCCCAGCGGGCGAGCTTCTGGACAGGGCGATGGGCGAAGCCGCGATCGACCGGCACAAAGCCTATGTCACCAATGCCGTGAAACACTTCAAATTCACCCCGCGCGGGAAACGGCGCATGCACCAGAAACCGAATGCAGGGGAAATCGATACCTGCCGGTTCTGGCTCGATCTGGAGCGCCAGTTCGTCAAGCCGGACCTTATCGTCAGCCTTGGGGCCACGGCCTTGCGCGGGGTCTTTGGAAAGGCGGTGGCCCTGAAGGAATTGCGCGGCGCGCTGACGGAACTTGGCGAGGGGACCCAGCTCATTGCGACCGTGCACCCATCCTATCTTCTACGCCTGCCGGACAGGGCGCGGGCAGAGGAGGAATATCGCCGCTTTGTTCAGGATCTCGGCCGCGCGCAGTCACTCCTGTCGCGCAAGGCGGGCTGATCTTCAGCCACCGCCAAAGAATTTGGCGAATTGGCCCCAGGGGACGAAGGCGACGGTAACGGCGGCGGTAACAGCCGCCAGCACATAGCCAAGCAGCATGAGGACGCCATCGCGCGCCATGATGGCAAGGCCGTACAGCGTGATCGCCGCGCCCGGTACGCCCACGGCGAACGGCACCAGCTCCAGCGGAATCATCAATAGCGAGAGGAAGATAATGATGACCGCAGACGCATAGATCGCCCAGGGGCCCGTGAGCATCGTAATCCGCTCGGAAACAAGCCCATCAATACGTTTCAGCCAAGGCTTTGCCTTCTCGTCGGCCTTTTTGAGCTTGTCCTTGGAGATCGAGCGCTTTTCGATGAAGCCGGGTACCCAGATGCGGTTGGCCCCGAAGACGATCTGCACGGTGAAGAGGATGATGATGACGCCCACAATCATGGGCAGTCCAGGCACGGCGCCGATGGGCGGGACAGTCACAAGCATGCCGAGCAAGACGATAATCGGCCCGAAGGAGCGCGAGCCGAACAGGTCCAGAATGTCGCCAAAGGTGACCTTGTCGCCTTCAACTTCGTTGATTGCCCGCTCAAGAACGTTTTCAAGCGGATTGTCCCGTGAGGCTGTTTCGCTCATCGAGGTACGTCCTTCTTTCGCCGATGATACACTTATAGCGTGCAATCTGGGGGAAAGTTCATTCGCCCTTTGTGACAGGTGCAGGCGACAGGATGGAGAGCATGGTCTGGCGCATGAGGCCGACGATGTTTTTCAGGTCGAGATCGGGGTTTCGCAGCAGACGGTTCGCAAGGCCCGAGAACTGCACCATCATCATGTCCGTGCGCGCCTCGGCCCGGTCCAGGCCCAGCTTGTCGTGAATAAGATGGGCCAGCTGATCGCGGATATAGCGGTCATGACGCTGTATGATCTCGGCGACTTCGGGATTGCGCTGACATTCGGCCAGCATTTCCATGTTCAGTGCCGACTGGAGGATATCGGTTTTCTGGGCGATGGATTCGATGGCACGCTCGGTCATGACAGTGGCGAGCTGCGCTGAGTCGACTGCATCGAATTCGGCGAATCTCTCCGCCGCGCGCGCCGACTCGCGGTCGACAATCGCGGCGATGATCGCCTCCTTGTTCTCGAAGTAGTGATATATGTGGCCGGGGCTCATACGGGCGCGTTCGGCGATCTTGGCCATGCCGGCACGATGGAATCCGAATTCCACAAAACAGTCAGCGGCAGCATCGAGGACTTGTTCGATACGGGCCTGGCGCCGCTTTTCTCCGCCTGTCATGGGTGGCTGCTTCGACTGCAAAATTAATTGTCCTCACTCATTGACTTGGTGCGCTGCAGCAATAAGTAGAATGCTCATTCTAAAAGCAAGGGCCGCGCAGAAAAAAACCAGTCGTCGCGCGACCTCGTATGAAGGACTGATTATGGTCTCGAAGGTTTATCGTCCATCGCCCCGCCATACTGGTGTGAAGGCGTGTCTCGCCACTCTTGGTCTGGCCGCGCTTGCCGCTTGCGGACAGGGTGCCGGCGGGGAGGGCGGACAGGAAGCGGGCGGCGGCGGCGCCCAGCAACAACAGCCGCAGGCCGCCCGTGTTGAGGTGGTGCGGATCGAGCCCCAATCCATCGGCAGTGTCCGCACTCTGCCTGGACGGGCCACGCCCTACGCCGAAGCTGAGATTCGCCCCCAGGTGACGGGCCTTATCGAAAGCCGCCTGTTCACTGAGGGTGAGCTCGTCAATGAAGGGCAGGCGCTCTATCAGATTGATGCTGATGAATATGTCGCCGCCGTGCAGAGCGCGCAGGCCGCGCTTGAGCGTGCGCAGGCCACAGCGGCCACGGCTGGTGAAACCGCCAAACGGTTCGAACGCCTTGCCGGTATCAACGCCGTCAGTCAGCAATCCTATGACGAAGCCGTCGCCGCGCAGAAACAGGCTGAAGCCGATGTCGGCATCCAGCGCGCTGCGCTGGACCGCGCCCGCATCGATCTCGCCCGCACCAAGGTTCGTGCTCCGATTGACGGACGGATCGGGCGCTCGGCGGTGACAGAAGGCGCGCTTGTGACCGCCAATCAGGCAACGCCGCTCGCCCGTGTCCTTCAACTCGACCCCATCTATGTCGACATGACTGCATCGAGCGCGCAGGTCCTGCGCTGGAAACGTGACGTCGCCGAAGGCAAGATCGAGACTGTCGGGCCGACGTCCGGACGTTCTGCGGCCGTCCCGGTGACACTCGAGTTTGAGAATGGAGACGACTATCCTGTCGAAGGCCAGCTCGAATTCTCGGAAGTCAGTGTTGATCAGGAAGCTGGAACGGTCATTGTGCGCGCACAGTTTCCCAACCCGGGCAATCTGATCCTTCCTGGCATGTTCGTGAAAGCCTCCTTTGCGGCGGGCAGCTATAATGACGTCTATCTCGTGCCCCAACGCGCCGTTCAGCGGACCCCGCAGGGGGACGGATACGTCTTCGCGGTTGGCGACGATGGTACAGCCGTCCGCAAGAGTCTCACCATTCAGGAAGCAAACGGCTCCAACTGGGTTGTGACCGAGGGCCTCTCCGCAGGTGACCAGATTGTGATCAGCGGCTTCCAGAATTTGCGGGCCGGCATGCCGGTGCAGGTCATCGGCACCTCGTCGGATGAGCTTGCCTCGGTGAAAAACGCCGACACAGAAACCGCTCCAGAGTAAGAGACAGACCCGATGGCAAATTTCTTCATCGACCGCCCGGTCTTCGCCTGGGTGATTGCAATCGTCATCATGCTGGCGGGGGCGATGTCGCTCCGCGCCCTGCCTGTGTCGCAATATCCAGACATCGCGCCGACCACGATTTCCGTGAACGCAGTTTATCCGGGTGCATCGGCCAAGGCGGTCGAGGACTCGGTGACCCAGGTCATCGAGCAGCAGATGACGGGCCTCGACGGGCTCGATTACATTTCGTCTTCCTCCAGTTCGTCGGGCGAAAGCTCGATCACGCTGACCTTCGAGACCGGGACTGATCCGGACATTGCCCAGGTTCAGGTCCAGAACAAGCTGTCGCTTGCGACGCCGCTTCTGCCGGAGCCGGTGCAGCGTCAGGGCGTGACCGTTAACAAGGCGAGCGCGGGCTTTCTGTTGATCACAGCGCTCTATTCGCCGGATGGCAGCTACGACCAGACTGACCTTGGCGACTATATCCGCACCAACATGTACGACACGATCGGCCGTACCGACGGTGTGGGCCAGGTCCGTCAGTTCGGCTCCCAGTACGCAATGCGCATCTGGCTCGATCCGGACAAGCTGACCCAGTTTGACCTCGTGCCGGGCGATGTAATCGCAGCAATCCGTGCCCAGAACACACAGGTGTCCGCTGGCGCGCTCGGCGGGGCACCATCCGTTGAAGGCCAGGAAATCAATGCGACGGTGACGCTCCAGTCTCTATTGAGTACGCCCGAGCAGTTCCGCAATCTCTTCCTGCGTACAACGCCCCAGGGGGGCTCGGTCCGGCTTGGTGATGTAGCTGAAGTAGAGCTCGGCGCTGAAAACTACTCGTTTACATCGAAGTTCAACGGACATCCGGCTTCGGGTTTTGCCGTCTCTCTTGCAACCGGCGCCAATGCCCTCAACACAGCAAAGGCGGTGAAGGCAGAGGTCGCCCGTATCGCGCAGGACTTCCCGGCAGGCATTGATTATGCCTTCCCGGTGGACTCCACCCCCTTCATTCAGACGTCCATTCACGAGGTCCAGAAGACGCTTGTGGAGGCAATTGTTCTCGTCTTTCTCGTCATCTTTGTCTTCCTGCAGAGCCTGCGCGCATCCTTCATCCCGATGATTGCCGTGCCGGTCGTGCTTCTTGGCGTCATGGCAGGGCTGCTCGTCCTCGGTTTCTCCATCAATACGCTCACCATGTTCGCCATGGTGCTCGCCATCGGCCTCATTGTTGACGATGCCATCGTGGTGGTTGAGAACGTCGAACGCGTCATGGAAGAAGACGGCCTCGGCCCTGTCGAGGCGACCCGTAAATCCATGGGACAGATCACCGGCGCTCTTATCGGCATTGTGGTTGTGCTTTCTGCGGTTTTCATCCCGATGGCCTTCTTCCCTGGCTCTGCGGGTCTCATCTACCGTCAGTTCTCGGTGACCATCGTGTCGGCCATGGCGCTCTCGCTCCTGATTGCGCTTATCCTGTCGCCGGCGCTCTGCGCCACCATTCTGAAAAAGCCGAAAGAAGGCGAGAAACCTGGTCTGCTGGAAAAGCCGGCAGTGTGGTTCAATAACGGATTTGATCGCCTGCGCGAGGGATATGGGGGCGTCGTCGACCGTATTCTGCGCCGCCGGTGGATTTTTGCCGGGGTTTTCGCCGTCATTGTGGCCATCACAGCATTCGGCTTCGTCCGCCTGCCCACGTCCTTCCTGCCACAGGAAGACCAGGGCCGCGTCATTACGCTCGTCCAGCTGCCGCCGGGGTCCAGCCTCGAGCGCACGACAGAGGTCATGGATGAGGTGCACGATTATTATTACGACGCCCATGAAGACAGTCTGCAGGGCCTTTTCACCCTGTCCGGCTTCAGCTTTGCCGGGCGAGGACAGAATAATGGTATCGCCTTCGGTGCGTTGAAGGACTGGTCAGAGCGGACTGGTCCCGGCGAGTCCGCGTCTGCCATCGCTGGCGCTGCCAGCGGCCATTTCGGCCAGAGCACGGACGCCCAGATCTTCGCCATTGTGCCCCCGCCAATTCAGGAGCTCGGTAACTCATCAGGCTTCGATATGTATCTTCAGGATGCAGGCGGTATCGGCCATGATGAGCTGATGCAGGCCCAGGGGCAGCTGCTGGGACTCGCAAATCAGCAGTCTGAACTGACTGGCGTGCGTCCGAACGGCCTTGCCGACGGACCGCAATTCAACATCGATATTGACTACCAGAAGGCGCAGGCTTTCGGCGTCGATACCTCAAGCATCAACAGCCTGCTATCGACCGCTTTTGGTGGCACTTATGTCAACGACTTTATCGACCGTGGACGCATCAAGCGCGTCTACGTGCAGGGTGAAGCTGCTGACCGGATGCAGCCCGACGATCTTGGCCATTGGTATGTTCGCAATGAGTCAAACCAGATGGCGCCGCTCGAAGAACTCGTGACCAGCGACTGGACCTATGGGTCCCCGCAGCTGCAGCGCTATAATGGTTTTCCTGCACTCAATATTCAGGGGTCCCCTGCGCCAGGCGTCAGTTCCGGCGTGGCGATGAACAAGATGGAAGAGCTGGTCGGCCAGCTGCAACCCGGTCTCGACATGGAATGGACAGGTATCAGTAAGCAGGAGAAGGAAGCCGGCAACCAGGCCTCGCTTCTCTACATTCTCTCCATCCTGTTCGTCTTCCTGTGTCTTGCGGCGCTCTATGAAAGCTGGACCGTTCCGGTTGCCGTGCTTCTGACAGCGCCCCTCGGCGTTGCAGGCGCCGTCCTTGCGGCCCACCTGCGCGGGCTCGATAATGACGTCTTCTTCCAGGTGGCCCTGCTGACCACAGTGGGTCTCGCCTCAAAGAACGCTATTCTGATTATCGAATTTGCGCGGAATCTGGAGCAGCAGGGCGTCGGCCTTATCAAGGCAATCGAACAAGCAGTCCGCATGCGTCTACGTCCGGTCCTTATGACCAGCTTTGCCTTCGGCTTCGGTGTTCTGCCGCTTGCGCTCAGCACCGGGGCAGGCGCTGCGGGGCGCCAGGCCATCGGTACGGCTGTCCTTGGCGGCCTTATCGTCTCAGTCGTATTCGGCTTGCTGTTCGCACCGCTATTCTATGTGATGATCCGTAAACTCACAGGCGAGAAAAGCCTTGTGACACAGACCCCGGGGGAGGCCCAGGCATGAGAGCCCTTCGTTTGATGGCATCAACCGGCAGCGCCCTTGCTGCCCTGGCCCTTGCAGGCTGCACGACGCTGATGGAGCCCTATGAGCGCCCCGAAGCGCCAATCCCGGACGCCCTTCCGGTGACCGATGCGGCGGGGCAGGAGGTCCAGCCCCTCTACTGGCAGGACATCTATCAGGCTGACATGCTTCAGCGTCTGGTCGCGCTCGCGCTGGATGAAAACCGCGATCTCCGCATCGCGGCGGCCAATGTGCAGCTAGCGCGCGCCCAATACGGCATCAGCCGTTCCCAGCTCCTGCCGACCGTTGCGGCGCGCGGCAGCGCCACCGAGGCGGGCGATATTGGTGGCGGCGATGGGGCAGGCTTCAATGAGGGCGCGTCGGCGAGCCTTGCCATCACCGCCTATGAGCTAGACCTTTTCGGCCGCGTCTCGGCGCTGAACGAGTCCGCGCTACAGTCCTACCTGGCCTCGGCCGAGGGTGAGCGGGCAGCGAAAATCTCCATCGCCGCAACAGTGGGCGAGATCTGGATGCAGCTTGCCGCGGACAAGGCGCTGCTGGCACTGGCCGAGGACACGGTCGATGTGCAGTCTGAATCGCTCAACCTGACACAGGAACTTTTCAATGCAGGCGTGGCGACCGAGCTCGATGTGCGCCGCGCATCTGCCAGCGTTGAAACGGCTCGCGCCCAGGCTGCGCAGTTTGCCGCCGCCGTCGATCAGGACCTGAACGCCCTGCGCTTCGCCGTCGGCACCGATCTTCCCGAAGGCACCTATGCCGCGGCCAAACTGGAGCCGAGCCCGCTGGCGGAGCAACCCCCCGTCGGCCAGTCCTCGCTCATCCTTCTGAAGCGGCCGGACGTGCAGTCCGCCGAACGACAGCTCATGGCCGCCAATGCCGATATTGCCGTCGCCCGGGCGGAGTTCTTTCCCGTTGTCTCTCTGACAGGGCAGGTGGGCTATTCCAGCCGCGAGCTGTCGGACCTCTTCGATGGATCTGGGGGCTGGTCCTTCGGGCCGTCCATCTCGCTGCCGATTTTCGATGCCGGTGCGCGTCAGGCCAATCTCGATGCCACCCTGGCTCAGCGTGAGATTGCGCTTGCCAGCTATGAGCAGGCGATCCAGGCAGCCTTCCGCGACACCGCCGATGCCCTGGCTGTGCGCCGCACGATCGATGAGCGGGTCGATGCCCTGGTCCGCCTGGTTGAGGATACCGAGGTCACACGCGATCTTTCCGACGAGCGTTTCCGCGTCGGTGTCGACGACTATCTGTCGGTGCTCGATTCGCAGCAGCTCTACTATGACGCCCGCCAGCAGCTGATCCAGGCCAATCTGGTGCGCAACCTCAATGTGATCTCGGTTTACCGCGCGCTGGGGGCATGGCCGGAGCGTCAGCCGGCGGCCGATACACCGCCTGAATCGTGACGCCTGCGTCATAATCTATGGACAAGGCAGGTGTTTCGCGGTTTACTTTGCGGCATGACAACACCTGATTTCGACGTGATCATCGTGGGGGCGGGCCTCTCCGGTATCGGGGCCGCCTACCACCTGCAGGCGCGCTGCCCCGATAAGTCTTACGCCATTCTCGAGGGCCGGGAGGCCATTGGCGGGACGTGGGACCTCTTCCGCTATCCGGGCATCCGGTCGGACAGCGACATGCACACGCTCGGTTATGACTTCAAACCGTGGAAGGCGCGCAAGGCGATTGCCGACGGGTCATCCATCCTGAGCTATGTGCGCGAGACGGCAGCAGAAAACGGCATCGACCGGCACATCCGTTTCAACAGCCTCGTCCAGGAAGCAAGCTGGGACTCCGAAGCGGCCGTCTGGACACTGACGATCCTCGACAGGACGACCGGTCAGACGAGCGATCTCACCTGCCGTATGCTCCATATGTGTGCGGGCTATTATTCCTATGAGGGCGGCTACAAGCCGGATTTTCCGGGCGAAAACAGTTTTGCCGGCCGGGTGATCCATCCGCAGGCCTGGCCTGAGGATCTCGACTATGCCGGCAAGAAGGTCGTGGTCATCGGCTCCGGTGCAACCGCTGTCACGCTCGTTCCGGAAATGGCAAAGACCGCCGCGCACGTTACCATGCTGCAGCGCTCGCCCACCTATATCGTCTCGCGCCCGGCAGAGGACAGGATCGCGCTCGGTCTGCGCAAGATTCTGCCCGAAAAGCTCGCCTATGGCCTGACGCGCTGGAAGAACACGCTGCTCCAGATGCTGTTCTTCAGGATGGCGCGCCGCCGGCCGGACAAGGTCAAGGACCGCATCATCGGCATGGCCCGCGAGGAACTTGGCGAAGGCCATGATATTGAGACCCATTTCACGCCGGACTATAATCCCTGGGACCAGCGTCTCTGCCTCGTTCCGGATGGCGACCTTTTCACAGCGCTGCGCGATGGCGACGCGACCATCACGACCGATACGATAGAGACCTTTACCGAGACAGGCATAAAACTCTCCTCCGGTCAGGAGCTGGAGGCCGACATCGTGGTGTCCGCGACAGGCCTGCAACTTGAATTCATGGGCGGCGCGGTTCTCAAGGTCGATGGTGCCCGAATCGATCCGGCCTCGCTTCACGGCTATCGTGGCATCATGTTCACCAATGTGCCCAATCTGGTCGTCACATTCGGCTACACGAACGCGTCCTGGACACTGAAGGCAGACCTGATCGCCAAATATGTCACGCGTCTTCTAAAACATATGGACAAGACCGGTGCGGTTGAAGTGCGCCCCATTCCTGAAAGCGATCCGGGCGATGCGCCATGGCTGGATTTCTCTTCCGGCTATGTGACCCGAGCCCTTCACAAGCTTCCCAGACAGGGCACGTCCGCGCCCTGGAAGCTGAACCAGAACTACATACAGGACATCTTCGAGATCCGGCATGCGCCGCTTGATGACGGTGTTCTTCAATACCGTCGTGCCGGTGATCCATACTTCAGTGATAAACACGCCGACGCAGCAGCGGCGATTGCGGCCGAATAGCGAAAGCGGGGTTTACTGCACTGCGTGGCCAAACCCGCTTGAACCGGGCCGCGCTTGGTCGTATGTGCGTGCCAAGTGCCGCCTTAGCTCAGTTGGTTAGAGCGCTGGTTTGTGGAACCAGAGGTCCTCCGTTCAAGCCGGAGAGGCGGTACCATTCTCCCCTACAGCCAATTGTGTCCTAATCTGGATGGAATGGAGAACAAAAGTGAGGCGACCCGGAAATATTGTTGCATTTACGCCTCGCTTTCTGGAAAAAACTGGAAGTTTCAAATATTTTCCGTTCTTGTGCTCTCGTCTAGGGAACCAAGTTCCTATAGATGGGTAGTCACACGGAATGGTCCGTTAGTCTCTGCGGTCGGTGGGCAATGGTGCCCGTCCCGGCTCACAATAGGGGATGAGTATGAAAAGAACTCTTATGTGCGCGACAGCCGCAGCCGCCATGGCGTCTGCTATGACTGTCGCAAATGCTCAGGACGGCTGGTATGGCCGTGCTGACCTGGGCTACACTTTCGACGGTACGCTGGACAGCGACGCCGAGCGTAACTCGCCGCTCTCCCTGGGTGGTGATCAAAGCGTCGAAGACGGCTTTGGCGCTCAGCTCGGTCTCGGCTACGGCTTCGACAACGGCTTCCGTCTCGAATCCACCGTTGGTTACCGCTCTACGACGCTTGACGTCAGCGGCGTGATCAACGGCGCAGGTGTTGTTCCGGTTCCGACCGCTCCGGGTCTGGCTTACCAGCCGGGCGGCAGCGGTGAAGCTTCCGTCTATGACGTGATGTTCAACGGCATCTACGACTTCAACGCCGGTGGCGCGATCCAGCCCTACCTCGGCGCTGGTATCGGTCTTGCCAAAGTTGACGCACGTGCAACCAACCTGCGCGCTGGCCTCAACTCCGGTGGCACCGTCACCACGTATGACGCCAACGGCTTCAACGACGACGACACCGCGCTGGCCTATCAGGCTCTCGCCGGTATCGGTTATGCGATGACCGAGCAGCTCACGCTGGACATCGGCTACAAATACTTCGCAACCGATGGTCTTGATTTCGACGGCCAGGGCGCGCTCGGCCAGCCGGTCGCCTATGACGGCGAGTATCAGGATCACTCCGTGACCGTTGGTCTGCGGTATCAGTTCGCTGCGCCGGCTGCTCCGCCGCCGCCGCCGCCTCCGCCTCCGCCGCCGCCACCTCCGCCACCGCCGCCGCCGCCTCCGCCGCCGCCGCCTCCTCCGCCACCGCCGCCTCCGCCGTCGTGCTCGACGCTGAACCAGGCGTTCGTGGTCTACTTTGAGTGGGACCGCTCGGAAATCACGAGCCAGGCTTCGGCAGTGATCGATCAGGCTGTTGCGAACATTCGCGGCCGTCAGGATTGCGCTCCGAACTCGGTGACCATCGTTGGTCACACCGACACCTCGGGTGCTCAGTCCTACAACGCTCGCCTGTCCGAGCGTCGTGCGACTGCGGTTGCGACCGCTCTTAACGAGCGTGGCATCCCGTCCAGCATGATCACCACGGAAGGCCGCGGCGAGAACGACTTGGCCAAGCAGACGCCTGACGGTGTCCGCGAGCCTCTGAACCGTCGTTCGGAAGTCACGATCATCGTTCGCTAGGAACGGTCTGATCTGACATCAGATTGAGGATGGCCCGGCAGATATCTGCCGGGCCATTTTCATTTGCGCGCAGAAAAAATCTGCTGTTCACCGCGCACCGAAAGACCTGCGAGACGCCGGGGCCTCAAAGCCCGGCTGATTGCGCCCACAAAAAAACACCGGTCATGATGACCGGTGTTTTCAATTGTTTTCCCTGTAAGGGTTGTCCTGGACGGCCTTAGTCGCCGCCGCCTGATCTGCTTTCGCGGGCGAGGGTGTAATCGTCGATGAGGCCGACGCTTGCCAGCGCAAAGGCATATTCAATCGCCGTCTCCTTTAGCCCTTCAAATCGGCCCGTAGAGCCGCCATGGCCGGCATCCATATTGATGCGCAGGAAATAAGGCCCGCCCTCCGGCGCTTCATAGCGAAGTTTTGCGGCCCATTTTGACGGCTCCCAATAGGTCACACGCGGATCGGACAGGCCGCCCGTGATGAGCATGGCCGGATAGGGTTTGTCGCCGACATTGTCATAAGGGCTATAGGCCATGATCGTGTCATAGGCTGCTCCATCCGTGATCGGATTGCCCCATTCAGGCCATTCCGGCGGCGTCAGTGGCAGGCTCTCATCCGACATGGTGTTGATCACATCGACGAAGGGGACCGCCGCGATGATGCCGCCAAAGAGTTCCGGATCCATGTTGGCCGCAGCGCCCATGAGAAGCCCGCCTGCCGATCCACCATGGCCAACGACCCGGCCTGCGGACCCATAGCCATTGTCCACGAGGTAACGCCCGGCGGAGACATAGTCCTTGAAGGTGTTCTCCTTCTTGTCGAGCTTGCCATCGAGATACCATTGATAGCCCTTGGCCTGAGAGCCGCGAATGTGCGCGATGGCATAGATAAAGCCCCGGTCGACGAGCGACAGGCGTGAGGTGGAAAAGCTCGCCGGGATCGTCATCCCGTAGGAGCCATAGCCGTAAAGCAGGAGAGGGGCCGAGCCGTCGACCGGCGTGTCGGCCCGTCTCAGCATGGTCACCGGGATTTCCTCTCCATCCCAGGCCGGCGCCATGATCCGTTCGACGACATAATCGTCTGGATTATGGCCGGATGGGACTTCGCGTGTCTTGCGAAGCGTCCGCTCGCGGCTTGCCATGTCATAGTCGAACACCTGGTCCGGCCGTGCGGGGGAGGCGTATTCGTAACGCATCACGGTGGAGTCGTATTCGCCGGAGCCAAGGCCCAGATCATAAGCGCTCTCATCCATGGCAATCGTATGCTCCTCGCCGCTTTCGCGCTCACGCACGACAATGCGGGGCAGGGCGTTGGCACGCTCCAGCCGGACAAGATGGTCCCTGTAAGGATCGAGACCCAGGACAAGCGTACCGGGGCGGTGCGGGATGACCTCTTCCCAATTCTCGCGGCCCGGCGTCTCGATAGGGGCCTTCACCACCTTGAAGTCGACCGCGCCATCGGCATTGGTCAGGATGTAGAAGGCACCGTTCCAGTGCGATACCGAATACTCCTCATCTTCCTTGCGCGGGGCGATGAGCACCGGTTCGGGTGCCTTTGCATCGGCGGGGAAGAACCAGACTTCGCCGGACGTATGACCGCCCGTCTCGACAAAGATGAAGTCTTCAGATTCAGATTTGCTGACCCCCACAAAGAAGCCCGGATCCTCCTCGCGGTAGATTTCGACATCTTCGCCGGTGGTCAGATTGCGCTGGAAGACGGCGGTCGGCCGCCCATTATCGTCGCGCTCGACCCAGTAGAGCAGATTGGAGTCGGCGCCCCATTCAAAGCTGCCATATGTGCCTTCGATTGGCTCGCCAACGGCTTCGCCGGTTTCGATATTTCGCACGCGGATCGTATAATACTCACTGCCCTGCGTATCGATCGCAGAGGCCAGCAGCGTGTGATCCGGCGACTGGTCCAGACCGCGGATGGAGAAGTAGGACTCACCTTCGGCTTCCTTGTCGCCGTCGAACAGGATGGTTTCCGGCGCATCCGCGCTGAAGGCCTGGCTGGCTGGCCGGCGGGCGAAGATCGGATACTCGCCGCCCTCGCGATAGCGCACATAATAGGCATAGGGGCCATCCTTGGCCGGCACGGAACTGTCGTCTTCCTTGATCCTGCCGCGCATCTCTTTCAACAGCGTTTCGCGCAGCGACTCGGTCGGGTCTTCCAGCGCGGCCTTCGTATAGGCGTTCTCGGCCTCAAGATATTCACGGATATCGTCGCGCAGCACGGACGGGTCGCGCATGACCTGCTGCCAGTTTTCGTCCTTCATCCACTGATACGGGTCGGTCCGGGTACGCCCGACCTGTTCGATCTCCACGGGCACGCGTTTGGCCGCTGGCGGCGTTTCGGTTGCGGTTTCGTCGGCTGTCTGGGTGTCGGAAGCAGTTTCATTCATTGTATTATCACTCGGTTCGCTCGCTCCGGATTGAGAGGGGAAGCCTGTCAGAAGGGCTGCGCTCGCGGCGCTCGCCAGCAGATAGCTCAGACGCATGGAAAAAGGGCTCCGTTTCTTATCGAGAAACGGAAACCCTAGCGGCTCTTTCAGAGCTGTCCAGCGGGCCGCTGTTCAGGCCGGTTTGAAGTTGAGCACGACACCATTGATGCACCATCTCTCACCGGTCGGAGGCGGTCCGTCCTTGAAGACATGGCCCATATGCAGTCCGCACGTGGCGCAATGGCACTCCTTGCGCGGCATGAGCATCTTGAAGTCGGTCTTCGTCTCGACGGCCGTGTCGCGCACAGGCTTGTAGAAGCTCGGCCAGCCCGTGCCGGAATCGAATTTGTGCTCGGACGACCAGAGCGGGGTATCGCACCCCACACAATGATAAAGCCCGTCGCGCTTCTCATCATTATGGTTGCCGGGCGAAAAGGCACGTTCGGTCCCGTCCTTGACGCCGACGCGGAACTGTTCGTCCGTCAGCAGCTCACGCCACTCCTCATTGGAACGGCTGACGCGCTTGAAATTGTCGGCGGGCTTTGGGGGCAGCATGTCGTATGACTCCTGTCTCGAGGTCTTTCACACGAGATATGGGGTCAGAGCCCGCTTTCAACAGGCTCTGGCGACATGTTGCCCGGACTGGCGACTAGTCCTCCGCCAGCCGCAACCCGCCTGTGCGCCAGGCGGCAAGGCAGTCATTGGCATCGTGATGGGCATCTTTCGCCAGAAGCGGCGTCTCAGTCATGCCCTCGCCTGCAAAGCGTGGATCGTCACACTCGCCATCACCGGCCCACTGGCTTTCATTATCGCCAAAATTGATGCCGTTGAACACGATGCCCTCAGGCGCGGTCTGTGGCTCGCGCTTTACCTTGTCAGAGGAGGGGTCTTCTGCCTCTTGCGGGGTGCGCGCGGCGTTTTCCTTCTTCTCCACCGCCTCTGTTCCGGCACTATCGCGAAGCGACAGGCGGCCGGCTTCATAGGCGGTGCGGCAGTCGGTTGCGTCGTGGCCAATATCTTCCTCCAGCAGGGATGTGGATGTCATGCCATCGCCCATGAAGCGGGGGTCGTCGCATTCGCCATCCATGGCAAATACGCTGGCATCGTCGCCAAAGTCGACCTCGCCAGCCTCATCGGCGGGCGTCTCCATTTCGCTCGCCGCTTCGGGCGTTTCAGCGATGTCAGCGGCGTCGCCGCCTACGTCTTCGCTGGCATCCTCGGCCCCCTCAATCTCCGCATCTGCATCAGCGGACACATCAATATCGGTGGTGTCTTCTTCCGTGCCTTCTGAGCTTTCGGCGTCTGCGGCCCCTTCGCTCTTATCGGCCTCGGCATCGGCTTGCGATGGCTCTTCGGCGGATGCGGCCTCATCCTCGCTTGCGGCTTCATCGAGGCTGATATCTTCCTCCTCGCCTTCATCGCCTGTGGCCAGATCCGCTTCTTCGTCGGCCGCCTCGTCAGTTGTGACAACGTCCCCGGCTTCATCGCCTGCCGAGTCTGTCACGGGCGCCTCACCGGCCTCAGGCTCATCGGCAGCCAGCGCCCCGTCTGCGGTCTCTTCTTCCATGGAGGCGGGGGCCTCTTCGGCGGGCTCGTCGGCATCGACGTCAGATGTCTCCTCGCCGGTCTCGCTCTGCTCGTCTTCCGATGCCATAGCCGTCTCATCCGGCGCGGCATCGATTTCTTCGCCATCCGAACCGGCGTCAACGTCGACCGCTGCCTCGGCGGCGGGGGCGGTGTCCGCCTCGACTTCGGCGCTGGCCTCTGTCTCCGCCTCGATTTCTGTCTCTTCAGCCGGTGCTGCCTCAGCCTCCTGGGCCTCCGCATCGACCAGGCTGATCTCGCCAGCCTCATAGGCTGCCGCGCAGTCATCGGCATCCTTCAGGCGTGCCTCGCCGGTCGGGGCGTCCGCCATGCCGGGGCCCTCAAAACGCGGGTCGCTGCAGACCTCGTCGCCGGCAAACGCATCTGCCGTCGTGCCGAAATCGGGCAGGGCGCTCTCCTGCGCTGCGCCGGGCAGCGCCAGCAGGGCGAGAGCCGTGGTCGAGAGGAAAAGGGACTTCGGTTTCAGTGTCATCGTCGGGACCCTTGTTCTAAGCGGTGCAGCCGGCATCGCTGGTTCTGCCTCATCCGGCCTTGGACAGGCGCTTTTCTACACCACAGCGCACATTATGTGGGCTGCAGACTGTCTTGCACTATTCAGCTCACAGCCTGTGCAAGAGTCATACCTTACGGTGAAAATCGGACAAAAAAAGGGCTGGCAGGAAAACCCGCCAGCCCCTTGTTCATGCGTAGGTTTTTGCCACGGCCTAGCCATAGACGACAGTCAGCGTCTCAGCGACCAGCGCTGGGCGCTCCTGGCCTTCAACCTCGATGGTCGCTTCCATACGGGTCTGCTTGCCGCCGGCCTTTTCCTCGACCGCGAGGCATTTCTGGCGCAGGCGTACCTTGGAGCCGACCGGCACCATATTGGTGAAACGCACCTTGTCCGAGCCGTAATTGATGCCGCGCGTCGTGCCTTCGATGCGCAGGACCTGCGCGCCCAGCATGGGCAGCAGCGAAAGGGTCAGGAAGCCGTGCGCGATCGGGCCGCCCATCTCCTTCGTCGCGCGCTCGACATCGACGTGGATCCACTGGTGGTCACCCGTGGCGTCGGCGAACTTGTTGACGCGGTCCTGATCGATCAGGACCCAGTCGGACACGCCGACTTCCTGGCCGGCGAGGGATTCAAGGTCATTATAGTGGACTTTTTTCGGGTCAGCCATTTTCTCTGGTTTCCTTCCTGATGTGTGTCGAAGTCTCTGGCGGCCACTTTTGCGGAAACCTGGCGCACTTCGCAAGCCTTGGCGTCGCGATAGCCGCACGCGGGGACGCTAAGGCCGCTCATATCCGGCTTGCCATTCGTCCGGCAAGCAGGCAGCCTTGGCGAAGGCCGGTGCCACCCAGAGGACCGGTCCAGGGGAACCAGCAAGAAGAGAGAGCACCATGGCCGATCCTGTCGTCACCGTCGATCCAGGCAATAAGGGCAATGCCAACCTTGTCTACATCCTCTACCTTTGCAGCTTCCTGATCGGAATCTCCTCGGTCGTGGGCGTCGTCATGGCCTATGTCGGCAAGGCAGATGCCTCGCCGCTCGTGCGCTCGCACTATGACAATCAGATCAACATCTTCTGGAAGATGCTGCTCTATGTGCTTGTCGGCACCATTCTCCTGCTTGTGGTGGTCGGCATCCTCATCATCTTCGCGGCCGTGGTCTGGTATGTCATCCGGATCGTGAAGGGCATGCAGGCGCTCGCCGCTGACCAGCCGATCGAGAATCCGGGCAGCTGGGGTATCTAGGCACCCCAGCTTTTCCCGAGGCCTCCTAGACGATGGTCGAGTCCGACTTGCCCCAATAGCGGTCGCGCACCAGACGCTTATAGAGCTTGCCGGTGGGGTGACGCGGCAGGTCAGGATCGAAATCGACCGTTTTGGGGCATTTGATCTTGGCGAGTTTCGAGCGGCAGAACTCCAGGAGTTCTTCCTTCAGCGCCTCGTCGGCCGGCACGCCCTCGGCGGGCTGGATGACGGCTTTGACTTCCTCGCCAAACTCGTCATTCGGCACGCCGATCACGGCAACATCCGCCACTTTCGGATGGGTGATCAGCACGTTCTCGGCTTCCTGCGGATAGATGTTCACGCCGCCGGAAATGATCATGAAGGCCTTGCGGTCGGTGAGGTAGAGAAAGCCGTCCTCATCGACACGGCCGACATCGCCCAGCGTTGACCATTCCGGGTGCTTCGGATTGAGCGCGCCTTTCGTCTTTTCCGGATCATTGTGATAGGTCGGCGGCGTCGTGCCGCCATAATAGATCGTTCCGGCCTCACCTGCGGGCAGTTCATTGCCCTCCTCGTCGCAGATATGCAGCTCGCCCATGACGGGCAGGCCGACAGAGCCCTTATGCTCCAGCCATTGCTGGGAGTTGATCCAGGTCATGCCATTGCCCTCGGAGCCGGCATAATATTCCTCGATCACCGGGCCCCACCATTCGATCATCTGCTCCTTGACCGGGATCGGGCAGGGCGCCGCCGCATGGATGGCCGCGCGCAGCGAGGAGACATCATATTTCTCGCGTACTTCCTTGGGAAGTTTAAGCATTTTGACGAACATGGTCGGCACAAGCTGGGTGTGCGTCACCTTGTATTTCTCGACCAGCTGGAGATATTTCTCCGGGTCGAACTTCTCCATGATGACCAGGGTCGCGCCCATCCGCGTGAACGCCATGCACCAGCGAAGCGGCGCTGCATGATAGAGCGGGGCAGGCGACAGATAGACCATGCCATCGCCTTCCGCCTTGGCGAGCAGCTGGGCCAGCTGTGCCAGCACGCTCGGCTCGTCGATCGGGATATCGCGCTCCAGCGGTGGGCGGATCCCTTTCGGGCGGCCCGTCGTGCCCGAGGAGTAGAGCATGTCTGTGCCGGCCATCTCGTCATCAATCGGCGTTGCCGGCTTCGTGGCCGCCAGCTCTTCCAGCTTCTGATAGCTGAAAATCTCGCCATCGATGGACCAGTAGGCGTCGAGTTCGGTGATCGAATTGACCTCCGTCGCCACCGCGCTGAGCCCGGCTGAAGCAATCAGCACCTTCGATCCGGAATCCTCGACAATATACTGCACCTCCGGCGCGGTCAGGCGCGAGGAGATGCAGACATAATAAAGCCCCGCCCGCTGCGCCGCCCACGCCACCTCGAAATAGCGCGGGCTGTTCTCGGCAAAGATGGCGATCGTGTCACCCGGATTGAGACCATGTTCGCGAAACAGATGTGCGATCTGGTTGGAGCGCTCGTCCAGCTCCCTGAACGTGACGGTCTCACCGGAACTGCCCATGATATAGGCGGGCTGGTCTGGCTTTGACTTGGCGAAATGAAAGGGATGCATGCGGGGTCCTCCTGTCCGAATATACGCGCTCTGGGCCAGGCCAGGTCCGGCGCGCTTGCTGGTCTTTTTGGGTTTTGTATCAAGACCGATTGTGGCGTCCATGCCCAACGTAGCGGAAGGACGTCAGGTGAAGATGAGAGAGGGACGAAATCATTTTATCCGCCCCGCTGGACTCCCATGTTTCAATCTCACCCATGACCCGCGAGTGGATCCTCTCTGTTCTTGACCTGCTGCCCGTCTGGCGCTGGCCGCTCTTCCTCTGGGATGTGGTGCGCGTGCAGCTCTGGGCCGATGAACTGGCGCTCCATGTATGCGGATATGTGTCCCTCGTGGTCACCCGTCAGGGACGGATCGTCGTCGTCGAAATCTTCGAAGCCGACAGGCCGGACCCAGCCGACTGGACACGACATGCCCCGCGTGCGCCATGGGCCGCGCTGGACCTTGATGTCCTTTCGGTGGCGCATGACCCGGCCTGCGGGCGCGGCGCAGTCGAGACCTTCGTGCCTCCTTTACAGGACTGCCCCTCACGCACCCCGTGGCGCATTCAGGCCATCACCGGCCCGGGCTAGCGTCCCTTCCCGGAAAATAGACCCTTGCGCCGTCAGCCCCGCCGGGTCTGCGGCCGAACGTGCTGCAGCAAGCGCCGGCGCGTCAGCGGCGAGGTCCGGCCCGGCGCTGCGATGCTTGCCAGGCGGCGCGGATTTCAGTGCTCCGCATATGGTCGCCATGCTTGGACCAGCCCGGCGCATTCACAAGGCGGCGCGCCCATGTGCGCGGTGAGAGCCCGTCCCCGGCGCAGTCCTTCACCAGAGCAGCTGCCTCATGGAAGGCGACCTTGATAGGGTTGGTGCTCTCCAGCGGCTTGATGATGCCATAGCGCGGGCGCTCTTCGTCCAGCTCGGCCTCGAACGTGCCGAAGAGGCGGTCCCAGATGATCAGCGTGCCGCCGAAATTGCGGTCCAGATAGCGCGGATTGGTGGCGTGGTGCACCCGGTGATGGGAGGGCGTGTTGAAGACGAATTCATACCAGGACGGCAGCCGCCCGATGGCCTCGGTATGGATCCAGAACTGATAGGTCAGATGAAAGGCGGACGCGGCGACGATCCAGCCCGGCGAGAAGCCGATCAGCACCATGGGAATGCCGCTGAAGACAAGGCTGGTCAGCGGCCCCGTCCATGGCTGGCGCAGCGCCGTGGTGAGATTATAGTCGGGGCTGGAATGATGGGTCACATGCTCGGCCCAGAGCCCGCGTGTCATATGGCCCAGCCGGTGCTTCCAGTAATAGAAGAAGTCATAGACCAGCATGACGACCGGAAAGAACAGCCATGTATCCGGCATGTCCCAGACATGATGCTGGCTGACAGATTTCAGCACCCAGAGCGAGAGAAGCGCGGTCGAGGAATTGATGGCAATATTGCCGATGCCCATGCAGACCGATGTCAGGGCATGGCGCGGGTCATAGCGACCGCGCGCACGGCCTGTCTTCACCGCCCACCATTCCATCGCAATGGCCAGCGCCACCACCGGAACGGCGAGGAAAGAGAGCGAGGGGAGGTCGTCAATCATGCAACTGGCACTGGATGTCCGGCGTCTGTGATCATCCGTATAGCTACCGGCAATAAGCGCTCAAGGCGAGGGGCCGGGCTGCGACCAATCGGCCCTTCATTGGGCCGGATGGCGGCTATTCGGATGCGGCCGCCGGGTCTGACTGGCGGATGGGGGCTTCTGTCTCGGCTTTCAGCCAGGCCGCCCGGATATCCTCGCTGCGATTATGAGCGCCATCAGGACTCCAGCCTGGCGGGCTGAAGGCGCGGCGGACCCAGCGGTCCGGCCGCCATCCATCGCGCCGGCAGTCGGCCAGAAGCCCGCCGGCCTCATGAAACGCAATGCGGAGCGGATTGTAGCTCTCCAGCGGCTTGACGATCCCATAAGCCGGGCGGTCATCAGCGCGCTCGGGCACGAAGCTGCCGAAGATTTTGTCCCACACAATGAAGACACCGGCATAATTGGCATCCAGATAGCGCGGATTGGTGGCGTGATGGACGCGGTGGTGAGAGGGGGTGTTCATCACCGCTTCGAAACAGGCCGGCATCTTTCCGATGGCCTCGGTGTGGATCCAGAACTGGTAGAGAAGGTTCAGCCCGCCCGCGAAGAAGATGAAAAGCGGATGGAAACCGATGAGGACCAGCGGCAGGCCAATAAGGATCAGCCCTGTGAACGGGCCAAACCAGGGCTGACGAAGCGCTGTGGTCAGATTGTAATGGGTCGAGGAGTGGTGCGTGACATGCTCCATCCAGAACCAGCGCACGCGATGGGCCAGCCGGTGCTTCCAGTAATAGGTAAAGTCATAGGCGACGAAGAGGACAATCACGCTCCACCAGCTCACCGGGATTTCGAAGAGGCGATAGGGCCAGGCCAGCATCATCATCCACAGCGCGGCCGCGCCGGTGATTGTGTTGACCACGAGATTGCCCACCCCCATCGCCATGGAGGCAATAGCGTCCTTCGTCTCATACCGCCCGCCAGCCCGGCCGGACTTCACCGCCCACCATTCCCAGATGACGGCAAGAACAAAGGCCGGCGCAGCCAGCGTGGTGGGCGAGGGAAATTCCATCACAGGATGATGACACGTGCGTCACCGGCTTTGAAGCCAGCAGATACCGTTGGTGCTGCCTTGGGTTTTCGCCAGGCTGCGAGGGTCAGCCTGTCGCTATTCGCCAGGTGGAAATGTCTCGGCCAGAGCGTCATGCAAGGCGATATCCCATTGGTCGATATAATGGCCTGCATGGAAGGGGCGGAAGCTGACATCGTAATCGGCCTCCTCAAGCGTGCGCACCGCAGCATCGGCGGAATAGTAGAAGGCTGGCTCATACGTGCCGGCGGAGATAAGGAAACGAGCTTTTTTGCCGCCGGTATCTGGCGTGGTTTCAAGAGGCCAACCGCCCGGCGACATGACAATAGCTTGCCCGAAGACGTCCGGTCGCCGAAGCCCAGCGTGAAGCGCGAATACACCCCCGCTCGACTTTCCTGCGACCACAGTTTCATTCGTCTTTTCAGTGATACCGAATTGCTCTCTCGCCCAGGGCAGAACGGTCTCGGTGACCCATGCCAGATGCGCGTCGAAACGCTCTGGCGCATCCCGGTATTCCGGCAGGTAATCGCTCGACCGCACATCAAAGTTGAAAGTCTTTTCGTCGACAATAGCGTCACTGCCCGATTGAAGGCCAATGATAACGAATGGCGTCACCTCGCCGGAAAGCGTTCGTTCTTCCACCAGTCTGCCATAATAATCTGCTGATGCTCCATCGCCGAGAACGAGAACAGGCCACTCGCCACTTGGGTCATGGTCGGGCGGCAGATAGATGCTCAGCTTGCGCGTCTCGTTCAGTTGCGGACTATGGAGCGTCTCTTCCAGAAGTGTGCCTTCCAGCGGCATGTCGGGATTTTCCGTAAAAGGCAGGGCCGCCGGCGCATCTGGCCCGCGCCAGGAGAGTTCCGTCTCATCTTCGTCGCCCATCACGAAAAGATGAAGCATCGACTGCTTCAGATTCTTAATCCGCAGACGCGTGGCCCAAAGGTCATCCGCGGAAAGCGACGTCCAGTCTGGCGAGTGCAGCGAGCAACAAACAATCGGGGTTTCTTCGCTTCGGGCATAAAGTGTCAGCGTCTCGTCACCCATCTCCCAGGCGATGCGTTTGTCTCCAAGGACGTCCTCGGCCTGCGCCGGCGTGATATCTTCAACCGGAAGGGTGCAGGTGTCCGCGGCAAGGCCAAGCAAGGTCTGGGCGCCCGCGCTCTTTGCCTTTTCCGGATAATCTTCGGCGTAGCTTTCGGCATCGCTGCACGAAATCCCAACCGACAAAATGCTGGGCATTTGATTTTGCTGTGCCACCGCAGGAAGAGCTGATGATAACAACAGAAAGGCGGATAGCCCGGTCGATCTGCGCATACTTGCATCTCCGATTATCTAAGGTTGTATCCTGAGCGCCAGGGATAGCAAAGGCAAGCGGTAATCGGGCTCGCCAGTCATGCCGCTGCCGAACAGGTGTGAACTCGACACGAAGACGCCTTGACGGCCCCCGCGTCACCCGCCTTCCTGTCACCGCCAGTTACACAAGCGAACAAAAGGGAGACCGCCAAATGGCCGCCACGACAATCAAGGAATTTGAACAGATCAAGCTGGAGAAGGAGGATGGAATCGCTGTCCTGACCCTTCACCGTCCTGACAAGATGAATGCCTTTACCGGCAAGATGATGCAGGAGATGATCGCCGCTTTCGATGAGACAGACAAGGATGACGACATCAAGGTCGTCATCGTGACCGGGTCGGGCGAGCGCGCCTTCTGTGCCGGCGCCGACCTCTCTGAAGGGGCCAAGACATTCGACTATGATGCCCGCGCCTCCTCCGGCGAAGCGGGGCGCACTGACAAGACCGACATCCAGCGCGATGGTGGCGGGCGCGTTACCCTGCGCATCTTTGAAAGCCTGAAGCCGGTCATCGGCGCCATCAACGGCGCGGCTGTCGGTATCGGCGTGACCATGCAGCTGCCGATGGATATCCGGATCGCGTCTGACAATGCGCGCTTTGGGTTTGTCTTCAACAAGCGTGGCATCAATCCGGAAGCTGCGTCGAGCTGGTTCCTGCCGCGCCTCGTCGGTATCTCCAAGGCGCTGGAATGGTGCTATACGGGCCGCGTCTTCCCGGCAGCCGAAGCGCTCTCTGGCGGTCTCGTTTCCGAAGTTGTCCCGCAGGCGGACCTCATGTCCCGCGCCAGGGAACTTGCCCGCGAGATTGCCGACAATACCGCGCCGGTCTCCAACGCCGTCACCCGTCACATGATGTGGCGCATGCTGGGCGCAGAGCACCCGATGGAAGCGCACATTGTCGATTCGGCCTCCATCTATGAGCGCGGCCAGTCCGCCGACGCCAAGGAAGGCGTGATGAGCTTCCTCGAGAAGCGCCCGGCCAAATATGAAGGCTCCGTCTCCAAGGACATGCCGACCTTTTTCCCATGGTGGAGCGACCCGTCCTTTAAATGGATTTCCAAGAAAGGCGGCTGACAGGCGTCAGCATTGCCAGGGTAATGGAAGGCTGCGGGCGCTTGAGGCCCCGCAGCCTTTTTTCCGGGAAAGCTCAGGCTTTCTTTGCGTCGGCGATATGCTTCATGTTCCAGATCGGCGTGCGCACCACCATCCAGCCAATCAGCAGCGTCATGCCAAGCGCAGGGACCACGGCTACACGCTGGGGCTGGTCGGGAAAGAAGTCGATCAGCCAGCCCATGACGGCGGCACCGAACGGGGCGCCTGCCATGAAGCCGAGCTGATAGATGGAGAGGACGCGCGAGAGGTGATTCTTGGGCGCCGCGTCCTGCACAATGGATCGGCTCGTCGCGATGGAGATGCCAGCGGCAAGGCCCCAGACGAAGACGATAACAAGGAAGATCCAGTGCGGCGGCTTGGCCAGCATGATCAGAATGGCGAGCGAACCGAGCAGCTGCGCGGTCAGCAGAAGCCGCCCCGGCCGCTTGATCGCGCGGAAGAGCGACAGGGTTACTGACGACACGAACGCGCCCAGCCAGAATGTCACGAACATGTCGCGGATCCCGTCCGAGGAGAGGCCATAGAGGTCGCGGTTGATGATCGGCAGCACGACAAGGAAGGACCCGATGACGAAGATGCCGACCCCGAACATGAGAACCGTCATCGCCCAGAGCTTGCCGTCGGCGACGACGACCTGAAAGCCTTCCTTGATATCGCCAAAGGCGGCGCCGAGGCCGTTACGTTCGCTCTTGAACTTGCGCCCGCGGGCAAGGAAGAGGGCAAAGCCTGCGCCAAGGCCGACAATGATGGCCTGGAAGACGAGCAGCTCCCAGCTCGGGATCGGCCCGATGGTAAAGCCGCCGAGCCAGCTCGGCATACGTGTCAGCTCATCGGCATAACCGCCCAGGATCAGGCCGGCGATCTGCGCAGCGAACTGGGCGATGGTGGCAAAGGCGACACCCTGCTGCAGGGTCACGCCGGAGCCGACCCGCGCCCGCCGGTCCACCACTTCATTGATGATGGAATCGCGCGCCGGCATCATGAACGCGCCGACCGTGCCCATCGCGATGCCATAGATAATCATATAGCCATAGGCGAGATTGCCGGTCGCAACGATGATGGCGAGGATCGCCGCGGGCACGGCGGCCATCAGGTGCAGAAGGGTCAGCAGATACTTGCCGGAAGCCCGCTCTGCGATGACGCCGCCGATCAGCAGGAAGATCACGGACGGGGCAGACAGCGCCATGTTGGCAAGACCAAGCTCGGTCCCGTTCAGGCCCAGGCGGTTGGTGATCAGATAGGGGAACAGCACCATCTGGAGGCCGAAGGCGGTGAACCAGCTGCACTGGATCATGAGATAGGCCGGAAGCTCGGACCTGACCCGTCTGTGGGTGCGGCGGCTGAAGATGTCCCGCGCCGTTATTTCAACCGAAGCGCCTGCATTCGTGGCGCTGTCCAGGCCGCTGACGGGGGACCGCACACGGCCCGTGCGGTCTTCCTGTTGGCTCTCCAGCTGGCGTTCGTCTTCGTCCATGAAGGTCTTGCGGTCCTCTCGCGAAAGGCGCGACTGTACTGTGTGGAGCCCCCTAGAAAAGCATTTTTCCCTTCATCACTGCATTCGCAGGGATGCGCTCGCCTGTCACCGCACCACTCATTGAGGTTTGCAGGGACCGGTCCTATCGTCGCAGCAGACACAAACGGCGAGGAGACCGAGGAACATGTTCGCACTGCGTCTTCTTGTCAGCTGGGCTTTCGCGGCCTTTCTCATTTTTGTCTACCTCAACGCGACCATACACCCGCTTCCCGATCCGCCGGAAGGTTTCGTGAAGCTGTTCGACCGGCCCGGCGACAATGTCATCTTCCAGACCATGGCCGACAAGACAGGCATTGCCCTGCTGGAGCCGACGGGCCGCGTTGCGGTGGCCATTTTCGAACTGCTGCTCTGTGTCCTGCTACTCATACCGGCCTCGCGGCGATTCGGGGCCGTCCTCTCTTTCCTTCTGATGTGCGGCGCGGTCACCGTCCATCTGATGCCGGACGTGCTGGGGCGGGAGCTTCCAGCCTCGACGGCCGTTTTCGAGAGCGCCACCGACTATGGACGTGTCTTCGCACTGGCGGTGTCCATGCTCGCTGTCTCGCTCCTGCTTGTCTTCGTTCATCCGAAAAAGCGTGAACGCACGGCATACTGACGAGCCCCATCCCACACGCCCTGTTAACCTGGGACCGGCAATTATAGCGGCTGAAACGGAGAAGCCGACCGGACCTTAAATGTCAGACCACAGACACATGCCGGAAGCCATTCCACCGGAGCCGGACGCCTCAAATGGCAGCCGGGCGAGGCGCCTTTTGCTGAGGCGCCTTATCGATTTTGTCGCTCTGCCCTCGACGTCGGTGGCGCCGCAGGACCGGTCCATGGGGGGCGATATCCTGCTGGAAATGCTGTTTCACGCCTCCTCGGAGGACCGTGAATTCTGTGCCCAGCGCCTGCAGCTCAATAAGGAAGCGCCGCGCCGGCTGATGCGCTATCTCGCCATGTCCGACCTGGAGGTGGCGCGCCCGATTCTGGAGGCCAATGAGGGGTTTGATTCGGCAGATCTTGCGAACATCGCCGATCAGACGACGCTCGATCACAGACTTTTGATCGCAAAGCGCAAACGCATCGATCCAACCGTTGCAGAAGCGCTCTGCAAGCGCGAGGAGGGCGCGGTCCTGAAAGCCCTCGTCACCAATAAAGGCGCGACAATCTCCGAGGCGGGCATGGATTTTCTTGTCCAGCATTCGCGCCGGATCGAGGGGCTGCCAGCGCTGCTGATCAAGCGTCTTGAGCTTATCCCGAGCCAGGCCATGGCGATGTTCTGGTGGTCTGACGGGCCGACGCGGCGGTTCATCCTGCAGCGCCAGGCGGCAGACCGCATAGAGCTGGTGGACCTTTGCTCCGATGTCTTTGCCGTGGCCGCCGAAGAGAACTGGGCCGACCCCGTGGCCCGCAAGACGCTCCAGCTTATCGAACGCCGCCAGCGCAATCGCGCGGCGATCGAGAAGAGCCCGTTCGACAGCCTGGAACACGCCATTGAAGTCGCGGCCGACCGGGGCCTCGACCCGGAACTGGCGCAGGAGATCGGCTTTCTTTCAGGCGTAAAGCCCGTCACAATTGCCAAGATACTGAGCGATCCCGGCGGCGAGGGGCTTGCGGTTCTCTGCAAGGCGACCGGCCTCAAACGGGATTATCTCAGCCATCTCTGGCGCTCCCTTCGACGGCCGATGGCGCTGGATGATGGCAGCGTGCATCCACAATTTGCTTATATGTCAGAGACCTATGAGATGCTGGCTGTCGCGAAGGCGCAGACGACCTTGCGCTACTGGAACTGGTCGCTCTCTTCCTCTTTCTCGCCGCAGGGCGGAGCCTTGGCTGACCCGGATGCGACAGATTCGCCCAATGAATCGCGTTTTTCTGCCTCACGCCGGACCGCTCATCTTGTTTTCGGCGACTAGACTGGAAGAGGGTCTGGTCAAACCTTTATCGAACGAGTAACAGCGACGCTCACACGTCATTGATCGAAGAGCGGAGCGGGTATCTCGTGGGTTATTTTCTGGGGCTGATCTTTGTGCTGAGTGCACTCTGGCTTGGCCTGTCGGGAATTTACGAGCCGTTGCTGCTGACCCTCGGCGGTATTTCAGTAGTGATTGCGATTCTCCTTGCCGCGCGCCTCGAAACGGTGGACCGGGAAGGTTCGCCCTATGGCCGGACGATTCCGATTCTGGCCTACTGGTGCTGGCTGCTGGTGGAAATCTTCAAGGCGAACTGGCCTGTCATCAAGGCCTGTCTCGGCGCCGATCTGAAGATCAACCCGGCGCTCGTGAAGGTGAAGACCCGGTGTGAGAGCAATCTGGCAAAGACGATCTTTGCAAATTCGATCACGCTTACGCCGGGCACGGTCACGGTAGAGGTCGAAGGCGACATGATGCTGATCCACGCTCTCTTTGAAGAGGCTGCGACGCCGGAATCCTTTGAAGAGATGGACCTTCGCTCCTATCGCGCTGCCGATGGCAAGCGTAAGGAGGAGCTGGCCGCATGATTGAGACTGCAGCTGTCGCCATAGTCATTGCGATCGCGCTGACGCTCATCCGGGCGCTGCTGGGGCCGACGCTTTATGACCGCGTGCTCGCGGTCAATTCGCTCGGCACCAAGGTCGTGATCTTTATCGGTTTCCTCGGTTTCGTTCTTGGCCGTCCGGACTGGCTCGATATCGCTGTCCTCTATGCGCTGATCAATTTCGTCTCGACGATCGCCATCCTGAAATTCTTCCGCTACCGCTCCTTCCAGGTGCCGCTCCACCGGCGCCCCGTCCCGAAGGTCACGGCCGGGCAGGGGGGCGACGATGTCTGAGCTCATCGATATTTTCATGATCGTGAAGCCCTGGATCGGCGGCATACTCAGCCTCGCCGGCGCGCTGCTCTGCCTGATCGGGTCTGTCGGTGTGCTGCGCTTTCCGGACTTCTTTACCCGCCTTCATGCCGCCAGTATCACCGATACGGGCGGGGTCACGCTTGCCCTGGTGGGCATGGCGTTCCTCGCGCCAACCTGGCTCATCGTGTTCAAACTGGCGGCCATCTGGCTATTCATCTTCCTGACCAGCCCGACTGGCTCACACGCGCTCGCCAATGCGGCCCACACCGCCGGGCTTCAGCCTGTCATTGGGCGCGATCTTAAACGTGCAGACACTACAGAGGAGGAGGCATGATCGGTTACGCCGGCGCAGATCTCGCCATCGCCCTCATCAACGTTCTTTTGCTCGGCCTTCTCTTCGTGGTCGGTGTTGCGATTGCGCGCATGCGCAGCCTGTTCGCCATCGTCATGCTGTCGGGCATCTACTCCCTGATTTCCGCAACCTGGTTTGTCGCTCTGGATGCGGTCGATGTGGCCTTCACCGAAGCGGCTGTGGGCGCGGGTATTTCCACAGCGCTGCTGCTTGGTGCCATGCTGCTGACGGCGCGCACAGCCAAGCCGGAAACGCGCGCCATGCGGATCGTGCCGATCCTCGTCGTGATCGCGACCGGTGCCATGCTGGTCTACGCGACGATTGACCTCCCCGCCTTTGGCGATCCTGACAGCCCGGCGAACACCTATGTCGGCACGGACTATCTGGAGCGCACGCCGGAAGAGATTGCCGTCCCGAATATCGTGACCGCCGTCCTCGCCAGCTACCGGGGTTTCGATACGCTAGGGGAAACGGGCGTGGTGTTTACCGCAGCCCTCGCTGTCATCCTGCTGCTTGGCTTCGGAGAGCGCTCGCTCGCGGCGACCTTCAATCGCAAGAAGGACAAGAACTGATGGCCGGACCGCGTACAGACCACCATGTTGTCCTGCGCATTGTCGCAAAGCCGCTGATTCCGATCATCGCGCTCTTTGCGCTCTATGTGCATTTTCATGGCGACTACAGCCCCGGCGGCGGCTTCCAGGCTGGCGTCATCATCGTCGTTGCCATCGTGCTTTACGCGCTGATTTTCGGTATTACGCCTGCCATGCGCGCCGTGCCGCCGGTTTTTGCCCGGTCTCTCGCCGGGCTTGGCTTCATCATCTATGCGAGTGTCGGCGTCTGGTCGCTGATCATGGGCGGCAATTTCCTCGACTATGACGTTCTCTTCAATGAAGAGCCGGGCGGCCATATGGGCCAGCACTATGGCATCCTCATGGTTGAGCTTGGCGTCCTGTTCGCGGTCGCAGGCTCCATGCTGTCCATCTTCTACGCCTTTGCGGGCCGGGTGACAGAGATCAAGGACGAGGACTGGTAATGCTCGATTTCGTCCTCGAACGCGGCAATTACTGGGCGATCATCGGCCTGATGATGATCGGCCTCTACACGCTGTTTGCTGCCACCAACCTGATCAAGAAGCTGGTCGGCCTGTCGATCTTCCAGACATCGATCATCCTTTTCTACATCTCGCTCAGCCGTATCGATGGCGGCACCGCGCCCATTCTCTATGGCAAGGATGCCGGCGGACATGGCGGCGGGCATGACGAAGCCTCCGGCGCGCACGGCGCGGCCAGCGAGGCGGCGCACAGCGCTGCGGATGCCGCTCATGGCGCCAGCGACGCGGCGCACGCCGCCGCCAGCGCGCACGGGCTGGAGAATATCTACTCCAATCCGCTGCCACACGTGCTCATGCTCACGGCTATTGTTGTGGGCGTCGCGACGCTCGCTGTGGGCCTCGCCCTCGTTGTGCGTATCCGCGAAGCCTATGGCACCATTGAGAGCGATGAGATCCGCGAGACCGACCTTGAGGTCGCCCGCGCCGAATTCGCCGTCGACAAATCTGATGAGGCCAGCGCAGCATGATGGACTGGATCCTGCAGATCGCGCCAGCCTGGGCTGAAGCGCACGCGCCGGCTCTGCTGATACTTCTGCCCATGCTGGCAGGCCCGCTTTCGGCTTTCCTGCCGGGTGGCGGACGCCTGGCATGGCTCCTAACCGTGGTCGTCACCACGTTGTGTACGCTGCTCTCCATCATCCTGCTCGCTCAGGTCCAGTCGGTCGAGGGCGGGGCGATCATCTCCTATGCCATGGGTGGCTGGGCGCCGCCTCATGGTATCGAGTTCCGCATCGATGCGCTGAACGTGCTCGTCCTGCTGCTTGTCAGCTCGATTGCCCTTCTGACCAGCATCTTTAGTTGGCCGACCATCAAGGCAGAGATTGCCGATGGAAAGCGCGCCATGTTCTTCGGCGCCTTCCAGGTCTGCTTTATGGGCCTTCTCGGCGTGGCGGCGACCGGCGACGCCTTCAACCTTTTCGTCTTCCTCGAGCTCTCCTCCATCGCGACCTATGTGCTCGTCGCGCTCGGGTCGGGCCGGGACCGGCGCGCGCTACCAGCGGCGATCAACTACCTCCTCATGGGCACGATTGGCGCCAGCTTCTATGTGGTGGGTGTCGGCTTCCTCTACGCCGCGACGGGCACGCTCAACATGGCCGACCTTGCCGTCCAGCTTCAGGATGTCGGCGGCAATCGCGCGGTCCAGGTCGGCTTTGCCTTCATCCTGGTCGGGCTTGGCCTGAAAGCGGCAATGTTCCCGCTGCATCAGTGGCTGCCCAATGCCTATGCCTACAGCCCGAGCTTTGTGACCGCGTTCCTCGCCGCGACAGCGACCAAGGTGGCGATCTACGCCATGGTACGCTTCCTGTTCAGCGTCTTCTCGCTCGACTTTGCCTTTGAGGGGATGAGCCTTGCCTTCATCGTGGCGCCCATGGGCATTGCGGCCATGCTCGCCTGTTCCTTCCAGGCGATCTTCCAGGCAGATATCCGCCGGACGCTCGCCTATTCCTCGGTAGCGCAGGTCGGCTACATGCTGCTCGGTATTTCGCTGGGCACGGCCGCGGGCGTTTCGGCCGGCATGTTCCACCTCGTCAATCACGCCCTGATGAAAGGCGCGCTCTTCATGGCCGTCGGCGGTGTCGTGCTGACCTATCAGGGGACCCGCATCCATGACTTTGCCGGCCTTGGCCGCAGCGCGCCCTGGACGATGACGGCATTCGCCATCGCAGGTCTGTCGCTCATCGGTGTGCCGCTGACAGCCGGTTTCCAGTCCAAGTTCGCGCTCGTCTCCGCCCTGCTTGAGAGCGGCTGGTGGTGGGCGGCCCTCATCGTGGTCTTCTCCAGCGTGCTGGCGGTCGTCTATATGGGCCGTATCCTTGAAGCGGTGTTCTTCAGGGCGCCCAACAATCCCCACAAGGAACACAAGGAGGCGCCGCTTCTCATCCTTGTGCCGCTCTGGATTCTGGCCATCGCCAATATCTGGGTCGGTGTCAGTGGGGGCTTTGTCTATGGCCTTGCCGATGACGCGGCATCGGCCCTGTTCATCGGGGGCGCGTCATGAGTGGTGAAACCCTGATCCTCGCAGCCCTGATCCTGCCGCTTCTGACGGCTGGCGGTATCTGGCTTGCCGGTAAGGTGCCGGACGTTCGCGAAGGCGTGACACTTGTGGGCGCCGCGCTGCTCTTCATCGTCGCCTGTCTGCTGGCGGGGACTGTTGCATCTGGCACGCCGGCGGAAGCGGATCTCGGCACCGTGGTGCCCGGCCTCGATTTCGCCTTCAAGCTGGAGCCGCTCGGCGCGATGTTCGCACTCGTCGCCAGCGGGCTCTGGATCGTCAACAGCTTCTATTCCATCGGCTATATGCGCGGTGCGAAGGAGCGCCACCAGACGCGCTTCTATATGTGCTTTGCCATCGCCCTGCTTGGCGCGATGGGCGTCGCCATGGCGGCCAACCTCTTCACACTCTTTGTTTTCTATGAAGTGTTGACCCTGTCGACCTTCCCGCTGGTTGCGCACAAGGGCGATGCCGCAGCGCTACGCGGGGGCCGTATCTATCTGATGACGCTTCTGGCGACCTCGATCGGTCTCTTCCTCGTGGCCATTATCTGGACTGCGACGCTGGCAGGCAGCATGGATTTTGTGCCGGGCGGTCTGCTGGCCGGGGTAGAGGGGGTGACGCCGGTTATCGCCAGCGCGCTTCTCATTCTCTTTGCCTTCGGTATCGGCAAAGCGGCGCTCATGCCGGTCCATTTCTGGCTGCCGAATGCGATGGTTGCCCCGACCCCTGTCTCGGCGCTGCTGCACGCGGTGGCTGTCGTGAAGGCGGGCGTGTTCACCATGGCGAAGGTGGGGCTCTATGTCTTCGGATATGATCTTCTGAAAGACACGCCGGCGCGCGACTTTGTGCTGTTTGTGGCCTGTTTCACCATTGTGGTGGCCTCGCTCATTGCGCTGACAAAGGACGACCTGAAGGCCCGGCTGGCCTATTCGACGGTCGGCCAGCTCGCCTATGTCACAGCCGGTGTCATGCTGGCCAATCAGGCGGGCATGATGGGCGGCGCGCTTCAGATCCCCGCGCACGCCTTTGGCAAGATGACCCTCTTCATGTGTGCGGGCGCGATCTATGTCGCGACCGGCAAGAAAGCCATTTCGGAAATGCGCGGGCTTGGCCGGCGTATGCCCTGGGTCTTCGGCGCCTTCCTTGTGGGCTCGCTCTCCATCATCGGCATTCCGCCCATGGTGGGCGGCTGGCCGAAAGTGCTCCTGATGCTCGGCGCAGCCGATAGCGGCGATTCTTATGTCGCCTGGGTGCTGGTCATCTCATCCCTGCTCAACATCGCCTATCTTCTGCCGATTGCGGTGCTGGGTCTCATGCCGCCGCGCGGCACGCCTGAGCCTGCGCCCTATAAGCGGCCGGAAGGCGCGCCGCCCTTTGCCGTGGCCGCGCCAGTCTTTACCGCCATCGGGACGGTGGTCCTGTTCTTCCTGATGGGTGAGATATACGATTTCCTTCTGCCTGCGATTGGAGGCCAGTCATGAGCGATCATGCAACCCCGCCTCATCTGAGCGACCATGGCGAGCACGCCGTTGACGAGAGCCAGACCACACCGGCGGCCCGCGCCCTCTTTGGCTGGACGACGAAGCCGTGGATCGGCAAGGCCGTGTTCTGGGGTCTTCTTGCCGTGTCGGTCTTCCTGATCGCGCTTGAGCCAATCATCGAAATGATGACGCCGGAGGGCGAGCATTTCCGCCACGCCTATTTCAGCATTGACGGGACAACCGGCTTTAATGGCCTGTGGGGCTTTGGCGCATTCACCCTTGTGGTGCTGGCGGGCTGGCCGCTTGGCCGTCTGCTGCGCCGGTCCGAGGACTATTACGACGACGAGGAAGAACCAGCCGGAACGGAGCCCCACCCATGAACGGGCTGATTGCATCGATCAATCCGGGCCTCGTGCTCATCCTGGCGGGCATGATTGCGGCCGTGACCCCAATCCAGCGCGCGCGCCAGCTGCTCGCCCTTATCGCGCCGGTCATCGCGATCGTGCTCCTGCTTCTGGCGCAGCGCGAGACGGATCTCGCAACCATGTCCATGATGGGCTTCGACATGGTGTTCTACCGCGTCGACTCGCTCTCTTTCATCTTCGGCCTTGCTTTCCTGATCGCGGCCTTCATCAATGCGATCTACGCCCTGCATCAGGACAGCCCGCTCGAGGATTCGATGGGGCTCGCCTATATGGGCGCCGCCGTCGCGGCCGCCTTCTGCGGCGACTTTATCAGCCTCTTTGTCTTCTGGGAGCTGACGGCGGTCACCTCGGTCTTCCTGATCTTCCAGTCCGGCACGCGCGCCGCCTACAAGGCCGGCATGCGCTATCTCGGCCTGCATGTCCTGTCGGGTGTGCTGCTGCTCTTCGGCGCCATGCAGATCTATTTCGATACCGGCGATATGAGCATCCGGGCGCTGGAGCTTGGTAATCCGGGCGTGCTTCTGGTTTTCCTCGCCTTCGGGATCAAGGCCGGTTTCCCCTTCCTGCACACCTGGCTGGCGGACGCCTATCCCAAAGCCACCGTTGTGGGCACGGTCATCCTGTCGGCCTTCACCACCAAGCTTGCCATCTATGCGCTGGCGCGCACCTTTGCCGGTGAGACCAGCCTTGTCTGGATCGGCGCCATCATGACCGTCTATCCGGTCTTCTTCGCGGTGGTGGAGAATGACCTGCGCAAGGTATTGTCCTTCTCGCTGAACAACCAGCTCGGCTTCATGGTCTGTGCCATCGGTATCGGTACGCCGCTCGCGCTCAATGGCGCCGCCGCGCACGCTTTCTGCCACATCATGTACAAGTCGCTTCTCTTCATGAGCATGGGCGCGGTCCTCTATCGTACCGGGACAGCCAAGGCGACAGAGCTTGGCGGCCTGTTCCGCACCATGCCGTGGACGACTGTTTTCTGTCTGATCGGCGCAGCCTCGATTTCGGCTTTCCCGCTCTTCTCCGGCTTTGTCTCCAAATCGCTGACGATGAGCGCCGTCGCCGGTGCAGGCTTCCTCATCCCGTGGCTGATGCTGCTCTTTGCGTCGGCCGGTGTGCTGGAGCATTCGGGCATCAAGATCCCGTATTTTGCCTTTTTCAGCCATGACAGCGGCAAGCGTCCCAAGGAAGCGCCGTTCAACATGCTGGTCGCGATGGGCCTTGCTGCCTTTATCTGTGTCGCTGTCGGTCTGCCAGCCTTCTTCCCCGGCTTTGGCTTCAACTGGCTCTATTCGATCCTGCCTTTCGCCAGCGATCCATATACGATGCGCTACGAGCCTTATACGGGCGACCATATCCTCACGCAGATGCAGCTTCTGATGCTGGCCGTCTTCGCCTTCGCCCTGCTGCAGCGTCTTGGCGCATACCCGCCGGAGAAGCGCGGTATCATCCTCGATACCGACATCCTCTACCGCAAGGTGGGCTACGGCTTTGCTGTCTGGGCCGGCAAGGTCTGGAGCAAGGTCGGCCCGGCCCTGGCCGGCGTGGTTGGCGGTATGGGCTCAAGGACGTTCTCGCGCCTTGAGGCAGCGTTCAGTCCGCGCGGGACGCTTGCCTCCGGTGGGCTCTATAACAGCATGGCCGTGTGGACAGTGGTTCTTCTCGGGCTCGCGCTTCTTGTGGCTTTCTTCATTCGCTAGGTGTCACAGCCTTCAAAGATGAAGAATAGCAGCTCGTTTAACCTCGATTACGTCTCGGAAAGGGTGTGTCCTATAGTTATTCCCTGTGCACATATTTGCGTGTACTGGGAACTCAACTCATCTAGATGAATTTGAATTGGTTGAGAAATATAGGAGATACGCGTGGAAACCGGCACCGAGAAGAATATCGCGGCAACTGACACCCTGGAACTCACGACAGAAATCGTGGCAGCCTATGTCAGCAACAATCCGGTTCAGAGCAGCGACCTTGCGGGTCTGATCCGCAACGTGCATGCGGCCCTGAACGGGTTGAGTGCCGAGGAAAAGCAGGCGCCCGAGGCAAAGCCGGCTATTCCGGTCAAGAAATCGGTCACTGACGACTATCTGATCTGTCTGGAGGACGGAAAGAAGTTCAAGTCGCTCAAACGTCACCTGCGCGCCAAATATGACATGACGCCGGACGAATACCGCGAAAAGTGGGGCCTGCCCTTTGACTATCCGATGGTCGCGCCGAGTTATGCGCGCAAGCGGTCTCAACTTGCCAAGAAGATGGGCCTCGGTACCGGCAAGAAATAGGGCGCTTTTCTAGGCCGGCGCCCCGAATACTGAAAACGCCAAACCATTACGTTGCCGAAATGAAATATTTCGGCAATCTTGGTTAATTTTTATTTGATTGACTCTTGCCGCGCGAATCGAATTGCGACACACCTGATTCTAACGAATCGCACAGGGTGGCTGACGATGAAGAGTCAAGCAGATGTTGTTCGCCTGATCGACGCTCAGAATGAGATTGTCGATTACTGGTTACAGATCAGGGGGATGCAGGCGGCCCCCACACGCAGCGATATCGATCCGGGTGCGCTCCGCGCGCATCTGGGCAGCCTGTCCATCCTCGAACTTGATAGCTCCGGTGAGCAGGCCACATTCCGCCTTGTCGGCACCCAGCTGCGGCATCTCATCGGCGCCGACATGCGCGGCCGAAATATTGATGAGCTGCCAGCCAGCCTGGCCGCGCTCTGGCGCACGGGCCTTGATCTCGGCGCCCAGTCCACAGGACCGCAGAAGGGCATCGCCGAGCTTGCCGACAGTTACCATGCCTGGCTGCGTCTGCCGCTGCGCGCCGACCCGGCTGAGTCCAGCCCCAGCCTGATGCTGTGCCACGACATTATCCGCCGCAAGAAGCCGCGTGCGTCACGCCCACTCTTCTGCCTGAATCCCCTGACGGGAAGGGCCGCAGCAGCCTGATCTCGCAGGAGATTGATTTCCCATACTAGGAATAATATCCTAATTATATACTTTACAAAGCAATCCGTTTTGGGCGATAAAAGCTCAACGGAGAAACGCAATGTCTATTTCGCTTACAGATCCAATCTTCACCGACGAAGACGCAGCGCGCGAACACCTTGAAGCGCAGCGCTGGCCGGACGGCGCCGTGTGCCCGCATTGCGGATGCGTAGGCGAAGATCACGTCACTCCGATTAAAGGTGCCCGTGCGCGTCCATCCAAAGCCCATCCAGAGGGCAAGGAGCGCAAGGGCCTCTATCAATGCAACGGCTGCCGCAAGCAGTTCACCGTCACCGTTAAAACCGTGTTCGAACGCTCTAAGGTGCCGCTGAACAAGTGGCTGGCCGCTACCTACCTTCTGGCGTCCTCAAAGAAGGGCATGTCTGCCCATCAACTGCACCGCATGCTTGGCGTCACCTACAAGACAGCTTGGTTCATGTTTCACCGCATCCGCGAAGCCATGAAAGAAGATAACTCCACGTCTGGCCCTCTCGGTGGCGAAGGCAAGATTGTCGAAGCCGACGAGACCTATATCGGCAAACGTGACGTGCCTTACGTCTCCCCGCGCCGCATCAAGGAAGGCCGTCCTTTCCTCAAGTCAGGCGGCAACCAGAAGCGCCCTGTCGTCTCCCTCGTTGAGCGCGGTGGACGCGTGCGTTCCTTCCATGTCCGCATCGCCAACAAGGCGCAGGTGCGTGACATTCTGGTCCGCAACGCAGACCGTAAGTCCAAGCTCTACACCGACGAATCCCGCCTCTACACGACGACTGGCCGCGAGTATGCCGATCACCAGACCGTCAATCACTCTGCTGGTGAGTATGCCCGCAAAGGCGTTCACACCAACACGATTGAGAATGTCTTTTCTGTCTTCAAGCGCGGCATGATTGGTGTGTATCAGCACTGCGGCGAAGCCCATCTTCACCGCTACCTCTCAGAGTTCGACTTCCGCTATAACCGCCGTCAGGCGCTCGGCGTGAACGATGAAGACCGTCACAACCAGCTTCTCAAAGCCGTGGCAGGCAAGCGCCTGACCTATCGGCGGACTGGTGAAGCCGCGCTCGCCTAAGCAGCTGGCGAGGGCCTTCAAGCGCTACAGGAAGCGCCGTCATCCCAAATGAATCGACTCTGAGACGGTCCACGATTAGTCTTTGCTTACCCACCCCGTCGGATGACGGGACAAGGGAAGCCTTTAGCGAGGCTAGTAGTCGGCGCGCTTAACGTCGGCGAAGGGATGCTGCGAAACCTGCCGATCGGGTCACTCAGGCGTCTCGTGAATTGATGGACGTGATGTGCACTTATCGCCATCGACCGCGTGGCAGCGCGGTATATAAATCCCGTCCGAGACCTTGGGTCACGGGCATGCCTGTGGCCGGAGGACAGATTATGGAACTCCGGTTCACTCTGTCATTGAAGGCTGACCGGCGGGCACTCATCCTGCTGGCACTGCTTCTTCTTTGACGCACTACGGGGGCGCGGGCTGTTGCTCGCGCCTCTTCTTTTAGTCTAACTTTTATATCGCCGATTTATAGGATCGATTGCCCCCATCTTGTGCCGTCGCTCGGACTCACGCTTAGATTTCGCCTCGTCTTTCACGTCCTCTTGTGGCTTTGGCTTGCTGTCCATCAGCCGCTTGAGGGTGTCGTTGAATTTTTGCGTGGCATCATTCATGAGCATTCTCCCTGATCCGCCAGATTTCAAATTGCCGGACATGACGCCGGGACTTAGCGTCTATAGCACGCCACCAACCGGACACACGACTGTCTCGAAAGATATAGCTACCGACATCGGCTCCTTTCTCTTGGCCTGGTCGGATTTCGAGCGCTCGATATCTCGACTGCTGGAAGCGGTCACAGACGAAAACGGCTCAAACAAAGACTGGCGCAGTTTCATATCGTACAGGAAGAAACATGGCCGCCTTAACGATGAGCTGGGGCTACTAAAACCGCGATTGCCGAAAACGGTCCGGATGCTGCGGCGCGTATTCAAGCCCACTCTAGATCTTCACATCGTGCGTAATGTGCTTGCTCATGGTAGCTGCCAAGTCAACTTTCGCGATGGCATGGATGCTGTGTGGGTACAGGGCGAGCTTAAGGGGGTCAGGTACGAGTACGCGATCACGTCGCCAGATTTCAGGGAACTTGAAAGAGGGCTAGCTATAGCGCGCTGCGTCCCCGAACTTGCCCTTATTGATCAGCGCTACGAGACCACATCGCCAGAAAAATCCGCCTTACAAGATTTTCAGCGTAAGCATCATCAGACTCTGACCATTCAGCCCATGCGCCCACTCCGGCCCTGATCATTTGATGGGTAATCTCAATTTCCTGTACCGGCCTGTCGCCGTCTTCTATATCCGAATCACACATGCTTTGTCACGTATATAATTAGGAATAATATCCTACACCCTGTCTCCTCGCTCTAAGGTGGGAGAGTTCAGACAGAGGAGAGTAGGTTATGAACACGCAACAGCGACTACGCGACGAGCACAGCGTCCGCCTGGCGGTCGGCCTGACAGGCTACGCGCTCCAGATTCCGGCGGAGCTGATCCTGTCCTCGGCGGAGCGCGACCACCGCATCGTCCGAGCAAGGCAGGTGGCGATGTACCTGTCGCATATCGGTCTGGGGATGAGCCTGGCGCGCGTTGCCTCAGCGCTGGGGCGCGACCGGTCCACCGTGGCCCATGCCTGTCACAGGATAGAGGACATGCGCGATGATCCGGATGTCGACAACTGGCTCGACGAACTTGAAGCCCGGCTGAAAGGCGCCGCCAATATCGAGCAGCACCAGAGGGATCTGTCGCTCAGCCCGCGTCCGTTGCAGTCGCTGCAACTGAGTTGATCCGCTCCAGCATGGAGGCAAGTCCGTTGGAGCGCTGGGCTGACAGCGTCTCGCTGACGCCGATCTCTTCAAAGAAGGCGAGGGCATCGAAGCTTGCGATGTCGCTCGCCTTCGCGCCCGAATAGAGCCGGATGAGGATGGCGATGAGGCCCGATACGATCAGCGCATCGGACTCGGCGCGGATATCGAGACGCCCGTCCTCGCTTTCGGTGAGCACCATCCAGACCTGGGAGGCGCAGCCGCGCACCCGTGTCTCTTCGGTGCGCTCTTCGGGCGCCAGAGGCGAGTTGGCCTTGCCCATGTCGATGATGTGAGCGTAGCGCGTTTCCCAGTCGTCGAGAAACTCGAATTCGGCAGAAATATCGCTGGCACGTTCCTGAACGGTCATGTCGCCAATCTGGGTATCAAAAGCTCAAAAGAAAGCCCCGACCCCCAGTTGAGGGCGGGGCGAGAGATTGAATACGGGCAAGCCTAATTGCTGACCTTGGCGATGCAACTTCCAATCTCAGCGAGCGCATGTTCGCCAAGACAGAAAGGCACCTCAAAATGCTGGTGCGTGGCAGCGATACACTGTTGAAGGTTGAGCTGTGCCATATTCATACAGCCGCTCGTCTGGCCTTCGGTCATGGCGCTCTGAACCGGTGCAACGCCCGTGGCATCTTCGCTGCCAAGCACGCGGTAGACAGCCAGGGTCGCGATCTTGTCGGCGACCTGTTCGCTGCCGACAGAGACGCTGAGCGGGCTGTTGCTGGACGTGATATTGCTGACATTCACGACCTGCAGCCGGTCTGCACTGCCGCTGACGCTGTTCCAGACGGACGGGGCGCCGCTGCGGCCAGCTGTCGAGAGGACAGAGCCGATGTCCGGCGCATCGAGTGCGGTGGTCATGTTGGGGCGCGCGGTGCGTCCGATCATGGAATCGGCGCGCAGACGTGTCGCGAGGGCGCCCGAATCGCCGAGCTTGCCCTTGGCCCAGCCAAAGGCCTGGAGGCTATAGGCCTGTTCCTTGACGTATTCGGCTGTCGACTGAAGCCGCTGGGCGTCCGCCGCACCGGCATTGAGCGCCGCGCCGACGGCGGTGGTACCGCCATTGATCTTGCGCGCATACCGGCTGTCAGTCTGCAGACCACGAACAAGGAAGTCGCGGCCGTAATAGCCTTCGACATCGCGCACGGCGGCGCGGAATTCAGGGCTTTGCGAGGCGACGAGGGCGGAATAGGCAATCCAGCCGCGCGACAGCTGTTCGGCATTCTGGCTGCCAAGGTCTGTCAGCGCTTCCTGGATACCCTCAACATTCTCGAACTTGTGCTGCTCGATGTCGCTGACGTCGCTCTGATAGGTGGCATAGACAGCCGCTGCGGAAGAAAGGGGATCGGGCGCCGGAGTAATTGAAAAGGCGCTGATGGTCGGCGCTGCCGCACCTTCTGCGGAGGCGGCTTCAGCCCCCGTCTCTGGCGCAGTGGTGTCGCCGGCATCCTGGGCCGTTGCGGAAACAGCGAGGAAAACCCCGGCCGTCAGTGCTGCGTGAAATTTTCCGAGTGTCATTCTGTTTCCCTCTGGAAGAGCGCCGGCACATCCGTGCTCTATCATTCTCGCGCTACAAGCCGTAGTCTATGATCAGTCCACGGGCGACTCAACTTGTATTCTTCAGCGGCGAGAATGAGCGTTAATCCTAACTGATAGATGAACGAAGTGTTTAAAAGCGCAGTCCCCACCGCCGCTCTGATCTGGCTGGCAACCGCCCTGGCCGCCAGCCTTGCCGGCGGGGTGTCCGGTCTTCCGGAGGTGGCTGCCGCCGCTATTTTCGCTGGCGCCGCGCTGCCGGCGGTCTCGACGATTATCGTCGCCCTGAAAGGCAAGCGCTGGCCCGTGGGGCGCAAGGTTGCGCTTGCTGTCCTGCCATGGATCGCCTTGTCGGTCATCGCTGTCTCCCTGACGGGGGGAATTGCCTCGCCAGCCCTTTTGACGGCTGGGCTCGCGCCGCTTTTTGCGCTCGCCTTCGGCTGGCGGACCCGCGCACTTGAGGCTGCGTTCTTCTCACTGGTTGCGCTGGCGGCCAGCATCGCGGCGGCTGCCTTCCTCGAAACCAGCATCATGGACCCAGCGATTGGCCCTCCGAGCGGCCTGCTTGCCATCGGGGCGCTTGCGACCGGCGCGGTGCTTCTTGCCGCCAGTCTGAAATCGCCGGTCTCAAGGGGCGCGCGCAACCGGCGGGGAACAGATGCGCGCGTCAACGCGAGCGCCAGGGCAGAGGCCCGGCCAAACCCCGGCCCGGTAATGATTGTAGACGTCGCAGGCGACGGACGCGTGCGCATGGTCTCGGGCGAGCTCGCCGTCTCTCTGGCACCCCAGCACAAGCAGCCCTTCACAGATGCCTTTCCCGAAGAGCATGAGGACTGTCTGCGCGATGCCCTGTCCGCTGACGGGACCGCCCTGACGCTAGACATCGGTGAGACGCCGCTGGAGCTGATTTTCGACCCGCACGCAGCCGGGACCCGCGTCTTCATCACTGAGGCCAGCCAGGAAGACAGCCCGCAGACAGAGGCGGCTGAGACGATCGCCAGCGATGCCGAGCGACGGGCGCAGGCCGCCGAAGTGGCCCTGGAGGAGCGCACCGCCTTCTTTGCCAGTCTCGGTCATGAGCTGAAGACACCGCTCAACGCCATTCTCGGTTTCTCCGACCTCATGCGCAATGAATTGCGCGGTGAGCTTCCGCAGGCCTACAAGGAATATGTCCAGCTCATCCATGAGAGCGGACAGGACCTGCTTCTCACCGTTGAGGACATCCTGGATTATGCAAAGGCCGAGGCTGGCAGTACGCGGCTCGAGCTGGAGCCGGTGGACCTTGTGGCCAGCAGCGAGTCCGTCATTGCTCAGCTTTCTGGCTTTGCCGAACGGGCCGGTGTGAATATCCGCCAGCGGGCGACCGGCGAGGTGTGGGCCACTGGCGATGCGCGGGCGGTGCGCCAGATCTGGCAGAACCTTCTCTCCAACGCGATCAAATATTCTTCGCCGGGCTCAACCGTCAGTATCGACGCCCGGTCCGGCACGTCGACAGTCGCGCTGTCGGTGCGCGATACCGGGACCGGCATGACTGCGAGCGACCTGGAACTGGTGGCGCGTCCCTTCCAGCAGGGGTCGAATGCGCGGGGCAGGGCGGGCACGGGTCTAGGCCTGGCTGTGGTGAAGTCCTTTGCCGATCTGATGACCGGCAAGGTCATTATCGATACCGCCCCCGGGGAAGGCACGCGCGTGCGCGTCATCCTGCCCAAGGCGGTGGAGGAAGATACAGCAGACCCGGAATCGAAAGCGGACGAAGCCGTCGGCTGATAACAGGGGCAGGGCTAGTGGCGCTTGTTCCGCGCCGCGTTGCGCTCGATCCGCGATTCACGCAGCAGGAGCAGAAAGCCGCTGATCAGCAAAGCGCCGATCAGGACGATCAAGACTTGCAGCGGCAGGAGGCTCGACCCTGCAACATCCTGCGCGCGCGCCGCGATCACATCCTTGCCGCCCAGCGAGAGTGCGTTGACGCCGCCCCGGATTGGCTGTGAAGACATCTGCAGGAGCGAAGAGGCGGCGGTGAAGAGGCTGAACATGGTCGGGTCTGACTTCGCGCATTAGGATCGTGTTAAGGTGAACAGCGTGTTGCAAGCGGCATGCCGGAAAGCGAAAGGGCTCTGATCGATGGAAGACCGCCTGCCAAGCTGGCTCTGGGTAGATGCACTTGTGCGCCGCGTTCAAGTGGCGGGGGCAAGCTGTTTCATTGTCCAGAAAGGCGACAGGGAGCGCGGCGACGTCATCATCAAGGTGGCCGACCTTGCCGGCGGGGCGCGCGTCTATGTTCCGCGCACCAGTATGGAGGGCGAGCGTATCTTCTCTGACATCCGCCTGCAGGGCGTCGGGGAGAGCGAGGCGGAGGCCGATGCCTATGTCCGCCGCGCACGCGAGCGTGACAGCGACCTCTGGGTCATCGAGATTGAGGACAAGGAAGGGCGGACCTTCCTGACAGAAGATGTCGAAGCGCCCGAAGAATCGTCCTGATCTGGTTCGTCTGGGCAGAACGCCGTAGCATCAGGGGAGGATGTGCGTTTGGCGAAACTCTATTTCACCTATTCCGCCATGAATGCGGGAAAATCGACCATATTGCTGCAGTCGGCACACAATTACCGCGAGCGCGGCATGAAGGTGACCCTCTGGACCTCTCCGCACGTAGCAGCCGACCCTGACGGGGTCGCGATGATCTCCTCGCGTATCGGACTTTGCGCCGAGGCGCGCATGTTCGAAAGCCAGATCGATCTTTTCGCTGCGACCCAGGCCGTTCATGTCGAAACGCCGCTTGATGCGGTCCTGCTGGACGAGGCCCAGTTCCTGACGCGCGCTCAGGTCTGGCAGCTCTCACGCGTCGCAGATGCGCTTTCCATCCCGGTCCTCTGTTTCGGTCTGAGGACCGATTTCCGGGGCAAGCTGTTTGAGGGGGCGGCCGAGCTGCTGGGCATTGCCGACAGCCTGCGCGAGATCCGCACCATCTGCCATTGCGGCAAGAAGGCCACCATGACGGCCCGTTTCGGTGAAGATGGCAGGCCCCAGACCAAAGGCCAGCAGGTCGATATCGACAAGGAGCACTATGTCTCCCTCTGCCGGGCGCACTGGAAGGAAACGACGGGCCTTCATCGCGACTGAGGGGAACCTCCAGCCTGCTGGCCGGGTTGATCGGGCATGGAGCAGAACGCTCCAGCTGACAGCAGACAAAAAGGACCTGCCATGCCTACCCCTGACGGACATACCACAGCCATCCGCGCCTCACGCGTCATCGGCACCGACGTCTATTCGACCACCGGCGACAAGATCGGAGAGATCGAGGACGTCATGCTCAACAAGCTCGACAACAACATCATGTTTGCCGTTGTCGGCTTTGGCGGCTTTCTCGGTATCGGCGAGAAATTCCACGCCATTCCATGGGCCTCGCTCGACTATGAGAAGGACAAGGGCGGCTATGTCGTGCCCTTCTCGGAGAAACAGCTGAAGGATGCGCCCGCCCATTCGCTCAAGGAGCTGACCAAGGATGACGGCAAGGCCGCGCGCGACTCGGCTTTCGACTATTACAAGGTCGAACGCTACTGGGTGGTCGGCGCCGACTAGATCTTCCCGCGCCCATACATATCCGGGAGAAGGGCTGGCCGCGCGCCGGCCCTTTTTTCGTATCGATTGCATCCTTCATTTGCAAATGCGAGGCATTATCGATAGGGAATAAGGCGTATAGCCATCGGCTTTTAGTTCTTCTATTGCGTCCATGAACGCCCTTGTTTCCGGGGCGGGAACGGGTCAATTGCGAAACTGTCGAACGAATTGGGATGAGAGATGACGACTGCCAGCACTGAGACAGCCGCCCCGCGCGTCAATCCGAACGCGCCGACCGAAGAGACCGTGCTCGAGGTCCAGCACTATACAGACCGGCTGTTTTCCTTCCGGATTACCCGCCCGCAGAGCTTTCGCTTCCGCTCGGGCGAGTTTGTGATGATCGGCCTGCCGCGCGAGAATGGCAAACCGCTGCTGCGCGCCTATTCGGTCGCTTCGCCAAGCTGGGACGAGTCCCTGGAATTCTATTCGATCAAGGTGCCGGACGGGCCTCTGACCTCACGCCTGCAAAAGATCCAGCCGGGCGACAAGGTGCTTCTGGGCAAGAAGCCGACGGGCACGCTGGTGCTCGATGCGCTGACGCCGGGCAAGCGGCTTTACATGTTTTCCACCGGCACCGGCTTTGCGCCCTTTGCCAGCCTCGTGCGGGACCCGGAAACCTATGAGAAGTTCGAGGATGTGATCGTCACCCATACCTGCCGCCAGAATGGGGAGCTGCAATACTCCACCAAGCTGGTTGAGGATCTGGTGAATGACCCGCTCGTCGGCGAAATGGTGCACGGCAAGCTTAAACTCTTTACCTCCTGCACGCAGGAAGACTCTCCGCGCATGGGTCGGCCGACCGATCTCATCCGCTCGGGCGAACTGTTCAAACAGCTGGGCCTTCCGCTGCTCGACCCGTCGACTGACCGGGCCATGATCTGTGGCTCCATGCCCATGACGCTGGAGATGAAAGAACTGATGCAGGAGGCGGGCCTCACCGAAGGCTCCAACGCCGCCCCGGCCGAGTTCGTCATCGAGAAAGCATTTGTGGGGTAGGGACACCACCTGGGCCAAAATTTCAGTTGCGCTGGAAAATGCCAGATAGCTAAATAGGACTCTGTTCCACCTAGAGATTCCTATCGATGAAAGCTGTATATGTGGCTGCCGGGGCATGCGCCCTGATCCTGTCGGGCTGCGAAAGCACCTCTGATTATTACTATCCGGACCAGTCTCATACGAGCGACAGCTATTGTGACGATGGCGGCCGTGTCACGCGCCATTCCGGCGTTAGCGGCGGCCAAGGCTATGTCTATTTTGTCAATCATTCCAGCCAGAGCGTGACGGCCTTTGTCGACTATGCCGATGGCCGGTCTGATGGCAGCGACTTCATGGATTACTCAGACGGGGTAGAGCCAGGCAAAACTTCAAAGACCTGGTATCACGCGCCGAATGCCGACTATTCGACTCGCATGATCTGCTCGCAGGATCTCTGGAATGCGCTTGGGTCCTGAGCCTTCGCGCGCAGAAGCCGTGAGAGCCTAGCCCATCTGACCGCGATGGCGCAGCTTTGCGTCCGCCAGGACGCAGGCCATCATCGCTTCTGCGACCGGAACCGCCCGGATGCCGACACAGGGGTCATGACGGCCCTTTGTGCGCACATCGACTTCATCGCCGCCGCGTGTCACAGACCGGGTCTGCGTCAGGATGGATGAGGTCGGCTTGATCGCCACGCGCACGACAACGTCCTGACCCGTGCTGATGCCGCCTGCGACCCCGCCATTATTGTTCGACAGAAAGCGCACGCCCTCATTGCCCATGCGCATCTCGTCGGCATTTTCTTCGCCCGAATAGGCCGCTGCCGCAAAGCCTGCGCCGATCTCCACGCCCTTGGCGGCATTGATGCTCATCATGGCGCCGGCAAGTTCAGCATCGAGCTTGCCATAGATGGGCGCGCCCCAGCCGGCCGGCACGCCGGAAGCGTGAACCTCGACCACAGCGCCGGCGCTGGAGCCTGCCTTGCGGGTCTCGTCCAGGAAGTCTTCCCATTGGGCTGCCGTCTTCGCATCTGGGCACCAGAAGGGATTGTTGGATGTCTCGTTCCAGTCCCAGTTTTCGGGGTCGATCATGTGTGGGCCAATCTGGACCACCGCGCCGCGAATGGTGATGCCATCGCCCAGAACACGCCGCGCCACGGCGCCTGCCGCGACCCGCATCGCAGTCTCACGCGCTGAGCTGCGGCCGCCGCCGCGATAGTCGCGGACGCCGTATTTCTGGTCATAGGCATAGTCGGCATGTCCCGGCCGGTAGCGGTCGCGGATTTCCGAATAATCCTTGGAGCGCTGGTCGACATTCTCGATCATCATCGAGATCGGCGTGCCGGTCGTGACCTGCCCATCCGTGCGGTCATCTTCGAAGACACCGGACAGGATGCGGACCTCGTCCGGCTCCTTGCGCTGGGTCACGAAGCGGCTGGTGCCGGGCTTTCTCTTGTCCAGAAAGCCCTGCACGAAGGCCTCATCCAGCGGCAGGTTTGGCGGGCAGCCATCCACCACGCATCCAATGGCCGCCCCGTGGCTTTCGCCCCAGGTGGTCACGCGGAAAAGGTGGCCGAACGTATTGTGCGACATGGCTGCCCGTCGTCTGTCTGGCTGTGACTGCGTGGGCCTTAAGAGCCCAGCAGACCTTTCACAGCCTCGCGCTCTTCGCGCAGTTCCTTGTCGGTCGCATCCATGCGGGCGCGTGAGAATTCACTGATCTCAAGGCCCTGAACGATCTCATATTTGCCGTCCTTGCAGGTGCAGGGATAGCCATAGATCACGCCCGGCTCAATGTTATAGGAGCCATCAGCCGGAATACCCATGGAGACCCAGTCGCCATCCGCCGTGCCCAGCGCCCAGCTGCGCATATGGTCGATGGCAGCCGAGGCGGCCGACGCGGCGGAGGAGGCACCGCGCGCCTTGATGATGGCGGCGCCGCGCTGCTGCACGTCCGGAATGAAGGTGCCTTCATACCAGTCCTGATCGACCTTCGACATGGCTGCCTCGCCCTTCACCGTGGCGTGGTGGAGGTCCGGATACTGGGTCGAGGAGTGGTTGCCCCAGATGATCATCTTCTTGATGTCGGTATTGTGCGCGCCGGTCTTCTCGGCCAGCTGGCTCATCGCACGGTTATGGTCGAGACGGACCATGGCGGTGAAGCAGTTCGGGTCGAGGTCCGGCGCGGCCTGCTGGGCGATCAGTGCATTGGTGTTGGCCGGGTTGCCGACGACGAGGACTTTCACATCGCGTTTGGCATGGTCGTTGATCGCCTTGCCCTGCGGGCCGAAGATCGACCCATTGGCTTCCAGAAGGTCCTTGCGCTCCATACCCTGCTTACGCGGCATGGCGCCGACCAGAAGGGCGAAGTCGCAATCCTTGAAGGCGACGTTCGGGTCATCTGTCTGGACGATATTGTTGAGCAGCGGGAAGGCGCAGTCATTCAGCTCCATCACGACGCCTTCAAGCGCGCCGAGGGCTGGGGTGATCTCAAGCAGGTGCAGGTCGACCGGCTGGTCCGGGCCGAGCATGTCGCCAGCGGCGATACGGAAAAGCAGGGCATAACCGATCTGGCCAGCGGCACCTGTAACGGCAACTTTGACGGGCTTTTTCATGGGAGGCTTCCTTCCAGCAATTGCGTTCTGTCTTGTTGGCCGCATCAATGGCGAATTTGCGGGCCAAGGGCAAGCACCTCACACCCTGGGCGCGCGTAAAGCGCGCACCCCCATGTTAGAGATTTGCCAAGCGGGCCAATGGCAATACGCTCATGAACAGACAAGACCGGGAGGATAGAAAATGAGCTATGACTTTTCAGGCAAGAATGCCGTTGTCACCGGAGCGAGCCGCGGAATCGGCAAGGCGATCGCGAAGACACTTTCCGAAGGCGGGGCGCGCGTGGCGCTCGTCGCGCGCAGCGTCGAGGCGCTGGAGGAGCTGGCCAAGGAGCTGCCGGGCGAGTCTGTGGTGATCCATGCCGATCTTCGCTCGTCCGATGGCTGGAAACCGACGGCAGAAGCGATCGTCGAACAGCTCGGCCCTGTCGACATCCTCGTCAACAATGCTGGCGTCAGCGTCCACGAACCGGCCGGTCGCGTGACCGAGGACAATCTGGACATGACGCTGAACGTCAATGTCAGGAATCTCATCCTGCTGACCGATGCGCTGACCGACAGCCTCAAATCGCGCAAGGGCAATGTCGTGAACATTTCCTCTGTGTCCGCCAGCACGGGCAGTGTCGGCCAGATCGCCTATTCGGCCTCAAAGGGCGCGGTAAATTCCATGACCCGCAACATGTCGATCGACCTTGGCCGCGCCGGCGTGCGCGTGAATGCCGTGGCGCCGGGTGTCATCGACGACGGCATGTGGACGACAGCGTTCGAAAGCGGGGCTGTCGACCGTGAGAAGACGATGGCAGGCATTGCCAAGGTCATTCCGCTGGAGGGGCGCTGGGGCAGCGCGCAGAACATTGCCGATGCTGTCGCATTCCTTGCCTCCGACAAGGCTGATTATATTACCGGACAGGTGCTGCGCGTAGATGGCGGCATCCTGGCCTGAACCAGAAGACAGGAGAGGCTCCTATGAGCGACAGTCACGTCATCCCGCCGACCCCGACAGAGGCCGACTATAAACGCGATAGCGAAGGCAATCCGTTGATCGCGAACAGCTCAGACCCTCTGGCGCTGTTCAGCGACTGGATGGCGGCAGCGCGCGAGAAGGAGCCCAATGACGCGAACGCCATGTCGCTGGCCACGGTCGATACGCATGGCCGGCCGGATGTGCGTGTCGTGCTTCTGAAATCGGTGGGCGAGGAAGGCTTTACCTTCTACACCAATTTCGAGAGCGCCAAGGGGGTCCAGCTCAAGGACAATCCCTACGCTGCACTTGGTTTCCACTGGAAGTCGCTTCGCCGTCAGGTCCGGGTGCGGGGCGCCATCGTCTCTGTGCCGGAGACGGAGGCCGACGCCTATTTCGCCTCCCGCGCCAGGGCGAGCCGGATCAGCGCCATCGCGTCCGACCAGTCTCGCCCGCTGCCCTCACGCGATGTCTTCGCAGAACGGATCGACACGCTGCAGGAAGAATATCAAGGCCGGGACGATATTCCGCGCCCCGAGCACTGGGGCGGCTACCGGGTCGTGCCGGAAAGTATCGAGTTCTGGCAGGATCAGGCCTTCCGCATGCATGACCGACTGAAATTCACGATGAAGAACGGCGTCTGGACCGCCGGGCGGCTTTACCCCTGAGGGGGAGGGCTGCCCGGCGCGCCCGGCTTCAGATAAGTCCGGCGCTTTCGCGCTGGACAATGAGGTGGGGCACCCCGTCGCTTGTCTTGTCCCAGGAAATACCCTCTTCGGATATCATCGCTTTCACGCGCTGGCGGAGGCCCGAAAAGCTATCGAATTCAACCACATCCACGGGTTCATCAAAGTGGAGCGTGACCTCGTAGCCCATCCCGCCGGCAAGCTCGCGCACGCCATGGACGCGGCCCTCAAAGGGCTGTTTCAGATAGCGGCCGGAGACGCGCTCGCCGACCTGGAGCGGAATTTCCGGCTGGTTTTAAAGCCGCGCGGAGGCTGTGTTCCAGTCGCGATAGCCAAGCTCATGGGCAACCGTCTCCAGTGCCTTTGCGTGGCTGATACTCTGGCCCCGGCGGGCCGCTTCGGCCCGGATCTCTCGCGCACGGGCCTTGGCCTGCGCTCTCGTCATGATCGTGTGTGACATGGGTGTCGTCTTTCGCATGTACCGACCGGCTGTCTGGGGCGGGCGTTCGCCTTGCCGCTTGGCCGGTCTTTCATGGAAAGGACAGCTAGCGTGACATGCAGGGCCTCACGGCCCCGGAGATCTTCACCATCGGACATTCAGGCCCGGCGAACGGCAGGCGTCTCTCACCATGGGGCGGGCTCATACGCCCGGCCGGCGAAAACGTCAATGGATCTGCGATGGCTGCCGCCCGGAGAGGCGAGCGAAGACTAGAGGTCCTCGACCCGCGCGCCTTGCGCTTCCAGGACGGGCCGCATTTCCCAATAGGCCTCCGGCGTGCGCAAGAAAGGGATGCGCGGGTGCAGGTGATGCACGATGTGATACTGCATGCCGAGCGAGCCGATATTGCCAAGCGCGGCGCGGAAGCTGCGCGTGTGGCGGTAGCGGGAGGTTTCATTCGCCGGATGGTGCGGCGCCCAGCTCAGATAATACTGGATATAGATGTAACCGACATGGTGCGGCAGCCACCAGAGCGCGGCGGCCTCGAGCGCATACCCATTCCAGGCCAGCGTGAACATGATGGTGAACCAGACGGTGCGATAGATGATCGCTTCCATCAATATGTCCATCCGGCCAAGGCGTTTCAGCGTTCGGGCATAGGCATTGAAGCCGCCGCGTGAGCGGGGCTGGGTGTTCTGGATCGCCTGCCAGATGGCCTGGAGCGGGCCGTCCGCGCGTGAGCTGTAGTCCGGGTCGAGCTTCGGGTCATTGGTGTGCAGATGGTGCTGCGTATGGGTCGTGCGTGCCAGCCGATACGGCAAGGCGAGTGGCACGATGGCGAGATGCCCGACAAGCTCATTCAGCCATCTGAGGCGCGAGCCCGGCCGGGCAATGATGTCATGCTGGGCTTCATGCGAGGGCAGATAACCGAGAATCGCCAGGAGTGTTGCCGCGACAAGACCGGTCCAGAGCGGGATTACGTCTAGAAAGACCAGCGGCCAGAGCGCCAGCCATCCGGCAAAGATCGAAAGACCGGCTATCGTGGCGAGCCATGGAAACTTGCCGATATGGCGCCGCGCAATCTCGCGTTCGACGCGGGCTAGCTCCTTGGGTGTCAGTTGTGACAGGTCGCGATTTGCCATCAGATCCAGCGTCCCCTGATCTGGGCGCAGATGCCGAGTGTCATTGCAATGGCAAAGCCGGCCAGAAGTGGCGGCATGCCAATAGGCATCGGAACATCCAGCGCCTGAAAAGTCTGTGAAAGCAGAGGGGTCAGGAAACCAGCCGCCCAGATCAGCGGCCCAAACCTGAAAATATGTCGCAGCGTCGCAATTCGCATTGCGCGGCCCCCCAGCCCTTCGTCCCAATATGCCAGCTCAGGAGCCTGAATGCTCTCCGCCGGCTTCTCTACTGAGGATTAAATGCCGCCAAAAGGTGAAGATTGTCTTTCCAAGAATAAAATATTGAAGCCTTTTGGCCGCTTTTCCGGCCGATATTCGCAATGGCTTCAATAAATACAGCCGCGCGCAGCCGAGAGGGGGGCTTTGGTCAGGCCCTCCTCGCCAAGCAGTCGATAGGGTTCATCGGTTGCAAGCAGAACGAGCCCGCTCTCTACCAGGGATTCATATTCTGAGGGGTCGCCATCCGCCCAGTACTGGTCGTCGAGACGCTCGCCAGGGCGCCCGAGCGTGCCAAACGCGCTCTCGATGCCCTTGCTGGCAAGCCCGCGCCACTTGCCGGGGCTCGGCTCATTTGTGCCGGTCCAGGCGATCAGTTTCTCCGGGTCGACGCCGCCTTCAAGCAGTTTTGCTTCATGGGCGCGGTTGCCCACACCTGCCGTCATCATGAGGTCGGGCGCAAGCTCTGCGACCTGCCAGGCTTCCTCATCATTATAGGTGATCATGATGACATTGTTTTCCGCACCGGCGGCGCGCACGGCCTCTACGATATTGCGAAAGCTCGTCGTTTCCTTGCGGTCGAGCTCGAGGATGGCGCCCGTTTCCACTGCCCAGTCCAGCGCGTCGGATAGCTGCGGCGGGTGAAACTGTGTGACCCGGCCCTCATTATCGACCAGCCGCAGCTTCGAAATGTCGGCCCAGTCGGCATCAGCCACAGGGCCTTCACCGCTTGTCGTGCGCGTCAGGGAGCGGTCATGCATCAGGAAGAGCACCCCGTCGCGGCTTTCGGCGACATCGATCTCCATGACTGGGGCGCCCGCATCATAGGCATATTGCAGCGTCTCGACCGCATTCTCGGGATAGCCGGGGGCCGGGCCGCCGCGATGGGCGGCAATCAGCACCCCGCCTTCCTCGCGCACGCAATCCATCACGTCAGGCAGGCCAGGGGCGCTGCCGGTCTGATCAGCTGTTTCCTGCGCCGCGGGGGTCGATGACCCGGCCGTGTCTGCAGGTGCGGCAGGCGACTGTCCGCAGCCGGCCAGAACCGCGCCCATGAGGCAGGCGCCCGCCAGAAGATGCAGTTTGGACATGGGACCTCGTTCGCCATCGCTTGCTGTTGAAGAAACCGGGACATAGAAGAAACCGAACGCAACGGAAACCCGTGAAAAAATCCTGGAGGAGAGAATATGCAGGGCTTGATGCAAAACTGGCAGCTGACCGTCGACAAGGTGCTCGACCATGCCGCCCACAATCATGGCGACCGTGAAATCGTCACCCGCGAAGTCGAAGGCAATATCACGCGCACCAATTACCGGACCCTGCACACCCGCGCCAAACAGGTCTCTTCCGCGCTGAAGGCCGACGGCATCAAGCTCGGCGACCGGGTCGCGACCCTCGCCTGGAACACGGCCCGCCATATGGAAGCCTGGTATGGCACGATGGGGATCGGCGCTGTCCTTCACACGATCAATCCGCGCCTGCATCCCGACCAGGTCGCCTGGATTGCCAACCATGCCGAAGACCGCATCCTGCTTGTCGATACGACCTTTCTGCCCATCGTCGAGGCGGCCAAGAGCCAGCTCAAGACAATCGAGAAATTCATCGTTCTGACCTCACCTGAGAATGTGCCGGACAATTCGCTCGGCGCGATCTCCTTTGAGGACTGGATCAAGGACCAGTCGACCGATGTCGTCTGGGGCGACTTCGATGAGCAGACGGCCTGCGGCCTCTGCTACACGTCCGGTACCACGGGTAACCCGAAGGGCGTGCTCTATTCGCACCGCTCCAATGTGCTGCACACCTACATCACCATGGGCGTCGATACGCTTGGCATGGGGGCGGCCGATGTGGTCCTTCCGGTGGTGCCGATGTTCCACGCCAATGCCTGGGGCCTTGCCTTTGCCTGTCCGGCAACCGGCGCAAAGCTCGTCATGCCGGGCGCCGACATGTCCGGTAAGGCGATCTATGAGCTTCTGGACAAGGAGAAAGTGACGATCACGGCGGCTGTGCCGACGGTCTGGCTCCTGCTCCTGACCTATCTTGAAGAGAATAATCTGAAGCTGCCGCACCTGCGCAAGGTCGTCATCGGCGGGTCCGCCGTGCCGGAGCGTATCCTGCGTGCCTTCGAGGAAAACTATGATGTCGAGGTCTTCCATGCCTGGGGCATGACCGAGCTTTCGCCGATGGGCACGCTCGGCGCGCTGCCGGCCGCGCTTATCGATGCGCCGCACGAGGAACAGATCGCCTTCAAGCTGAAGCAGGGCCGGCCGCCTTTCGGCGTGGAGCTCAAGATCGTTGACGATGAAGGCAATGAACTCCCGCGCGACGGGGAAACCTCCGGCCGTCTGATGTGCCGCGGGCCTGCCATTTCGCAATTCTATTTCAAGGCGGACGAGCCTGCCGTCGATGCGGATGGCTGGTTCGATACAGGGGACGTCGCCACGCTGGACGAACATTCGACCATGCAGATTACCGACCGTGCCAAGGACGTCATCAAGTCCGGCGGCGAATGGATCAGCTCCATCGACATCGAGAATTTCGCTGTTGGCCATCCAAAGGTCGCCAATGCCGCCGCCATCGGCATCTATCACCCAAAATGGGATGAGCGCCCGCTCCTCATCGTTCAGCCGGCGGACGGCGAGACGCCCAGCAAGGAAGACGTGCTGAAGCAGCTGGAAGGCAAGATCGCGAAATGGTGGACGCCGGACGATGTCCAGTTCGTGGACGAAATTCCGCTTGGCGCGACCGGTAAGATCAACAAGCTGAAGCTGCGCGAGATGTTCAAGGACTACAAGCTGCCGACGGCCTGATCCGATGGACCTTCAGCTGAAAGACAGGGTGGTCTTTGTCGCAGGCGCTAGCCGCGGTATCGGCCTCGGGATTGTCGAGACGCTTCTGGAAGAAGGCGCCCGCGTTGCCATTGCGGCACGCGGCGCCGGCAAGCTGGAAGAAGAACGCGCCCGCCTCGCCGCTCAATATGGCGAGGACAGGTTATGGGCACGGGCTGGCGACCTTCGCGAAACGAAGACGCTGGAAGAGATGGTCGATGCCATCGAAAGCGAGTTCGGTCCGCTCTGGGGTGCTGTCGCCAATGTTGGCCTTCATCCCTGTCCGCCGGGCTTCGATGTCGATGATGACACCTGGACCGGCGGCATGCAGCAGAATCTCGACAGCGCCTTCAGGCTCGCACGCACCTGTCTTCGCAAGATGGAGCCGCGCGGCGAAGGGGCCTTGCTGATGATCTCGTCGATTGCGGGGATGGCCGCGATGGGCTCCCCGCTGACCTATGGCACTGCCAAGGCCGCGATGAACCATCTCGTGCAGGAGCTCGCGCGCATTACCGGCCCATCCGGGGTTCGCATCAACGCCATCGCCCCCGGTAATATCATCTTTCCGGGCGGCGCCTGGCAGGAGCGGGTCGAGGGTGAGCGCGGCGCGGTCTGGCAGAAATGGATCAAGCGCGAAGTGCCCTTGCAGCGCTTTGGAACGCCTGAAGAGATCGGGTCCGCGGCGGCTTTCCTGCTCAGTGAGCGGGCGAGCTTCATGACCGGGGCCATCGTGCCGGTCGATGGGGGCCAGACAAGACAGAGCTGACGGCACGGAGCTTGCGTCGGGCAAGGCCTTGCCAAAGCCGCTGTCCCGGCTATGGCTCGCATCAACACATAATGTCCAGTCGGGGAGGCCGGAATGAGTGCAGCAGAGAAGAAATCAGGGTTCAGGAAGAAGCTCGCCGCCGGCGCGCTCGCCGTCTCGATCTTCGTTATCGTCTGGTTCGCGGTCGCCGCGCTGGGCTCAAAATACGGGCTCTGGGGCTGGCAGTTCGGTCTCGGGACCATGACTGCGGTGTGGGGCAAGTGGCTTAGCTTTTTTGCTGTAGCGCTCTCTGTGATCGCCCTGGTCCTTGGCTTCGTGAAGGCGCCGCGTGTTCAGCCGGTCATCCTGGCTCTGGCGGCGCTTCTCGTCTCTTCAATGGTTCTATTCCGCCTTGCAGGGTTTGGTGCGCAGGCCGGGTCCCTGCCGCCCATCCACGATATTCAGACCGACTGGTCCGAACCGATCACCCTGTCGGAGTCCCTCATTGCACAGCGCCGCAGCGATGGCGCGACCAATCCGGTTGAGGATGATCCCACCATTGCAGACTCCGCAGACAGCCGCTGGCCCGGCATGGGTGGGCGCCGTGTTGCCGAGGTTCAGGAAGAGGCAGAGGGTGAACGCACAATCGATGGTGAGACGGTGCCGCCCGCCTATGACCGCCCGATCGAGCCGCTCTATTTCGATCAGTCGCCGGGCGAGATCGCGACCTATGTGCTCGAAATCGCCGAAAATCGCGGCTGGGACATCTTCTCGCGCCCCGAAACGGGACAGGACGTCGAGCGCACCATGATGGAAGCGACCGAAACCTCGACCTGGTTTGGCTTCAAGGATGATGTCGCCGTGCGCATCCGCGCGGTGGAAGGGGCAACCCGTGTCGACATGCGCTCCATCAGCCGTGTCGGGCTCTCCGATCTCGGCATGAATGCCCGCCGTGTGTCGAGCTTCATGGACGAACTGGAAGCACGGGCTGATGGCCGGCGAGAGCCATAGGCGCGGCGTTCCAGCCGCGCGATGGCCCGGGAAGACTGTCGACCCCGCGACGATTTTCGGCTACACGATAAGGGCTGCGTGACTGGCGCTTGAGGTGGGTCACCACTGGGGAGCGCAGCACTGGACAAAGCCGTGCGCCTGGGCATGACCCTCACCTCTCAAAGGAGGCTGCCCATGCCTGACCACTCCCCGCTTTCCGTCGCCTTTCTTGTCTTTCCGAATGTCACCCAGCTGGACCTAACAGGCCCCGCGCAGGTGCTCTCGCGCCTCGGCAATACCAGTGTCGACCTTGTCTGGGCGTCGACAGATCCCGTGCCGACCGATTCCGGTTTTCCGCTGCTTCCCACCAGAACTTTCGATGAGGTCACCCAGGCCGATATTCTCTGCGTCCCCGGCGGCTTCGGCGTGATGGATGTCATTGAGGACAAGCGGGCGCTCGACTGGGTCAAAAGGATCGGTCAATCGGCGGACTGGGTGACGAGCGTGTGCACCGGCGCGCTCGTACTGGGCGCGGCAGGACTGCTCAAAGGCTACCGCGCGACCACGCACTGGGCCTCGCACGACCAGCTCGCCTTCTTTGGGGCAGAGCCGGTTAAACAGCGCTTCGTGATCGACAGGAACCGCGCCACCGGCGGCGGGGTCACCTCGGGTATCGATTTCGGTCTTGCCCTGGCGGCTGAAATCCGCGGGCAGGCGCATGCGAAATTCATCCAGCTCTCGATTGAATACGACCCCCAGCCACCCTTCGATTCAGGTACCCCCGACAAGGCGGATGCGCAGACGCTTGAGCGCTACTGGGCGCTGGTCGAACAGGCGGCGCCCGGCCGGCGCGAGAAGGTGAAGTCGATCGCAAAAGGTCTCGGCTTCTAGAGCCGGGGCGAACCCAAAGACCGCGAGAAATAACGCGCCCTCATCCTGAGCCTGTCGAAGGATGAAGAGGCTAGGGCGTCTAGCCGGCTGACTGGAGCGCGGTCCAGCGGAATTCCGACCTCACGGTCGGCTTCTGGTCGGCCGTCTCGACCCGGCCTTCCTCGACCAGTTTCAGCATATGGCCGAGAACCGACATGGCGGCGGCCGGGTGCAGGCGCTTGTCGACATCGGCATACATGGTCTCGACCATTTTCGGGATATTGGTCTCGCCTGCCTTCAGATGTTTGATGACGGCGGCTTCGCGGTCCAGCCGGTGCTGGCGATAGGCGCCGATAAAGCCGTTCACATCCTCGCGCACAGGCGAGCCATGGGTCGGCCAGAGAATGTCGAAATTGCGTTCCTCAATCTTGTCGAGCGAACGCATATAGTCGGCCATATTGCCGTCGGGCGGCGCGACAATCGTCGTCGACCAGCCCATGATATGGTCGCCGGAGAGGCAGGCATTTTCCTCGCGCAGGCCAAAGCATAGATGGTTGCTGGTGTGGCCGGGCGTCTCGATCACGTCGAGCGTCCAGCCGGGACCGGAGATCACATCGCCATCACCGATCTTCACATCCGGCTGGAAACCGAGATCGTCGGCCGAGCCAAGCTCGCCCTTGGCGGTGGGGACGCCGCAATTCTTCGCATAGGTCTTGCAGCCGGCCCAGTCGGCCAGCGGCTGGGCAAGCGGGGAATGGTCCGAATGGCCATGCGTTACCAGGACATGGGTGATGGTCTCATCCTTCAGGATGGCCTTCAGCGCGTCGAAATGCTCGGACTGGTCAGGGCCCGGATCGATGACCGCGACCTTGCCATGGCCGATAATATAGACCCCGGTCCCGACATAGGTGAAGGGGCCCGGATTATTGGCAATCACACGACGGATCAGCGGCGAGACCTGCTCGACCTTGCCGTATTCGAAGTCGATTTCTTTGACGAATGGAATTCCCAACGCGAACCCCCTGTAACTAGCGTATTCGGACCTGGACGATATCTAGGCGGAGCGCTTGGGCGCAAACGCGGTGACAAAAGCGCGCGCCATGCGGCGGGTCGCCTTCAGCTTGTCACCCAGATTCAACGCCACGGGCGGCCCCATGTCTGTCTTGTTCGCATCCACAATGTAGATACGACCGGATTGACGGTCACGTAAGATATCTACCCCGCCCCATTCCAGTCCTATCTCTGCGGCAAAAGCGCTAATCACTGCTATTTCTTCGGCAGAATAGCATTTGCGGGGCTCATCCAGAATCACATCCGCATTCTCATTGAGGAAGCGGCGGGCAATGGGCCGGCGTTTGCGGAACACCACGGTCGGTACGCCGCCAACGATGCAGCATCGCAGATCCTCGACCAGACCGCCCTCAATCTCATTGTCGACAAGACGCTGATAGGTCTTGCCTTCGATCGGCTCCATCGGGCCTTCGATGATGCGCCCGTCATGGCAGGCATTCTTTTCCGACTTTTCCACCATCGGGCCGGTATAGATGGTCGGATCGACCTTCAGGTTATAACCGGCCGCCCGGCCAAAGCTTTCTGCCACGCAGGTCTTTGAGATGTCGGTACAGCCGAAATTGACCAGACGCGCGCCGGGCTTGGTTTTCGGCGTGCGCGCATGCGTATGGGTCGAATCGTCGAACTGGAAGACGATGTCGGCCTGCGACACATCAGAGATAAGCTTGGCGCCAGAGGCATGCATGACCGGCCAGATAAAGTACCATGGGCGCGGCTTGTCTGGATGAAAGGCGATGGTCGGGCGCTTGTGGCCGGTAATCCGTCGCCAGGTACGCCAGGACTGGGCCATTGTATAGAAGGTCAGCCAGGTGAGAATATCATTGGCCAGCTGCCTGTTGGCAGGCACCCGGTGGCCCGTTTTCTTTACGAGCCAGGCGCCGTCTTCATATTTGAAATCTGCCAGCCAGTTTCTGGACATTCTTTATCACCTGCGTTCGACCGCCGACCCTCTGTTCGGGGCGCGGAAATCGCACGCCTTACATCCCTCTGCAACTCATAAAGCGCTGATGTTGCTTGAGCAAATCTTTACTGCTGACAGCCTGGCCTGGATCAGAGCAGGGGTTTCAGGCCGGAGAGGTCGTATCCTGCGCCTGCGGCGGCCTCGATGATCTCGTCCGACTGGCCCTGGCCGCCATGTGTGAGGGCCCATGCCGTGATGGAGCGGGTGCCGGTGCGGCAATATGCCAGTGCCGGGGAGGGGGCCTCAGCCAGAATCGAATTCATCCGTTCAATGATTTCTGGCGTCGGTGCGCCAGAGAAGGGCAGGGCGACAAAAGTCAGCCCCTTCTCCTCGGCACGGGTGCGGATAGAGCCCATACGCGGCTGGTCGACCCCGCCTTCGCCGTCGGGACGGTTTGCGATGATTGTTTTGAAGCCCGCTTCGGCGATGGCATCGACATCGTCCTCTGAAATCTGCGGCGCGACAGAGAAATGATCTGTCACGGTTCGGATATCTACCATCTGTTACCTCGGTGTCATGTGGCGTTGACAAGCATTCGTCTGGCGTGAACCTAAGTAGCCTCCGGCGAAGTTCCAAGCCTCGCCTTACGCTTCTATTGGATCGACGAAGAGATTTCCTGAACGTGTCAGCGCTGCAGCGAAGCCTTTCCCGCATTCCGTGGGCCTATGTGATCCGGCGGCTGCTCTTCGCGATTCCGACCCTGCTGGTCATTATTGCGGTCGCCTTTTTCATGATGCGGCTGGCCCCAGGCGGCCCTTTTGACGGCGAGCGCAAGCTGAATGCCGCCACAGAAGCCGCCATCGCCGCCAAGTTCGGTCTCGACCAGCCGCTCTGGAAACAGTTCACCGACTATCTTCTCGGCGTGCTTCAGGGCGATTTCGGCCCCTCGATGAAGACGCTCGGCAAGAGCGTGAACGATCTTATCGCCGACGGCCTGCCGGTCAGCCTCGCCATCGGCTCGCTTGCCATGCTGGTCGCGCTCACCATCGGCACGGCCATGGGCGTCTTCGCCGGCCTTCGCCAGAATACGGCGGGCGACTATACCGTCATGGGATTTGCCATGGCAGGCATTTCCATCCCGACCTTTGTGACCGGCCCGCTCCTCATCCTTGCCTTTGCGCTTGGCGCGGGCTGGTTCGCGGTCGGCGGACTTGGCGAGTATCCGAATATCGGAATGAGCGTCCATAATATGACGCTGCCGGTCCTGACGCTCGCCCTGCCGCAGATCGCCATCATTTCGCGCCTGATGCGCGCCTCCACGATCGAGACGATGCGCTCGCCGCATGTGCGCACCGCGCGCGCCAAGGGCCTTCCGGAGCGGACCGTTATCCGCCGCCATGTCCTGCCGTCTGCCGTGCTGCCGCTGGTTTCCTATGCAGGCCCCGCCATGGCCCGCGTGATGACCGGCTCTCTTGTGATTGAGCGCATCTTCGGCCTGCCGGGCATGGGCTCCTATTTCGTCGATGGCGCGATCAACCGCGACTATACGCTCGTCATGGGCGCGCTCATCATCTACGCAACGCTGATCGTGATCTTCAACCTGATCGCCGACATCCTCTACGCCCTCCTGGACCCGAAAGTGAAATACGACTGATGGTCGATACGCTGGACATGACAGGCCGCAAGGACCCGGTGGAAAAGGCGCTCGCGGGCGGACGCTCCCTTTGGGACGATGCGCGCCGGCGGCTGTTCAACAACAAGGCGGCCGTCATCTCCATGTGGGTGCTCGGCCTGATGATCTTTCTCGCCGTCTTCGGCCCCTTCCTCTGGGTGCACGATTACAGCCAGATCTCTACCCAGACCGAGCTCGCCCCGACGTTGGAGAACTGGCACCTGCTCGGCACCGATGAGCAGGGCAGGGACCTTGTCGCGCGCAATCTCCTCGGTCTTCGCATCTCGCTGGCGGTCGGCATGGTCGCGACCCTCGTCTCGCTCGTGATCGGGGTCACCTGGGGCGCGATCGCAGGCTATGTTGGCGGGCGGACCGACAATCTCATGATGCGCTTCGTGGACGTGCTCTACGCCATGCCCTTCATCTTCTTCGTGATCCTGCTGCTGACCGTATTCGGCCGCAATATCATTCTCATCTTCGCTGCCATCGGCGCTGTGGAATGGCTGACGATGAGCCGGATCGTTAGGGGCCAGACGCTCGCCATCAAGGGCAAGGAATTCATTGAGGCGGCGCGCGCCGCCGGCGTCTCCGGCCCGGCCATCATCCGCCGCCACATCCTGCCCAATGTCGTCGGCCCGGTGGCGGTCTATGTCACGCTGACCATCCCTGTCGTCATCATGGCCGAGAGCTTTCTCTCCTTCCTCGGCCTTGGCGTGAATGAGCCGCTGACCTCGCTCGGCGTGCTGATTTCCAATGGCGCGAAGGAGATGCAGGACAAGCCCTGGCTGCTCATGGCACCGGCCATCCTGATGGCGGTGACGCTGCTCTGTCTCAACTTCATCGGCGACGGACTGCGCGACGCGCTCGACCCGAAAGAGCGGTAGACGCTGCGTCATCTCCAACGCAGCTTTTCACGGCGGCAAATTTTGCGCTAAAGCCCAACGCCATGACAGACGCGCCCTTTATCGATCTGAAATCGACCCACAATCCCTATCGCTGGTTCCTGCCGGTGGAAGAGCGCTATTGCGTCGGCCCACCCGGCCAGAAATTCCTGTTTGGAGGCGTCGGTCTCGGCACCGCCATAACCGCGCTGGAACGCACGACAGGCCGTCCCTGCATCTGGGCGACGGCGCAGTACCTTTCCTTTGCCAATCCGCCGGACGTGCTGGACGTTGACGTCCGCTCACCTGTGGTGGGCAAGAACATTACCCAGGCGCGTGTCCTCGGCCATATCAAGGACCGCGAAATCTTCACGGTGAACGCCGCTGTCGGTGAGCGCGAGTCGGAACACTCCCAGCAGTGGCAGAAAAAGCCGGACGTCGCGCGGCCAGAGGACTGTCCGCCCATGCCGCGCTTCGACAAGCACAATGTCGATCTTCACCACTATCTGGACATGCGGGTGGCACAGGGGCGCTATTCGCCTGACCGCGCCATCGAAGGTGGCAGAAGCAAGGATGGGCGCGTGGTTCTGTGGGGGCGTTCGAAGACCGGTCACCCCGTTGATTCGGCGATGCTCGCCATCATCAATGATTTTGTGCCCTCCGGCACCAGCCACGCCCTTGGCCTGCCGGCGGGCGCGAACTCACTCGACAATACGCTGCGCATTCATCACATCGTGGAAACGGAATGGGTCTGCTGCGACATTCAGGTTGAGGGGGTCCACAATGGCTTCGTGCACGGCCGTGCGGCCATGTTCGCTGAGGATGGCACGCTGATGGCGACTGGCAGTCAGTCCGGCATCATCCGGATCTTTGATCCCGATGCCTTCAAGACGCGGTTCAAGAAAGACTGACGCCCCGGCCGGGGCGTTCAGATGATCTCATTGTGAGGTAAGAAAACAGGCTGCGGGCATTCTGCCCGCAACTTGATCTGTCAGTGAGGATCTTTCTGAACCTCTGCCATATCTATGCGCGAGCCCCCCAATCCGTTCCGGATTTTTTATGAAAAAATTCATTGTTTCAGACTGGGACAGATAATTCTACTTAAGCGCGGAACTTGTGGCCTCTGGGTTGGCGGCGCAGGTTCCGGAGCCGGTATGCTGCGGCATGGCTTCAGGGTCGCCCTGTGAAAGGGCGGCCGCGGCGCCAATCGATTCGGCATCGGAAAACATGGTCGCCAGCCGCTTCAGGCTCTGCTCGCGGGCGCCCGGCGTTTCGGCATTTTCCAGCGCCGAAAGCTGGGTCTCGCCTTCCTGCGCCATGCCGCGAAAGATACAGCCAAGATCGGAGGGCCCGCCCGACCCGTCGATCCAGCTGCCCAGACGCCCGGCGGTCAGCGCAAAGCGGGCAATCTCCGTCTGATAGCTCTCTGGCACATCCGAAAGATCGCCATCGCTTTCCAGCAGGCCGACCGTTTCCTGATAGAGGGTACTGGCGCGCATGCCCCAGTCGCGCGCAAGGTCTGGCGACGCCGACGCTGAAAAGGGCAGGGCGCAAAGGATGAGAGAGGCGATCAGGCGTTTCATCGGGATACAACTCCATAATTCTCCTCAGAGGCGAAGCAATCGCGGTGCCAGTCGCCTTTTGAGAATATAGTCCGGCCCTCCTGCAACCGGATGCGCCGCCGCGCGTTCAGGCCCGCACATCTCGAGGGAGGCTGACAGCCATCGAATGCCAGATGAGACACCCGGGACGTCCCGGCGCTCGTTTACGAACCGGCTGAGCCGCGGCGCGCGGCTTGCCATTCTCCGCACCAATCCCGCAAAACTGCTCGTCGTTGGCTATGTCGGCTACATGCTGGCCGGCTGGCTGCTCCTGTCGCTGCCATTCGCGCATGAAGACAGCGTGCCGGCAATCGACAATTTCTTCATATCGGTCTCGGCGGTCTCGACGACCGGTCTTGCTACGGTCGATCCTTCCTCGAGCTACAGTTTCTTCGGCGAACTTGTGATCCTGTTGCTGATCCAGGTAGGCGGCGTCGGTTATATGACCATCGGCTCCTTCGCTGTTCTGGCGACCGTCCACAAGCTTTCACCGCTTCGTGAAAAGATCACGCGCGCCGCCTTCGCCCTGCCGGATGATCTGAAGCCCGGCCATTTCATCCTGACGGTCGTCATCTTCACCCTGGTCTGTGAGACGGCCGGCGCCATCGCGCTCTTCCTCATCTTCTCCAGCGCAGGCCAGGATGACGCGGTGTGGAGCGCGATCTTTCATGCCGTCTCGGCCTTCTGCACGGCGGGCTTCAGTCTGAACCCAAACAGCTTTGAGGCCTATAGCGACAATGCGGGCCTCAACATCGTCATCTCGGCGCTCAGCCTTCTGGGCGCGATGGGCTTCCTCGTCATCTGGGATGTCTGGCGCAATTTTACCTCCGCGGCCTTTCATCTTGGCTTCACGACCAAGGTCATCCTGCGCATGACGGGCGCTTTCCTCTTCTTTGGTACGCTCATCCTCTTTGTTGCCGATCCCGGAATCGCGTCGCTGCCAGAGGGGGAGAGGCTGCAGGTCGCCTTCTTCCAGACCATGACCGCCACCACCACGGTTGGCTTCAACACTGTGCCGATTGGCGCGCTTTCCATGTCGGTCATGGTCGTGCTCTTCATCCTGATGGCAGTGGGGGCCTCGCCCTCGGGCACAGGCGGCGGTCTCAAGACGACCACTTTCGCCGCGCTCCTCGCCATCATGCGCTCCACCCTGAAACAGCGAAGCCGTGTGCGCTTCTTCAAACGGCCCATTGCCGCCTCCCGTCTGCAGGCAGCCGGGGCGTCGGCGGTCTATTTCCTGGTGCTGATGTCGATTGCCGTCTTCCTGCTCGGCCTCACCGATCCGGAGTTTGAGTTCGAGCGCATCGTGTTCGAGGTCATTTCCGCGCTTGGCACAGTGGGCCTTTCCATGGGGATTACCGGCGATCTCTCCTCGCTCGGCAAGCTCATCATCATCATCCTGATGACAGCGGGCCGCGTTGGCATCCTCACCTTCGGGATCGCCATCGCCATGCATGACGAAAGCCGCGCCGAAGAAGCCGACAATGAGCTGCTGATCTAGGCGCCTGCTTGACTTCCCGCCGGGCGCTCCATATCCAGCCCGGTAATGAACACCAAGCTGCATCACCATCACCACCACGCGTGACGCGCCGCATGAGGCGCGAACCGGTCCGGCTGCGCCTCGCTACAGTGTTCATCTTCCCCAGTTTGAACCGCCAGAGGCCCCAGCCCCGCGACAAACGGTTTCGTGTCTTGTCCAGCGTGTCTGCTTCACACTTTTCATCGCTTCGTCTAAGCGAAGCGCGGACTGACCAGACAGGACCTCCAAGATGGCCAAGAAGAAACAGGACCCGGACGCCCCGAAAAGCGGCAAGGACCTTGCCCGCAAGCCGCGCGGCTTTCCCGACCGGCGCGAGGCGCTGATCCACGCCCAGGCAGAGATGATCGACCGGGTCACCTCCGTCTATCGCCGCTGGGGCTTTGAAGCCCTCGACACGGGCGCCTTCGAATATGCCGACGCGCTGGGCAAGTTCCTGCCTGATGATGACCGTCCGAATGCGGGTGTCTTCTCGCTCATGGATGATGACGAGCAGTGGATCTCGCTGCGCTATGATCTCACCGCGCCGCTCGCCCGCTTTGCTGCTGAGAACTGGCAGACCCTGCCAAAACCCTTCCGCCGCTATGCCGCCGGGCCTGTCTGGCGCAATGAAAAGCCGGGGCCGGGGCGTTTCCGCGAATTCCTGCAATGCGACGCCGACACGGTTGGCGCAGCTGGCGCGCATGCCGACGCTGAAATGGTCGCCATGGCGGCCGAAGCCATGCGCGCGGCTGGGGCTCGCGACGGTGAGTTTGCGGTTCGTGTGAATACGCGCCGCCTGCTCAATGCCGTTCTCGAAGGCGTCGGCGCGAACACAGACACGGCCCGCCTCACCATCCTGCGCGCGCTCGACAAGCTCGATCGGCTGGGAGAGGAGGGCGTCAAACTTCTCCTCGGTCCGGGCCGGGAGGATGAGAGCGGTGACTTCACCAAGGGCGCGGGTCTCGACACCGCCGGCATCGACCGGGTCATGGCCTTTGCAAAAGCCGGCCGTCCGACACGCGGTGAGACGCTGGAAGCCCTTGGCCTCGCAGTGGGCACCGGCGCCGAAGCACAGGCCGGGCTCGATGAGCTGACTGCCATTGCGAGCGGTCTGGAAGCCTTCAATTGTCCGGATGCGGACGTTCTGTTTGACCCGTCGGTCGTGCGCGGCCTCGAATATTATACCGGCCCCGTCTTTGAGGCAGAGCTTCTGCGCGAGACGGTCGATGAGGATGGCAATACCGTCCGTATCGGCTCGGTTGGCGGGGGCGGGCGCTATGATGACCTTGTCGCTCGCTTCACCGGTGAGAAAGTGCCCGCCACAGGCTTCTCCGTCGGCATATCGCGCCTGGCAACCGCCTTCGCGATTTCAGGCGACATCGATGCGCTGAACGGCCCCGTCGTCATCCTCAACATGAACCGCGAGGACCCGACAGAAGCGCTGAAGCTCGCGACTGAGCTTCGCGCCGCAGGCATTCGTGCCGAAGCCTATATGGGCTCCTCCGGCATGCGCCCGCAGATGAAATATGCAGACCGGCGCGGCGCCCCTGTTGCTGTCATGGTCGGTGAGGATGAGATCGCCAAGGGCGTGGTTACCATCAAGGACCTGAAAGAGGGCGCTAAACAGGCCAAGGCGATCAAGTCCAATGAGGAATACCGCGAAGCCCGCCCCGGCCAGTTCGAAGCCCCGCGCAGCGAAATGGTCGCCCGCATCCGCGAAATCGTGGAGGCCTCCGAATGACGTCCCCCGCCGAAATCTTCGCGCGCCTCGGCGGCGACATTGTCGATCCGCCAATCACCATGCCGGCCAGCCAGCCGCTGGAGCTGTCCGGCGAAGCGGTGCGCGCGCGCCTCTGCGTCTTCGTCAATGAAATGGGAGAGGAATGCGCCCTGCGGCCCGACCTCACCCTGCCTGTCGCGCTTGCGCAGGCTGAACAGGGCGTCAGCGGCGAAACCGTCAAACGCTACGCCGCCCGCGCCTTCCGCCTGCCTGTCGTGCCGGGCGATGCGCTAGAGTTTACGCAGGTCGGTTTCGAACGCTATGGCGCCCCCTCGACGGCTGAGACCGATGCCGAGAGTTTTGCCCTTGTCTGCGAGGCTGCCGAAGCGGCGGGCGCCAACGCTTGCGACGCGCGTATGGGCGACCTTGCAGTCTTCCCGGCCTTTGTCGATGCGCTGGGTCTCGCCCCCGGTCTCGCCGATGCGCTGAAACGCGCCTTCCGGCAGGCCGGCGGCGTGTCCGCGCTCCTGAAGCCCGGCGCCTCTCAGCCCGCTCACGGCCTCGCCGCCCGCCTCAAGGGCGCCGCCCCCGAAGAGGCGAAAGCCATCGTCTCGGACATCTTCGCCCTTTCCGGTATCCAGCCGCAGGGACACCGCACCCTTGATGAGATTGTCGAAGGTCTTCTGGCACAGGCGGCAGACGCCGAACATGGCGCCGCGCCCGACACAGCCCGCCAGACACTCGAAGCCGTCATGGCTGTGAACTGCTCACCGGCGCAGGCGGCGGACAAACTGCTCGCCATTTCCCGCCAGGCTGGCCTCGAAGGTCTGGATCCCTTCCTTGAACGCCTACAGGCGCGGACGGACCGGATGGCTTCACTTGCGCCGGACTTCATGAAAACGGCCCGCTTCGGCACGCCCTTCGGGCGCCGCTTCAACTATTATGACGGCTTCCTGTTTGAGCTGTTCCTTCCCGGCGAAGCCGATGGCCGCCGGCCGTTCGGGGCAGGGGGGCGTTACGATACGCTGCTCGCGCGCCTCTCGGGCGGAGATGTCGACACAACGGCCATTGGCGGCGTCGTCCGTCCGGACCGTCTCACAAGCGGAGGCACCGCATGACCCGGCTAAAACTCGCTATCCCGTCCAAGGGGCGCCTGAAGGAGAATGCCGAAAACTGGCTCGCCCGCGCCGGCTTCAAGCTGCGCCAGTCCGGCGGCGACCGGGGCTATACCGCAGAGCTGAAAGGCCTGCCCGATGCCGATGTCCTGCTTCTTTCTGCCCGTGAGATCGCGCAAGGCCTCATAGATGGCTCATTTCACATCGGTGTGACGGGGGAGGATCTGCTGCATGATCTCTCCAGCGACCTTCCGCGCGATGCGTCCGTCATCAAGCGTCTGGACTTTGGCGGCGCCGATGTCGTCGTTGCCGTCCCGGCTGCCTGGCTGGACGTCAACACGATGAGCGACCTTGAGGCCGCCGGCGCCCGCTTCCGCCAGCGCCATGGACGGCGCATGAAGGTCGCGACCAAATATCTCCGCCTCACGCGCAACTATTTCGCCAGCAAGTCGGTCGGTGAGTACCGTCTGGTGGAAAGCGCCGGCGCGACAGAGGCGGCCCCTTCGTCGGGGCAGGCCGAAGTCATTGTCGACATCACCTCCACGGGCGCGACCCTGCGCGCCAACAGCCTCAAAGTCCTCGATGACGGCGTCATCCTGAAAAGCCGCGCCGCGCTTGCCGGATCGCTGCGTGCCGACTGGAATGCGGGCGCCCGCGACGCGCTTCAGAAGCTTCTCTCCTCGATTGAGGCCGTCGAAAGCGCCGACGCCACCAGCCTGCTCATGGTCTCGGGCGCTGTCCCGGATTCGCTGGTTTCTGAGCTGGATTTGACGGCGATGGGCGAAAATTCTTTCCTGAGTGCCTCGGGTAAGGCGGTCGAAAATGCTCGCCGACTCACCGATTCCGGAGTGAAATCTGTCTCAATCCTCAAGTCAGACTTCATTTTTGACCAGACGACGCCGTCATACGAGGCATTCATTACCCAATTAACGGCACGTGCTTGACAGTGTGACAGAAAATTAGCATTCAGGTACGGCAAGTTTCTGGGAGGAAACGCTGCAATACTCTTTACGGGCGCGGCCACAAGCCGCGCCTTTTTTTATCCTCCCGCCAGCCTGACAATTCGTGTCCGTGACCCGGCAGGTCAAAAAAAATCGGCCCCTTTCGGGGCCGGATCTGGAGGTAGTGTCTCTTGTCAGGAGACCCGGCTGGCAGCTCAGGGTCAGGGCGTCAGGGGTGCGGCCAGCCGGGTTTTGTTATTATTGATTTTCAATAATTCACTTATCGAAAAGCGTCAACACCTTATCGATAAACATTATCAAAAATTCATTCGGGGGAGAGTTGGACCCGAGTTTCCCAAGTAGGGACTGACCCGCTCTCTGAACAGGTCCTGCTGCATGACTTTTCATCCATGACTGCACGTGGCGACGACATATTTGACGGCAGGGCACTGGCGCACCTTTCCGCGCGGGCAGGTCCTGTGAGTTGACTTTGAAATCCGCGCCAGCCATGCCGACATCAGCATCACGTCACACAGAAACATTTCGGAGCCTGCAATGTCAGACCCACGCGCCCATATCCTGCCCGTCTACGCCCCGCCATCGGAGGTGTTTGTGCGCGGTGAGGGGGTGAACCTCTTCACTGAAGAGGGGGATAAATACCTTGATTTCGTCGCCGGCATCGCGGTGAGCTCGCTCGGCCATTCGCACCCCAAACTGGTCGAGGCGCTGCAATCCCAGGCCGGCAATCTCTGGCATCTCTCCAACATGTTCCGCGTGCGTGCAGGCGAGGATCTGGCCGACAAGATGTGCGCGCGCACCTTCGCCGACCGCGTCTTCTTCACCAATTCCGGCACCGAGGCTGTTGAGTGCGCGCTGAAATCCGCGCGCAAATATCACTGGTCCAAGGGCAATGACGACCGCATCGAATTCGTGACCTTCACCGGCGCCTTCCATGGCCGCTCGCTGGGCGCGATCAATGCTGGCGGCAACCCCAAATATCTTGAAGGCTTCGGCCCGCCGCTTGAAGGCTTCCGCCAGCTTGAATGGGGTGACCACGAGGCGCTCAAGGAAGCAGTCACCGAAAAGACCTGCGCGGTCTTTGTTGAGCCGGTCCAGGGCGAAGGCGGCGTGCGCGCCATGCCTGAGGAATGCCTGACCGGCCTTCGCAAGCTCTGCGACGAGACCGGCACGCTGCTCATCTATGATGAGGTCCAGTGCGGCATGGGCCGGACCGGCAAGCTCTTCGCCCATGAATGGGCAGAGAATGCCGCGCCCGACATCATGTGTGTCGCCAAGGGCGTCGGCGGCGGCTTCCCCTTCGGCGCCTGCCTGATGACCGAAGAAGTCGGCCTGCCGATGCAGCCGGGCTCCCACGGCTCCACCTATGGCGGCAACCCGCTCGCCATGGCCGTCGGCAACGCCGTCTGGGACATCATCTCCGATGAAGATTTTCTCGCCCATGTCCGCAAGGTCTCCGGCACGGTTGCCCAGGGCCTCAAATCCCTCGCCGACAGCCATGCCGACAAGGTCGACGGCGTCACCGGCAAGGGCCTCCTCACCGGGCTCAAACTGAAATCGGCGCCAAAGCCGGTCCAGAATGCCTGCCGCGAAAAGGGCCTCCTCGTCGGCGTCGCCGGCAACAATGTCCTGCGCCTCGCCCCGCCGCTCATCATTGAGGATGAAGACGTCCGCAAGGCCGTCAGCGTCATGGATGAAGCGCTGAGCGAGTGGGAGATGGAGGGGTAGGCCTTCTGCGTCAGTTGAGCGGGGGAGGGCAGTTGAATGGTCGACCTCGGTGACGCCTCGGAAAAACTGATGGGCATGGACGACGCCACCTGGCGCCGGCATGCCAATCCGTGGAGCGGGTGGAGCCGTGTGGCGACCCTGCCTGCGCTCGCGCTTGCCATCTGGAGCCGTGTCTGGATCGGCTGGTGGGCACTTGCGCTCGTGGCGGCCGTTCTCCTGTGGACCTGGCTCAACCCGCGCCTCTTCCCCGAACCGCGTAGCCTCGACAACTGGATGTCGCGCGGGGTCATGGGTGAACGGATCTGGCTTGCCCGCAAGCGCGAGCCGATTCCCGCCCACCACGCCCGCATGGCCAATCTGCTCAACGGTCTCAGCGCGCTCGCCATGGTGCCCTTTGCCTGGGGGCTCTGGCAGCTGGGGATATGGCCGACCGTGTTCGGCATGGCTGTCTCCATGCTGGCGAAGCTCTGGTTCGTTGACCGGATGGTGACTCTCCGCCGGATCGCGGAAGGCCAGGAGGGAGGCTAGCCGCCAGAGGCGGTGACTTCGAAATAGGCCGGCTGGTCGATATCCTCGATCAGGCCAGGCCCGGAGGGCGTCCAGCCAAGACGCTTACGGGTCTTGGCGCTGGAGACGGCCATGTCTGTCCCGGCGAATTTCAGGAACCAGCCGAAATGCGCTTCGGCCTCTTCGCCTGAGACCGGCACAACCGGTAAGCCAAGACGGCGCCCGATCACTTCGGCAATCTGGCGGAACGGAATGGCTTCCTCTGCGACGGCGTGCAAATTGCCGCGCGCGCCTGTCTCCAGCGCCAGCCGGTAAGCGCGGCCGGCATCGGCTTGATAGACCGCAGACCAGCAGTGCGTGCCATCGTCGACATAGGCCGATGTGCCTTTCTGGCGGGCGATCTCAATGAGGATCGGCACAAATCCTGTCTCGCCCACTCCGTGAACCGACGGAGGCAGCCGCATGGCAATCGCGTTGACGCCCTGCTCACGAAGGCGTCCAAGCGCGGCCTCGGAGCCTCGCGGATACTCGCTATCGGGCTGATGGGCGCTCGCATCCTCGTCTGGTACCGCCTTTTCCGACTGCAACATCGCCGCTCCGGAGGTCGCGATAATTGGCCGGTTCGTCGCGATAAGTGCGCTGCCCATCGCCTCTATCGCTTTGATGTCTTCTGCGGCGTTCTCTTCAAATCTCGAAAAGTCATGACCGAAAGCCAAGTGTATCACCGCGTCGGCATTGTCTGCCGCCCTTTCCAGCGTATCGATGTCAGCGAGTGAGCCAGCAACAGGCCGGGCCCCTGCCTCCCGGAGTTTCCGGGCGGAGGCCTCCGAACGGGCAAGGCCCGTCACCTCATGACCATTCGCCAGCAATTCCGCAGTCACAGCCTGGCCCACAAAGCCCGTCGCGCCCGTTACAAATACACGCATCAAATGTCTCCTTCGTCCGATGTTGCGGGAAGGTAGACGCTGGCCTATCCTGTTAAAGTAGTGATCTTATCCTGGTATAATTGGTAACAGGCCCAGCATGACCCCCGAACAGGACAACCGCCTCGGTAGGTATCTGAAACAGCGGCGGGCACAGCTCGATCCGGTCTCTTTCGGCTTCAATGTCGGGCGCCGCCGCACGCCTGGCCTGCGCCGGGAAGAGGTCGCTCAGCGGGCCAATATCAGTGCGACGTGGTATACTTGGCTAGAGCAGGGGCGCGGCGGTAACCCGTCTGCTGATGTCCTCGACAGGATCGCCAAGGCCCTGCACCTGACCGCACTGGAGCGCGAGCACCTCTTTCTGATCGGCCTCGGCCGGCCACCAGAGGTGCGCTATGGCGGGACCGACCCGGTGACACCGCGGCTCCAGCGCCTGCTCGATTCCATGCCGTACAGCCCCGCCATTGTAAGGACCGTGACTTGGGATGTCCTTGCATGGAATCGCGCCGCCGCCGCGGTAATGACCGATTATGGGGGCCTTCCCCCGGATCAGCGAAATGTGCTCAAGCTGATATTCACCAATGAACGTGTTCGCCAGGCCCAGCATGACTGGCGCATGGTCGCGCGGTTTGTGGTCGGCGCCTTCAAGATGGATATCGAGCGGGCTGGTGCCGTCGCGGCCGCCCGGCCTCTGATCGACGAGTTGCTGGCTGTCAGCCCTGACTTTGCCGTGTTCTGGCGCGAGCCGCACGTTCAGGACACCATGCATGTTATCAAACGCTTTCGGCACCCCGAAATGGGGGAAGTCGGGCTGGAATATTCCAGCTTTGCAGCCGACGACCGGCAGGACCTTCATCTCAATATCTATATGCCCGCGACGGATAAGGATCTTGAGAAAATCAGGCGCCATATCGCAGCGTCTGACTGATGTAAAAAAGCCGGCACCCATAGGGCACCGGCTCTCTCATGTCTTGCCTGAAGGCGAAGGGCTTATTTCATGCCCTTCATGCCCATGCGGCCGATCTCGTGGCGGCCAACGACCATGTGGTGCACTTCGTCCGGGCCGTCCGCCAGGCGCAGCGTGCGCTGGCTGGTATACATGTCGGCCAGCGGCGTCCACTGGGACACACCGGTTGCGCCGTGGATCTGGATCGCATCATCGATGATCTTGCAGACCCTCTCCGGCACCATGGCCTTGACCATGGAGATCCAGACGCGGGCTTCCTTGTTGCCCAGAACGTCCATCGCCTTGGCGGCCTTGAGGACCATGAGGCGGCAGGCCTCGATCTCGATCCGCGCGCGGGAGACCTTCTCCTGATTGCCGCCCAGCTTGATCAGCGGCTGGCCGAACGCATCGCGGCTCATGCCACGCTCCAGCATCAGGTCGAGCGCCTTTTCAGCCGCGCCGATGGAGCGCATGCAGTGGTGGATACGGCCCGGGCCGAGGCGGAGCTGCGAAATCTCGAAGCCGCGGCCGACGCCGAGCAGGATGTTCTCTTCCGGAACTTTCACATCGGTGAAGCGGATGTGCATGTGGCCGTGCGGGGCGTCGTCCTTGCCGAAGACGTGCATCGGGCCGAGAACCTCAACGCCGGGCGCGTCCATCGGGACAAGGATCTGCGACTGCTGCTGGTGGGACGGGCCGTCCGGGTCGGTCTGGACCATGACGATCATGATCTTGCAACGCGGGTCGCCAGCACCGGAGGCGTAATATTTCTCGCCATTGATGACCCATTCGCCATTCTTCAGAACAGCCTGGGTGCGCACATTGCGGGCGTCGGAGCAGGCGGTCTCCGGCTCGGTCATGGCAAAGGCCGAACGGATCGTGCCCTCGAGCAATGGCTTAAGCCACTGGTCCTTCTGGGCCTTGGTGCCCACCCGCTCGAGCACTTCCATATTGCCCGTATCCGGCGCGGCGCAGTTCATGCACTCGGAAGCCAGCGAGTTCTTGCCGAGCTCGGCGGCGATATAGGCATAGTCGAGGTTCGGCAGGCCTTCGCCGGTTTCGGCGTCCGGCAGGAAGAAGTTCCAGAGGCCCTGATCCTTGGCCTTCTGCTTGACTTCGTCCAGCAGCTCCAGCTGACCCGGCACATAGGAAAAGCGGTCTGCGCGCCCTTCGCCGAGCGCGTGGAACTTCTCGCTCATCGGGTCGACTTCTTCCTTGATGAAGCGCTTCACGTGCTCGTAAAGCGGCACCGTCTTTTCCGACATACGCAGGTCGTTAAGGTCGTCGCGAACGCCCATTGTGCCGATTGTTGCGGTATCCATTTGATGATCCTCCCAGAGATCCGGTGTTAAGAAGGGGCTCTCCGGCCAGCCCTGAAAGCGGCCAGAGAGTTGATTGTTTCACTAGTGAAGTATATCGTCAGGGTCGAGGAATCGCAAGGGGTAGAGATGACGTCCGACACAAAAAGCCCGCGCATCTATTCGCGTCTCCAGATTGCCGCTCAGCTCTACAGGAAGGTGGCTGACCGCCAGCTGGTTGATGCTGTCGGTGTGACGGCGCCGCAGCTTGGCGTTCTGACGCGCGTCGGTTCGGCGCAGGCGCTCAACCAGACGAGTCTCGCGCGCGACCTGCGCCTCAACGACTCGGCAATTACGGCCATGGTGCGCCGTCTCATCGGGCTCGACATGCTGGAAAAGACACGCAGCGAAAGCGACAGCCGCGCCTTCGTCCTGAAACTCACCGCCAAGGGCGAGGAAACCATCGCCCGCGCGCAGGCGCGCCCGATCCCCATAAACCGCCGGATCGAGGATGAATTCGGCGCCGACGCCCTTCGCGAATTCACCGCCAAGCTCAACCGTCTCATCGACCTCTGCGACGAAGAACAGATGGCCGAGGTGGAAGAGTAGGGCGCCACGCTGGACCAGTGGCGCCCGGTAGAGAGGCTAGCGAACAAGATCGAAGCACAAGCGCGGCGGCGAAGGCTCAACCCTCCATCGCCTGCGATGAAGCAGCCCCTCTAGGCCTTCACACTCTCGCGTTCGCTCATGCGGTCATACCAGGCCGACACGTTCTTCAGCTTGCGGTCCAGCGGCTGTCCGATCTGCTCGCCGAACGCCAGGAACGAAAAGAGCATGATGTCCGCCAAGGTGAACCGCTCCCCCGCGATCCATGTCTTGCCGGCCATCTGTTCGTCCAGCCACTGAAGCGAATGCTGGACGCTTTCCTTCAGGCCGGGGGCCGCGTCCGGAAAGCAGGGCATGCGGTCCTTGAACAGGGGCAAGCCTTCGGAATAGCGGAAGGCCCGTGTCATCGGCTCGATCACCTGCAGGTCGCACCAGCGGACCCAGCGGCGGGTCTGGGCGCGCTCTTCCGGGGTCGATCCGATCAGGCGCTCGCCTTCGGCGGTCTCGTCCAGATATTCGCAGATAGCCGTGATTTCTGTGATGAGCGTACCATCCTGCAGGATAAGCGCCGGAAGCTGCCCCGCCGGATTGATCTTCAGATAGGCTTCCTTGCGGTTCTCGCCGCCCATGAGGTCGATTTCCGCCATGTCGACCTCGATGCCGCGCTCGGCGAGAAAGGTTCGAACGACTTGCGGGTTCGGGCCAACGGAATTGTAAAGTTTCATCTTGCGTCTCCTCCACGCATTTTCTGATCTGCGGGCGGAGACTATCGGCGCACTGAAAGGCAGCAAGCCATGACGCAGGGTTCAGCCGGTCTTCGGCTTTTTCCGGGCGGTGCTGCGGCGCGGTTTCGGCTTGCCTTCCTTGGCCGTTCTTGTGTTGAGGCCGCGTCCGCGCCGGCTCATCACGCCATTGACCTCTGCGCCGGTACAGATGGCAAAGGCCGAAAGCCAGAGCCACATGAGCAGGGCGGCGACCGCGCCGAGAGAGCCGAACGTCTCATTATAGTCGGCAAAGGCGCTGAGATAGAAAGAGAAGGCGACAGAGGCGAGCAGCCAGATAATCCCGGCCACCACCGCGCCGGGCAGGATTGGCCGCGCCTTGCTTTCCTGCGAGCGGACCCCGTGCGGGCGGGCTGTTCGCATGAAGGCATAGATACCTAGCAGAAAGATGCCGATCAGGCCAAGCCAGCGAAGGATCCGCAGCAGGGCGTCTACAAAGGCGCCAAGCTTGAGCGCTTCGATGATGGGCGGGACCGCCCCGATGGCGGCCAGCGATATGATCGCAAACACGATGGCACCCGCCGTGAAACCGAGCGCGAGCAGGTTCTGTTCTATGAACCCCCGCCTGGCAGGGCGGTCATAGGTGACCGCGACCGCCAGCAGGAGGGCATTTGCCCCGCGAGACGCTGACCAGAGCGCGATCACGAGCGAGACCAGAGCGCCCCAGGACAGGCCCGTCGACTGGCTATCGGCGATCCGTACCATCTGATTGGTGATCAGCCTGTAGGCCTCGGCCGGCAGGAAGGTCTGCATGATCTCGAAGTATTCGCGAAGGTCTGCAGAACTGGTGAACAGGCCCCAGACCATCAGCGCGCAGGCGACAGCCGGGAAGACGGACAGGAAGGCATAGAAGGCCACCCCGCCTGAAACCAGCGCCACATCGTCCTCGCCCAGACGCCCAGCTGTGCGGGTGACGACATTGACCACGGGATAGCCGAAACGCCTGTATAAAGGCGCACTTCTGACTTTCTGAAGAAGGTCCGAACCAATCATTACGGGATTAACTCCGCCGCCACGCCGCTGTTCCTGTGCCGGGGCGATAGACTTGACGCTCCCGGCTTGAGGTTAAGTATGTCGAAGGAGTCGATAATGGAGCGAAAGACATGCTGAAGACACCCAAAAGCTGGCTGGCCCTGATCCTTTTTCTGCTTGTGCTGATCTTCGCGCTTCAGAACCTGCAGCAGGTGGACGTGAACTTCCTGGGCTTCACCTTCCCGACCCGGCGTATTTTCGTCATGCTCTTCTGCCTGATTGTGGGCTTCATCCTCGGCAAGACGATCCGGCTGAAGCGCAGCTGAGCCGATAGACGCTGCACGCGGGTTTGGCCAAAAGTCTTCCGGTGAGAATTTTCGCAGGTTTTTTCCGCGCCGCTCTGATGGCCTGTCTGTGCACCGCCGGTGCACCGTCCATGCACCGTGCAAATGCCGGCCCGGATGCTGGAAACACGCAACACTCTGCGACTGGAGAATCGGTCGGCGCCCTGCAGGACGTTGAGGCCCTCTGCGATCTGGTGCGCGACCACTATGTCTATCTCGCGCCTCGCGAGCCGGTCTGGGACGCCACCTGCGAGAGCGCCCAAGAGGCGGCCTTGGAAGAGGCGGCGGCAGAGCCTGCCGGCCACCTTGCCTTGCTCGAGACGATGCTGGACCAGCTCTGGGACAATCACGTCTCGCTGGACACCAATTCCGCCACCTCGCCCCGGCTGGTGCCGTCTGGCAGCGACTACTGGCTTGATTTCAAAGATGGAAAAGCGCGCGTCACCGCCGTCAGGCCCGGCTCCGGCGCCGCAGAAGCGGGGTTGAAAGTGGGCGACCGGGTGCTGGCGCTGAACGGCGTCCCGGTTCTCAGCGCCGCCCTGGACCGCATCCGGCATGGCCGCGGCGAAGTAAGTCGGGCCCGTCTTGTCTGGGCCCTCAACGCTCAGGCTGCGGGATATCGCGGCCAGATACGCGGCGTGACGGTCGAAAGTGCCGGGACGGAGAAGGAGCTCATCCTCACCGATCCAGCCCCGCTACAGGCCGATGAACTGGTCAGCTACAAGCGCCTGCCCGGCAATATCGGCTATCTCCGGATCGAGGATTCGCTCGGCGATGAGGCCACTGTCGCCGCCTTCGACGCGGCGCTGGAAGAGCTGAAAGGCGCGCGGGGCTGGATCATCGACCTTCGAAACACGCCCAGCGGCGGCAATACCGATGTGGCAGAGCCCATTCTGGGTCGCTTTATCAGGGGCGTCAGGCCCTATCAGAAAGCCGGGCCACGCTGGGAAGGCGAAGCGGTCCGCCGGGTCGCCTCGCGCGGGCCATGGCGTGTCAGAGGGCGGGTCGCCGTGCTGGCGGGGCGCTGGACGGGCAGTATGGGCGAGGGGCTGGCGGTCGGCTTTGACGGGCTCCGGCGCGCACGTATTTTCGGCTCACCGATGGCGGGGCTGGCGGGCGGTGTCGAGAGTTTCGAACTTCCCGCCAGCGGCTGGTCTGTCCACCTGCCAAGCTATAATCTCTATCATATCAAGGGCATGGAGCGCCACACCTGGCGCCCGGCCCACGCCGTCATCGCCGACAATGGAGACGGGCCAGACCTCGCGCTAAAGGCGGCGCGGGACTGGTTGGCACGCTAGTCGCCCGCATCCCCGTCGCCGTCCCCGGCATCACTGTCAGAGAGCTCCGATGAGCCGCCGGTCGGCTCGTTTCTGGCCGACGCCGCGGACTCTGGCGCAGGGCTGGGGGCAGGTGATGGCTTGCTGTCGCTGAGCTTCGCGCCCTCCTTCAGCATCACGAACTCGCCGGCATTGCGGAAATTGATATCGCGCTGCGGGAACGGGATCTCGATCTCGTATTTGTAGAGCGCGGTGTGCAGGGCCCAGTAATAGTCCGCCTTGACCTTGGCCGGCTTCTTCACAGCTTCCTCAGTCAGCCAGATGACAAGTTCGAAATCGAGGCTGGAGTCTCCAAAACCGACCAGCCAGACCTGCGGTTCGCGGCCCGGAATGCCGCTGAAGGTCCATGGCACTTCGTCAGCGGCCTCAAGCGCGGCCGTCTTCACCAGTTCCTTGTCAGTCCCATAGGCAACGCCGAAGCCGACACGCATGCGCCGTCGTGCATCGCGCAGGGTCCAGTTGATGACCTGCGCCTTGATGAACTCCTCATTGGGGACAAGTATGTCGACATTGTCGTTCGTCGTCACCAGCGTGGAGCGGATGTTGATCTCTTTTACGAGCCCCGTCACCCCGGACTGAAGCTCGATAAAATCTCCAACCTTAACAGAGCGTTCGAACAGGATAATGATGCCGGAAATAAAGTTCGAGAAGATCGACTGAAGGCCAAAACCGATACCGACACCGAGGGCACCGCCAAAGACGGTGAGGGCGGTGAGATTGATGCCGAGCGTCGACATGGCGACGATGATCGCCGCCGCCATGAAGGCGACCTTGAGGACCTGGCCGAGGAGGCCAGCCATGGAGGGGTTCAGCGCCTTGTTGGACTTCAGCTGGGACTGGGCGGCGTCGCCGGCAATCCTGCCCAGCCAGAGCGCGACGATGGCGATGAAGACGCTGGTAATGATCCGCAGCAGGGTCACTTTTACCCCGCCAATTGTGAAGGCAGCGGCATTGAGGGCGTCTGCGACAGGGTCCAGCAGGTGGAGGATATAGAGCGCCGCAATGGTCCAGGAGATCACGGCAATGGCGGTCTGCCAGAAGCCTGGCTGCATGTTGGCGGTGACAAAGCGCACCACGATCCAGGCATTCATCAGGCTTGCCGCAACACGAAGACCTTCATTCGGCAGGCCAACGGACTCAAAGACGGCGGTCGCAATCCAGAGAAGAACGACCGTAAAGGCGGGCCAGATGATCCTGGCAACAGAGTGAGCGAGGCGGGTCAGGACATCGCGCGATTCACGCCCATCCGCCCAGGCGCGCAGGCGTTTGGCGGGATAGCGCGAGGCCACATAGCCAATGGCGAGCGCGGCGAGCACAGCCAGAAGCTGCCAGAGCGACCCCAGCGAGATGAAGTTGTCCTGAAAGGTCTCGACGCCGGTGACTGCGCTCTCGCGGATATCCTCCCAGTCGATATTGGCCTGAACGAAATCCTCAATCGAATCCTCTCCGTCTCCGGCGGGTGTCTCCTGAACCTGAGCGCCAACAGATATCAACGCGTCGGTGACTGGACTGCCAGGAGGGGCCTGCCGGGCGAGGAAAGAAAGAAGTGTTGTCAAAGCCATTTGAGTTTCCGGAAGATGAGGAACTGAAAGCCCATCAGGACACCGAGCGCACCGCAGGTGATCCAGAAGGCGTTGGAGGAACCGACGCCGGGCATACCGCCCACATTGATCCCGAGAAGGCCTGTCAGGAAGCCGAGAGGCAGGAAGATGGCCGCCACGATGGACAGCATATACATGGTCTGGTTCATCTTCGCCTGGGCCCGGTTATTGAGATCATCCTGAAGGACGATCGCACTTTCCTTTGAAACATCAAGGTCGTCGAGGTAACGTCTCAACCGTTCGCCGACCTCGCGGATATCGGTCATGTTTTCTTCCGATAGCCAGTGCGGCGGTGATTTCTGGATGGCCAGCATCGCTTCATGCTGGGGCGACATGTACCGTTTGAGCGCCAGACAATTGCGCCGGATCGAGGCGATTTCCGACAGCAGCTCATCGATCTCCGTGTCCTCATCTTCCTCCATTTCGTCGATCCGGTCATTCATGTCGACGATGGAATAATTCATCTTGGCGACGAGCTGTTCGGCCAGTGCCGTGAAGAGATCGCCCGCCGTGCAGGGGCCGCGGCCCGCTTGCAGCTCCTTGTAGATATCGCGCGGCGTCTGGAGCCGCCGGCGGCGCAAGGTGATCAACCGGTTGCCGTCGCACCAGACCTGCATGGCGATCATGTCCTCAGGCTCTGCGCCGGGATTGAAATTGATGCCGCGCAGAACGGTGATGAGGCTCTCTTCCTCGCGGAAGGCGCGCGGGCGGGTCTCATTGGATAGCAGCAGTTCTGCCGTGCCTTCGCAGAGGTCCAGATAATCGATCAGCCAGTCGTCGAGATCCTCATACATCCGGTCCAGGTGAAGCCAGAGAGTTTCGCCCGGCCGGGTGGGGGACCAGTCCCTTGCCGTCTGCCAGTCTACGTCCTGGCAGCTGCCCTCTCCATTGAGGATGCAGCCGAACAGGAGCGGGCCATCAGGCGCCGGCTCTGGCATTTCCCGCGATCTGGACGAAACGGAATTGTCATTCATTGTCAGGACTGTACGTCCGGCGGTCGCCAAGGCAAGTTATTCAGCCTTAAAACAGGGCGTCAGCCGAGCGCTGCCCTGATCGCCTCGTGCAGGTCGCTTTCGTCGTAGGGCTTCTTGAGAACCGGCACATTCGGGAATTTCGAAGAGAGCGCGCTGGAATCGCCATAGCCGGTCGCGAACACAAAAGGCGTTCCCCGGTCGCGCAGCTCCATCGCGACGGGCTCACTCGTCTCATTGCCGAGATTTACATCGAGCAGCGCCATCTGGAAGTCCGACTTCTCCAGCGCAACTTTTGCCTCGCGTACCGAACCGCAGACCGACACCGCCTCTGCCCCAGCGTCCCTGAGCAGGTCTTCGGCATCGAGCGCGATGATCATATTGTCCTCAACCAGCAGGACATGGCCCGCAAGACCGCTGACGCCTGCCGGCTTTGCGCGTGCGGCCGGGGTGGACGCGTTCGCTTCTGCAGATTCGGTAAATTTGGAGACATGTCTGGCAGGGATGATGAAGTCTGCCTCAAGGCCCGTCAGTTCATAACGGATGTCCGCCGTGCCGCTCAGCTCATGAGGGATGGAGCGGGTAATGATGGTCGTCCCGAAACCCTGGCGGGTCGGGGCCTGGACGGCGGGGCCGCCAGCCTCGCGCCATGTCAGAACAAGCTCGCCGGTCTCGCTGGGCTGCGTGCCAATCGTAATTTCGCCTTCGGAGTCCGCGAGGGCGCCGTATTTCGCTGAATTGGTGGTCAGCTCATGCAGGACCAGCGACAGCGTGCTGAAGGCGTTCGGCATGAGGCAGGCGTCCGGCCCCTCGAGCTTCACACGCGCGGCCTTAGGACCGAGATAGGCCTCGGTCTCGGTGCGTACCAGACCGTGCAGGGACGCCGGGGCCCAGTTGTCGGCCGTCAGCTGGTCGTGCGCGCGGGCGAGGGCCTGGACGCGGCCGCCAATAATTTCGCTGAGGTCCTCAATGGAGGTGGCCTCGCGCGCACTCTGGCCGACCAGCCCGCGGATCAGGTTCAATATGTTGCGGACCCGGTGGTTAAGCTCTGCGATCAGCAATTCCTGACGCTCATTCGCGCGCAGACGTTCCTGATGCGCCTCATCCGACATGCGCAGGACAACTTCCAGCAATGTGACGCGGAGCTGTTCGGCCGCGGCGATCTCTGCCGGCTTCCAGGGCATGGACTGCCCGTCGACAGTTTGCTGCCAGGTCTCGAAACTCTTGCGCGGGGTCAGGCGCGCCCCATTCGGGCCAAGAGTGACGGGCTTTTCGGGATTACCCGCCCAGTTCACCTTGTGGGTAAATTCCTGGCGGAAGAGGACGACATAGTCGCGCGGGCGCCGGGACACGGGCACGGCGAGGAGGCCGGCTGCGCGGTCCACATAGTCCTTTGCGGGCGGGTGGGCTTCGCCCAGCGCATCGGTGGCATAGACCCGGCTGCCGGCAGTCGTGTTGAGGAAGCGGACAATGCCCATGAATTCCTCACGGGTCGGTGTGCGCCCCAGCGAGACGAAGTCGCCATCCACCCAGGCGGCCACGCCGTCATTGGGGATGACGGAGCTCAGGGCTTCGGCGATGGTCGAGAAATGGTCGCGGACGCTCTGGCCACCGGCGAGCTGGGACATGAGCTGATCGTGAAGGACCTGCGTGCGCCGGCTGTGTTCACTGGCCTCGTCAGCCAGCAACTGGCCCAGCACGAAGCTGAACATCTGGGCAAAGAGCTCTGCCGCCGAGCGGATTTCATAGGGCAGGACCCGCGGCTCATAATGGTGGCAGGCAAAGAGGCCCCAGAGGTTGTCGCGGTGCAGGATCGAGACGGACAGGGACGCATCCACGCCCATATTCTTCAGATATTCGATATGGATCGGGGAGACCGCGCGCAGTCCGCTCATGGAGAGGTCGAGCGGCTGGCCTTCGGGGCCGCGCTCAGGGATGATCGGGGAAACGGTTTCGTTCACATTCGAGATGATGCGCAACAGGTTGCGCCGGTAAAGTTCGCGGGCCTGCTGCGGGATGTCGGTCGCCGGATAGCGAAGGCCAAGAAATGAATCGATATTCGGGCTCACGGCCTCGGCGATGACCTCGCCGGACTGGTCTGCGCCAAAGCGATAGACCATGACCCGGTCGAACCCTGTCAGCGCCTTCATCTGGCGCGCGGCGATCTTGCAGAGCTCCGGCACGCTGCGCGCCTTGCGCACCCGGTCGATCATCGGGCGCACATAGGAGGTGTAGTCGGAGAGGTTCGAGGCGCGTTGCGGTTCGACCTCGATGATGACCGACTGGCCGGAGATGTGAACGGCGGCATTGAACCGTTCCTGCGAGCCGGGAAGGAGGTTTAGACCGAACAGGCGCTCAACGGCGTCGTCTCCATCGAGACGCTGGATCCGGGCGCGGATATCGTTGAGCGCCTCTGCCGTGATGACATTGCCGAGCGGTTCGCCGATGAGGGATTCAGGGTCCAGCGACAGGAGGTCGGCCACGTTCAGGGAGACGTGCTGGACCAGCCAGTCTGAATTGACGGCAATCAGGCAGCCGAATTGCTGCACATGTCCGAGAATGTGGATGGGTTCGCGGTCACAATTCGTCAGGTCGATTTTCGTGTCCGGTGACACGTTAGGGGTCGTCATACGGGGGTACTTGCCTTCTGAACTGTGCGATGCGCCGCTTCGAACCATGTGAAAGCCGTTCTGGCCGACGCAATAATCTCTTTTTCCTCGTCCGCCCGTCCTGTCCATACTTTCAAGGTGTTGCTGACCGATTTCCACATATCCTCACTCTGCGGGCAGGTGAAATAGCGGGTGGCGGCGGCAACAACGGGGTCAGTAGAGGCCCGAATCTCAGCCAGCAATATGCGCGCGCCAAGGCGGGAGCCTGCAATTACATAGATCAAGCCAAGTGGATGAATCCTGGTGTCATCGGCATCGATCTGGCAGGCCACCGAAGGGCGCGCATCCAGCGCGGCGAGATCCTGCTCGATTGCGGTGATCATGGTGACCAGCGTGTGCGCATGCGGGGAGGCAGGGTCTGGCAGGGCTGCGAGCGTGCGCCGCAAGGCAATCGAATGGGCCTGTAAAGTGGTGGCGAGACCTTCGCGGGTGGACAGGTCATGCTGACCGAAGAGGGCATCGACGGACTCGTGGGCATCACGGGTTTCCTCGCGAAGACGAAGTCTCAAAGTCGACATTGGCCCAGCAGTCCCTCTCGCTCTCGGTCGCAGAACACCGGCATGTAATCGACAGCCAAAAGCGTCACAAGTGAAAGGTGTGCGATACCGAAGCTATGAAATCCTCCGGTGTGTGGACTTGTTCCATGTAAGACTGAGATCGACCGTATGTTTTGCATCGCGGGCCATTTTGCTCTAGAGCGCGCGCTTTGAATTCTGGACCGTGGAACAAGGCGGCAAGGCAATGGCGATAAGACATTTCCTCGATATCTGGCAGATGGAAGCTGGCGAGCTGCGTGCGATGCTGGACGAAGCCCATGCAATGAAGGCGGCCCGCCGGGGCTGGCCCAAGGGCCGCGTCGACGAGGGCGCGCCGCTGGACGGGCATATCCTTGCGATGATTTTCGAGAAATCGTCGACCCGCACCCGGACCAGTTTCGATGTCGGTATCCGCCAGCTTGGCGGCAGTTCAATCGTGCTCAACTCCGGCGACATGCAGCTTGGGCGCGGCGAAAGCATTGGCGACACGGCCCGCGTACTCTCGCGCTATGTCGACATGGTGATGATCCGCGCCAACGATCATGGCGATGTCGAGGATTTCGCCGATGCCGCCGGCGTGCCTGTCATTAACGGCCTTACCGACCGCTCGCATCCCTGCCAGATCATGGCGGACCTGATGACGCTTGAGGAAAACGGGCTGGATCTGAAGGGCGCGCGTCTTGCCTGGGTCGGCGATGGCAACAATGTCTGCTCGAGCTTTATCCATGCCGCGCCGAAATTCGGCTTCACCCTGGCTGTGGGCACGCCCGACCGCTATGCGCCCGATGATGACGATATCGATCTCGCGCGCGAGCTGCAGGGCAAGGTGGAGCTCTACAGCACCGCCGAAGATGCCGTGGCCGGCGCCGATGTCGTGATTGCCGACACATTCGTGTCCATGGGCGACATTGATGCCGATGAACGGCTGGAAGAGCTGGAGCCCTTCGCGGTCACCGAAGAGCTGATGGACCTTGCCCAGCCCGGCGCGAAGTTCCTGCACTGCCTGCCCGCCCATCGCGGCGAGGAAGTCGACAGCGAGGTGATCGACGGGCCGAACTCGCTCGTCTTCGACGAGGCCGAGAACCGCCTCCACGCCCAGAAGGCCATCATGCGCTGGTGCCTGGATAAATAGGCGGCTGGGGCGGTTGCCCGCAGAAAACCCTCTTCTATCCTGAAATCGCCGTAAAAATTCCTCTAGCGCGCCTTTCTGCCTTGTGCATATCGTCTGGCACCCAAGGGGAGGACGTATCTCATGCGCAATCTGATTTCAGCGGCAGCACTTCTTTCAATCGCGGCGCCAGCTCTGGCCCAGGAAGCCGGCGGCTTCTCGCAGCCCTACTGGATCGACAAGCCGGTCATCGAGGCGCTGGGACGCGCCGACCTTCAGGTGAAGCCGAACCGGACCAGTTTTTCGGTGACCTACAAGAATACAGCCGATACGGCGGCCGCCGCCACCCGGCAGGCTTCCGAGCGCGCAAAGGCGGCGCATGAGGCGATGACGGGCGTCGCGGGCGAGGATCTGACCGTGACGAGCAATGTCACCGTCAACCCGGTCTACAATCAGGTCCGCGACGATGAGGGCAACCTCACCACCGACTATTCGGCCGACAATATCCGCGCTTATGAGGTGGCCGTGACGCTGAATGTCGGCGTTGAGGATATCTCGAAGGCGAGCCGGACGCGGGCCGCAGCGCTGGCACTCGGGCCGGAAGGGTCAAGCTATTTCAATAACAGCCTTGAGCGCGATACCGAGATCCTGCAGGCGGCCTACCGCGCCGCGATCACCGATGCCCGCCAGCGCGCGCAGATGATCGCGCAGGCAGCCGGCGTTTCGCTCGGCAAGCTGCTTGTCGTTCAGGAGGGCAGTGGCCCCTGCCTTGGCGAATGGACGGACGGGACGGGCTATTCCGGCTATTCGATGGCGCCGCCGCCGCCTCCGCCACCACCCCCGCCGCCGGCCCCGTCCGGCCCGGGCGCGATGACGGTCAGCCAGGAGGATATGGACGCCCTCGACCTGCCCAACACGCCGGACACAACGTCGGTGCGCGGCGCCGCCTGTCTGGTCTATGAGATCAGGCAGTAGGGGCCCTGCAAACAGGCAGGTGACGCGGCGTCTGCAATGACAGCCAGGCTGCGTCATGGTAGTTCTCCTGTCAGTTGAGAGGCTGCGCCAAAGCAGCCCCGCGAACAGGAGGAAGACCCCATGAAAGCTGCCGTACTGCGTGAGCCGAACAAGCCGTTGTCGATTGAGGAGGTTTCGATCTCCAAGCCGGGGCCTCGGGAGGTGCTGGTGCGGCTGAAGGCGGTCGGGGTGTGCCATTCAGACGTGCACTTCTGGGATGGCGCCTTTCCGCATGAGCTGCCGACAATTCTTGGCCATGAGAGCGCGGGTGTCGTCGAGCAGGTGGGCAGCATGGTGTCGGCGGTGAAGCCGGGCGATCATGTGGTGTCGATCCTCTCGCCCTTCTGCGGGACGTGCGAGTTCTGCCTGACCGGGCATATGTCGGTCTGCCACACGGTGAACGCACCGCTTTTCCGGCGCGCCGATGATGACGCGCCGCGGCTTTATGCGGGTAAGGAAAAGCTCAACCAGTTCCTCAACCTCTCTTCTTTCGCGGAGCAGATCCTGGTGCATGAGAATACGCTCTGCGCCATCGACCCGGAGATGCCGATGGACCGGGCAGCATTGATCGGCTGCGGGGTCATTACCGGTGTCGGGTCGGTGTTTCATGCCGCGCAGGTGGAGCCCGGATCGACCGTGGCCGTGGTCGGCTGCGGCGGGGTTGGCCTGTCGGCGATCAATGGCGCGGCGATTGCCGGGGCCTCTCGGATCATTGCGGTCGATCTGTCCGATGACAAGCTAAAGATCGCAAAGACGTTCGGGGCGACCGACTTCGTCAATCCGAAGAATGGCGATCCGATCGAGCAGGTCAAAGAGCTGACCGGCGGCGGCGTGCATTATTCGTTCGAGTGTATCGGCCTCAAGCAGACGGCCGAGCAATCCTACATGATGCTGCGCCCGCGCGGCGTCTCGACGATTATCGGCATGATCCCGCCGGGCGTGAACATCGAAGTGCCTGGCATCGAGCTTCTGGTGACCGAGAAGCGCCTTCAGGGCGCGGTCATGGGCTCGAACCGGTTCCGGGTCGACTTTCCGCGCCTGATCGAGCTCTACAAGCAGGGCCGGCTGCACCTCGATGATCTTGTCTCCGACCGGATCGGTCTCGACGGGATCACCGGGGCGCTGCAGAACCTCAAGGAAAACAAGGGCACGGTGGCGCGGCAGGTCGTGGTGTTCGACTAGTCCTGCTTGCTGGCGCGACGCGAGCGGATATTGGCGCGCACGAATGAGGATTGCGAGCGTTCCTCCGGCTCCATCAGCAAAGCCGGGTCGGGCATTTCGAGCGCCGCGTCGAGCGTGCGCTTGGTGACACGCAGATCGTCTAGCAGAGGCCGGAGCGCTGTCTAATGGCGGCGCCGGGGCAAGGCGTCAGAAGCTCTTGCTGATCCAGATACGGATATCCTGATCCGGCGCGGTGTCTGTCACGCCGAAGAGGGTGCCAATGGTCCAGCCATAGCCGTTGGGCAGGGGGCCGCTCAAAGTGGGGCCAATTTCCTGGACATGGTTCCTGCCGCCGAAATCGTCACTGCTGCCGAGATTGGCAAAGCTGAGAAGGGAGAGGTCGTAGCCACCGCCCGCCTTCCAGATCAGGCTGGAGCGAACCTCGAAGTCGATGGCGTCGTCCGCTGCGTCGCCAAACTGACGGGTGGCGATGAACTGGGCGCGGGCGCGGAGCCTGCCTGTCAGCTGCCACTGGTTCAGCCAGTTGAAACCAAGCCGTTCCGGGTCAGGCCCATTTGACAGGCGCGCATCGAAGCGGATGCCGGTTTTCCAGAAGGGTGCGTTTTCGGGCGAAAGCTCTATCAGGTATTCTGCGTTGAGATTGTCAAAGCGCAGATCCCTGCTGGGGCCGTCATCGAAATTGGCGAAGACCTTGATGGCGCGGCGCCCGTTCAGCGAGAAGCCATAGTCAAAGCGGTGCGCGAAGCTGTCTGCTGCGCCATCTTCACCGGGCCGCCAGCCTAACCGGTATTCCACTTCGCGCTCATTGGCACTGACGGCCGGGCCCGACACTGAGGAGGTATTTTGCGCCTCTGCCAGCCCGCACCCGAAGAGGGTGATCAGGACGATCGCAATCAGGATGCGGGTGTGAGCGCGAAGGGCGGCATTCATGGACAGGGTCTCAGGCTGGATAGGCGATCCACGCGCGGTGGAGCAGGGCGGTCCTGTGTCAGGTATCGAAACCTCACGGGTTTTAAAAGCGCCCGATTGGGCCAGGTGGCCAGCCAGCCGGTCAGCTGTGCCAAAAATCCGGTCACACCTTCAAAAAAACTTCGGCTCTCTCTTTCCAGTGCTGGCCTTGCGGTTCGCCGTCATGCTGGTTTCGGGCCGGTAGAGAGGGCCCTGATGACTAGACCACAATCGAGACGTGACTTTATCTGGAATTTCTCCCGGGTGATGGGGGTTGCCGGGGCCTATACTGCGATGGAGGCGCTGGGGCTTGTCGCCGAAGCCGGGCCATATGCCGGGCCGCCGGAGGTGGGCAACATGCTGGGCGCCGGCCGCCGCGTGGTTATCCTCGGTGCCGGGATTTCAGGGCTTGTGGCGGCCCATGAGCTCAAGAAGGCGGGCTATACGGTAACGGTGCTGGAGGCGCGTCAGCGGCCCGGCGGGCGCGTCTGGACGGTGCGGGGCGGCAGCGTGCTCGAGCATGACCATCTGCCGCCGCAACGCTGCCAGTTCGGGGCCGGGCAGTATTTCAACGCCGGCGCTGCGCGGATCCCGTCTGTCCATACAAGTGTGCTCGACTATTGCCGGTATCTCGGTGTGAAGCTGGAGACGCATGTCAATGAAAGCGGGGCGTCGAAATTCGTCAATGCGAAGCTGCGTAACGGCCAGCCCATCGATCACCGGCGGGTGGTCAACGATATCCGCGGCGGGGTGAGCGAGCTGCTCTCCAAGGCCACCAATCGCGGGGCGCTCGACGCTGAACTGACGGCGGATGACAAGACGCGGCTTCTCGATTTCCTGTCGGTCTATGGCGCGCTGGGCGAAGGCAAGGTCTATGAAGGCAGCGACCGGAGCGGCTATCAGCTGGAGCCGACCGTTCTCAATGCGGGCTCGAAACCGCGCGAGGCGATTCCGATGAAAGAGCTCATCGCTGACGGGTCCATTGCCAGAAACCTCGTCTTCAGCGAAGGGCTGCTGCAGCAGGCGACGATGATGCAGCCGGTAGGCGGCATGGACGCCATTCCCTACGCCTTTGCCGCCAAGCTGCGGCGCGAAATCATGTATGGGGTTCGGGTCAGCTATCTTGGGCGCACTGAGCAGGGTGTGCGTGTGCTCTATGACAACAAGGATGGTACGGCCGGATCAATCGAAGCCGATTACTGTATCTGTACCCTGCCATTCTCGGTTCTGCAGAAGCTCGATACGGGGCTTTCCGCCCCGGTGAAGGCAGGGGTCAACGCCTTCAAATACGCCTCAGCCGGCAAGGTGGCCTGGGAGTCACGCCGCTTCTGGGAGAATGAGGAACATATTTATGGCGGGATCTCCTTCGTCGACACCGATTCCAACATGGCCTGGTATCCGAGCAATGATTTCCAGGCGCGCGATGGCGTCCTGATCGGCACCTATAACTTTGCCGATCAGGCAGAGCGGTTTGCCGCGATGAGCTGGGACAAGCAATTCTCGACATCGCGCGCGTCGGTCGACCAGATCCATCCTGGCAAGGCCGTACAGTTGCGCCATCCTGTCGGTATCAACTGGATGCATGTTCCCTATTCGATGGGGGCATGGGCCAGTGAAAGTGAAAACGACCACCCATCTGCCTCGGCGGTGGACGCTGTCCTTGAGGGGGACGGGCCCATCGTTTTTGCTGGCCAGCATCTGAGCCCCATCGGGGCCTGGATGGAAGCGGCGATAAGATCATCCCACTATGCTGTTGCGCAAATCCATGACCGCACGCGCGCCAATTAAAGGACTTCCCATGAAACGACGCATCACAACCGATCTTGCTATCATCGCTCTGGCAGGCGGCCTGCTTGCCGCCTGCAACGCGCCGGCCTCGGACACAGGCGGCGGCGAAGCCAGCAGCGGGGGGGCCGGTTCGATCAACCGGATCGCCATACCGGGATCGGATTTTCCAATCTCCATGGCGGTCGAGACGTCCGGCAATGTCGAGACCCTCTATGTGAGCGGGATCGTGCCGCAAGTGGTCGATCCGGAGGCAGACCCCAATAGCCGCGAAGCCTATGGCGATACCAAACGCCAGACCGAAACGGTGCTGGAAGAGATGCGGGCGCGGATGGAGGATGCGGGCTGGTCGCTGGGCGATATCGTCATGATGCGTGTCTATCTGGTGGGCGATGAGGCGACCGATGGCCGGCTCGATTTTGCGGGCTTCATGGAAGGCTATTCACAATTCTTCGGCACGCCGGAGCAGCCCAACAAGCCGGCGCGGGCCGTGGCTCAGGTGGCCGGCCTTATCCGTCCAGGCTGGCGGGTGGAGATCGAGGCGCAGGCGGCGCGTCCGGCCGACTAGTCTCAGCGAGGGGCGGGAACGGTCCCGCCGATCGCTCGTTACCCGATCAGGTTGCGGCGCCATATCGGGCCGTGGGCAAAACGGGTAGGGCGAATTGAAAAGCGGAATTCTTTCAGGAAAGGTCGAGCCCGCCACGCATTGGGCGATTATCGGCCTTTTCATTTTGGCATCGATCAGTGCCCTGTCCTTTGCGCAGGCCTTCTTCATTCCCGTTGTCTTCGCGATTTTTCTGGCGCTGATCTTCAGCCCGGTCCGGCGGTTTCTGGGGCGCGCAGGTATCGGCCCGGCTTTTGCCGCAGCCATTATCATGACGGTCTTCTGCCTCGCCGCCTTCACGACGCTGTATGTCATCTCCAACTCGCTCGCGACCATCCTCAGCGATGAGCCGCAGATCATGAACCGGATCCAGGCGCGCCTGCAGGAGATTTCCGGCGTTCTTGAGCCGGTCCGCGAGGCCGGCAAGAAAATCGAGGAAATGCAGGGCAGCAATCAGGGCCCTGAACGGGTCGTGGTGCGCGAAGAGGGTATTTTCAGCCTCTGGGCGGAGACCACGCCTTATGTACTGGGCCAGGCCGCGCTCGCCATTGTGCTGGCGACTTTCCTGATCGGTTCGGGCGACATGTTCTATGAAAAGCTGGTGCGCGTGATGCCCACCGTGTCACGCAAGAAGACGTCGGTTGGCATTGCCCGCGAGGTCGAAAACCAGCTCTCGACCTATTTTCTGACAATCTTCGTCATCAACCTGTTTCTGGGCGTCGTAATCGGGGTCTCCATGTGGGCACTTGGTATGCCCGACCCGGTCTTTTTCGGTGTTATCGCGTTTGCGCTAAACTTCATTCCCTATGTCGGCTCCCTGGCGGGCATCGGCTTTGCCTTCGTGATGGCGCTGGTCACCTTCGACAGCCTGCTGATGACCCTCGCGCCGCCCTTCGTCTACTGGCTGATCAACACGGCTGAAGGTCAGTTCCTGACGCCTGTGGCGGTTGGCCGGCGGCTGAAACTCAATGCGGTAGCGGTGTTTCTGTCGCTCGCCTTCTGGGCCTGGCTCTGGTCCTTCGTTGGGATGTTCCTGTCGACGCCGATGCTGATCGCGCTGAAAGCCTTTACCGAGCGCACGAGTGAACTGTCATGGCTGGATACTTTTCTTCAGGGGCGCACCGAATGCGACCCGAACGATAATGCGATTGTCCATGATGTGCTGGATGACGATGGCACAGATGCCTGCGACGCGCCGGACGCGATCCCCGAGGAGGAGCTTGCAGAAGGCCCCGCGGCCGGGACCGAAGAAATGGCCGATGAGGATGAAGAGGACAAGCTGGCGCCTTCGATCAGCTAGTCCGTTTCTGCCTGGACCTCGTCCAGGCCAAGCGCGGCAAACACCGCAAGGCCGCTCATGACAGCAAGGACGGCGATGACAATGGCAACGCCTGTGAACTCTGCCAGCAGGCTGAAGACCCCGCCCAAAGCGAGCAGGATGCCGATGATCGTGTTCGAAAGCGCGGTGTAGGCGGCTCTCGTGTCCCGCGTTGCCATATCGACAAGGTGGGTGGAGCGCCCGAGCCGGACCCCCTGATAGGCCAGCATCAACGCAAAAATCATGGCAGGCAGCGCCCAGACCGCCTCAAGCAGGCCAAGCGCGTTGAGGACAAGAGTCGCCACAAGGGCGAGCGTGGCGGCGATGGCGGAAAAGATCAGGACCTTCCGGCTCGACCGGTCGGCAAGCCGGCCCCAGATATAGGAGCTGAAAAGGGCGGCGCCTGCGGACGCAATCACAAGAAGGCCGAGCCCCCCGAAGGCGTTTCCTGCCTCTTCGCTCGTGCCCAGAGCCACCATGAAAGGCGGGGCGAGCGCCGTAGAGATGAGCAGGCCGCGCGTCGCGATAAAACGGCGAAGCTGCGCGTCCCTTGCCAGCAGGCCGAAATTTTCCCTGGCGGCGGCAAGGGGATTTGCGCCGCCTTCTGTAGCGCCGGCTTCTTCCTGCAGCGTGGAGAAGAGTACCGATGCGATCAGCCACAGGCCGGCCGCGACGAACAGGCCGGCGATGACCACGGGCATCCGCTCCAGCTCACCCGTTGTAAGAATGGTGCCGAAAAAGATGACGAAGAGGGCCGCCGTCGAACTTGCCGTGCCGGTGGCAGTGCCGCGGCGCGCCTTGGAGACGGTCTTGCCGAGGACATCCTTATAGGTGACCGAGCAGACGCTGCGGGCAAGTGCGAGGACGCCAAGGGCAAGAACAATGGCAAAGCCTGCTGCCGCGCCCTCAAGAAACAGGGCGGCGAGCGCGATTGCTGCGGCGCTGAGGCCCTGGATGGCGCTGCCAGCACACCAGGCCCATTTGCGCTTTGAAAGCCGCCGGAGGCTGGCGGCGGTCAGAAGCTGGGGCAGGAGGGCGCCCGATTCCCTTACCGGGACGAGCAGGCCGATGAAGACCGCCGGAGCGCCAAGCTGGGTGAGCAGCCAGGAGAGGACGAGCTTGGGATCGATCAGCCCGTCAGCCGTTTTGGTCGCGCCGAGTGAAACGATGTGGGTGAGGAAATTCTTGGGCTGGTCGTTGCAGGCGCTTTCGGGAATGTCGCGGCAGACACGTCCTTCATCGTCTGATGTCAGCATTCGATAGACTTTATCGAGCGTCGTATCGGCCATTGCGCTCCCCCTTCTCCCCTTATCCTGAGCGCAGATAGCGTACGCCGGAGGGGCGTCAATGCCGGGACGGAAGGCGAGGTAAAGAGGTGCCCCAGCGGGAGAGCTTCCCGGGCGCCCTCTGATATATTTCGCAAAAAGACTCACTTGAGGACGAGTGGTGCGGAACGTCGTCTTTGCGTGGTCCGTTTACAGGACATGACGGATACGACAGAGACGAAGCCGCAATCCTTCCGGGGCCGCATCAAGGCCATGGCGAAGGGCCCTCTCTTCTATCCAATTTCGGTTCTCGTCGGTTTTCTGGAGGGCAGTTTTGTCGTCGTGCCGATGGAGCCGGTCTTCATTCCGATGATGGTGATGAAGCGCAAACAGGCCTGGCTTGTCGCCCTGGCACTATTGCTTGGCAATGTTCTGGGGGGGCTTCTGATCTACTGGCTGGGCGCGCTCCTGGCCGATGATGTCATCCAGCCGCTCATCTCCATGTTCGACGCCCAGCAGAGCTATGATGAGACCGTGCGGAAGCTGAAAGAGGAGGGCTTTACAACGCTCTTCATGATCGGGGTCACGCCCTTTCCGTTTCAGGTCGGGGTCGCGGCGGCCGGTGCAGCAGGGTTCTCCGTTGCACTTTTCGTCATTGCCGTCGCCGCGTCGCGGTCCATCCGTTTCCTGGTGATCGCCTTCCTCGTCATGCTGGTTGGCCAGCGCGCTGAGGATGTCCTGCGCAAATATGACGTGGAAATCCTGATCGGTGGCCTGCTCATCTTCGCCGGCTTTGCGACCTATCTCGTCTTCTTTGCCTGACGCGGCGTCCGGTCGTCTCTGCGCTTGATATCCTCCCCGGCCTCGTTTTCTATCGGCTGCAACCGCGCAAGGAGTGATACGGTCATGGCAGGACAGGTTCAGGGACATTGCGATCCCAGGTTCTCAGAGCTTCGCGACGAGTTCGAGCGCAATTTCGCCGAGCGGGGAGAGAAGGGGGCTTCGGTCTGCCTCAGTCTCGGCGGGGAAACGCTGGTCGACCTCTGGGGCGGGGTGGCCGATGTCAAGACGGGTGAGGCCTGGCGCGAGGAGACGGTGGGGATTGTCTTTTCCTGCACCAAGGCGGCGACGGCGATTTGCGCCCATATCCTTGTCGACCGGGGCGAGCTGGAGCTGCAGGCGCCCGTCTCGAAATACTGGCCGGAGTTTGCCAAGGCCGGCAAGGAAAAGACGACTGTGCAGATGATGCTGAACCATGAAAGCGGCATTCCTGCGCTGCGTGAGCCGGTCAAGGAAAAGGGCTTTCTGGACTGGGACTATATGGTCAAGCGGATGGAGGACGAGCCTGCCTGGTGGGAGCCTGGCACACGCAATGGCTATCACATGCTCAATTTCGGCTGGACGGTTGGCGAGCTGGTCCGCCGGGTGTCTGGCAAATCGCTGGGACAGTTCTTCGCCGATGAAGTGGCCGGGCCAACGGGGGCGAGCTTCTGGATCGGCCTGCCGGATGGGGTGGAACCGCACATTGCCGACATCCTGCCGTACACCCCGCAGAAGGGAGATCCTGTCTCAGACTTTGCGCGCATGCTTGTCAGCGATCCAAATTCCATTCAGGCGCTGGGCTTCGCGAATAATGGCGGCTGGGGCGCCAATGACGAGGATGCGCACCGGGCAGAGATTGGTGCGGCTGGCGGTATCTCGAATGCCCGGGGTCAGGTGGCGATGTATACGCCGCTTGCTGTCAATGACGGCTCTATCGTTTCCAGAGACCGGGTCGAGGCCATGTCGATGGTGGCAACTGCGACCCAGCGCGATGCCACCCTGCTGGTGCCCACCCGGTTCGCGGCAGGCTTCATGAAGTCCATGGACAATCGCGGCCAGCCGGGAGCACAGGCGCAGTCCGTCCTCATGGGCAAGGACGCATTCGGCCATGTCGGCGCTGGCGGGCAGATCGGATTTGCCGACCCGGAATGCGGGATGGCCTTTAGCTATACCATGTCGCAGATGGGCCTTGGCATGTTCATGAACGAGCGGGGCCAGTCGCTGATCGATGCGGCCTATAAGGGACTTGGCTATCGCACGAATGCGCCGGGAGCATGGGTACGCTAGCGGGGTCGTCTAGCCGGCTTCGCGCTGGAACATGGCCGAGCTTTCCATACCGAATTCGATCTGCAGCACCATATGGGCGTCACCTGCAGAGAGCGGCTTGCTGTAATAATAGCCCTGGATCTGACCTGCGCCGAGGTCGCAGATCAGGTCGAACTGTTCCTGTGTCTCCACGCCTTCGACAATACAGTCGAGGCCCATATTCTCACACAGATTCAGAATGGAGCGCAGGACATTTGCGCTCTTTTCATTGCGGGGAAGGTCGCGCACGAAGCTGCGGTCGACCTTGAGCGCATCGATGGGAAGGCGGTGGACATAGGCGAGACTGGAAAAGCCAGTGCCGAAATCGTCGATTGCGATCCGCGCGCCGGCTGCCTTGATTTCCTCAAGCACTTCGAGCGCGCTGTCGAAATCCTTCAGCACCGCGGACTCCGTTATCTCGAAGACAAGGCGTGACACGGGGAATTCCTGCTGCTCTGCAATCGAGAGCAGCCGCGAGACCGCCCCAGGCATGTTCAGGCTGATCGCTGAGAGGTTGAAGCTGAGCGTAAGGTGTTCGGGCCAGTGGCGTGCTTCGCAGACGGCCTTGCGGAACAGGACCTCGCTGAGATGACCGATGATGCCGGTAATTTCCGCAATCTTGATGAAGCGGTCCGGGCGGACATGGCCGAGCGTCGGTGAGTACCAGCGCGCCAGCGCTTCAAGCCCGCAGGAGTGTCCGGCCTCCAGGTCCAGAACGGGCTGGAATTCGACAGACATTTCCTGCTCAAGGTCGGCATGGCGCAGCGCCTGCTCCATGGCGCTGTGGGCGAAGACGAGCTTTTCGTGTTCGTGGGAGAAGAAGACCGGCTCTGACTTCTGATGTTCCTTGGCATAGTAAAGCGCATAGTCAGCCCGGTCGAAAAGATCGCCGCAGGTTTCCGCCGTATCTGGATAGCGGGCAAGGCCGATGGTCGCCGAGAGGTTGGCTGTGCCTTCGTCGAAGCGAAAGGTCTCGCGCAGTGCCTCACAGGCCATGCCCGCAAGGGCCATCACGGACTCATCGTCAACTGGAGAGCGGATGATCAAGCCAAACTCGTCGACGGAAAGCCGGGCAATCGAGACCTCCTCGTGCTCGAATACCTTTTTCAGGCGCCGGCTTGTTTCCACCAGGACGGCGTCACCGGCCTGGTGGCCGAACACGTCATTGATGGCCTTGAAGCCGTCGAGATCAAGGAGGGCGATAACGAAGCTGCTGCTTCGTTTACGGGAACGATTGGCGAGGTCCTCGATATCCGAAAGATATTTGCGACGGTTGGGAAGGCCGGTGAGATCATCCGTATTCGCCAGACGCATATTTTCCTCATAGAGGCCTTGCAGCCTCTGGTGCTGGGCACGCTGGTCGACCTTCTGTCTTATCATCCGGACAAAATCACGTTCCATTCCGTTGAGGATGATCCCCAGGAGAATCGCAACGAGCGCGAAATTCAGGGCGATGCCCCAATAGGAGAGCTGGGCTTCCAGCATCAGCAGGCCGCAGGTCAGCGGCGTGACGGTCGCGAGCGTTGCAAATGAGGCCTGGCGCAGATGCGCAAGGCAGAAGGCGCAGGCCGTTACGGACACCGCATTGAAAACAATTGCCTGCGCGTTCTGGCCAGCATCGCCATAAGGCAGGAAGAGCATGCCCCATACACCCAGTATGGCACTCACCGGCACCACGAGAGCGACGGTCTGGCGGAGTTTCCTCACGACCTGGGCGTCGGATAGACGGTCAATCCTGAGCTTCGAGAAGGACCATATCCGGGTGACCATGAAAATAACTGCAACAACCGGCAGATAGATGGTCATGTATGAAGGCGCCGGAGAGCTCAGCTGGGAGACGGACAGAACGATCAGGTTGATGATGAGAAGGCCATACATCAACGGAACGTGCCTGCTGAGGACCTCAAGGCGCGCGCGATTTACCTCTGTGTCAGCCGCGTCAATTCTCATGAAGTCGCGTATTCTTGACAGCACTGGGGTGAACCTTTCTGATCTACCGAGGTTCGGGCATATTTGAGCTTGTTTAAACTCGCTTTTCTAGAAAGAGTGATATTTCATCTAATTCGCTAATGAGTTGTGTCGATCCTGAAGGACCGCGTGTGCAAGCCGGTGCTTGTCTGGGGAGGGGGAGGCCGCCACATGGTGGCGCATCAGATGCCCGGACCCGGAGGGACGCCGCCGTGACTTCACTGTCATCCAACCCAGACGATTTCGTCGCCGCTTTCACGTCAGACACGCTGCCGATCACAGGACGGATTGCGCGTATGGGGCCGCGTTCCCTGTCGCCGATCCTGCACCGTCATGCCTATCCTGACCATCTGGGCGAGATACTTGGCGAGGCCGTGCTCCTGTCCACGCTGGTCGGATCGGCCATGAAGTTCCAGGGCCGGATCATGGCGCAGGCCGAGGGCGATGGGCCTGTCTCGATGCTGGTCGGCGAATACCGCACCGATGGCGGCGTGCGGGCCTATTCCCGCTTCGAGCCGGATCGCTGGGCCTATCTTGAGAAGGTGAACAAGGGCGCCAAGCCTCACATGCCGCAACTGTTCGGACCGCAGGGGGCGCTGGCCCTTATCATCGTGCAGGACACTGAGCATGTGCAGCCCTATCAGGGCATCGTTCCGCTCAACAAGGGCACGCTGGCCGAATGCGCCGAGGACTATTTCCGCCAGTCCCAGCAGGTGCAGACCTGTCTGGCGCTATCTGTCAGGCGCGACGCGGCCGGTGACTGGCATGCTGGCGGCATGATGATCCAGAAGCTCGCCGGTGACGACTCGCGCGGCGACACTGAAGAAGGCTGGCGTGAGGCGCAGGCGCTGTTCGCGACACTGCAGCCCGATGAACTCTGTTCAGAAGAGATATCCGCCGAAGACCTGCTCTTCCGTCTTTTCCATGAGGGCGGGGTGCGTATGCAGTCGCCAGAGCCGCTGGATGACAGCTGCACCTGCAATGAGGAGCGGTTGCGCCATACGCTGGCGGGGATGCCTGACGAGTCGCTTCATGAGATGGCCGAGGAAGACGGCACGCTGGGCGTCGACTGCCAGTTCTGCGCGCGCCATTACGACATCCCGGTCGAGGCCGTGACCGGATCCACGAACTAGCGGCCGCGACGCTCTCCGGTGCTCGCTGCTTCCCGTGAGGTCAGCATTGATCCGGCGGGGCGAGTTAGGCTTCAACGGGATGGAAGAGGACTGGCAGCCGCCAGTCCTTTCTGTGCAATAAGCTGGAGGACCTGACCGTGGCGAAAACGAACAAGACCTGGATCCTGAAGAAACGCCCGGTTGGCGATGTCAGCGAGGGCGACCTTGAACTGGTCGAGACGCCTGTGCGCGAGCTCAAGGACGGCGAAGTCTGCATCCGCACGCTCTACCTCTCCCTCGACCCCACCAACCGCATATGGATGTCAGACCGTGAGCAGTATATGCCGCCGGTCCAGATCGGCGATCCGATGCGCGGCGGCGGTATCTCCGTGGTCGAGGAAAGCCGGTTCGACGGGCTGGAGCCGGGCGATATCGTCAATACCGGGCTCGGCCAGTGGTCGCTCTATCAGGTGAAACCCGGCGCTGAGGTCAACAAGCTGCCAGAGCTTCCAGGCGTGCCGCTGACGGCCTTCATGGGCCCGCTCGGCATGACGGGGATGACGGCTTATTTCGGTCTCATGGATATCGGCAAGCCGAAAGCCGGCGAGACCGTGGTCGTCTCGGCGGCAGCTGGGGCGGTCGGCTCCATGGTCGGCCAGATCGCCAAGATCCAGGGCTGCCGCGCGGTCGGGATCGCGGGGTCTGACGAGAAGTGCAAATGGCTGACAGAGGTCGCCGGTTTCGATGCGGCGATCAACTACAAGAAGGAAGACGTCGGCGAGGCGCTGGACCGCCATTGCCCGGACGGGATCGACATCAATTTCGAGAATGTTGGCGGTGAGATCATGGATACGATCCTGATGCGCCTCAATGATTTTGCGCGCATGCCGCTCTGCGGGCTCATCTCCTCCTATAATGCGACCGAGCCGGTGCCGGGGCCGTACAATTTCTCCATGCTGCTGATGCGCCATGTGACGCTGAAGGGCTATATCGTGACCGACTATATCGAGCGCTTTGCCGAAGGCATGCAGGCGATGGCCGGCTGGCTGATGGAAGGGAAGATCAAGTTCGAGACCGATGTGGTCGAAGGGCTTGAGAAGGCGCCGGGCTCGCTCGAGCGGCTCTTCAGTGGCAAGAATCTCGGCAAGCTGGTGGTCGAGGTCTCCACGCCCGAGGGCTAAACACTCTCCGACCGGCCAGGGCCAACGTCTAGGTAGCTGTCTGCATGACACAGACAGAGCTGCCCCATGGGCAATGACGAGACGCGGCCGCTGGCATTTGTCCTGACCGCAAGGCAGGCCCAGTGCCCGCCGCCTGGCGACTGGCGCGGCTGGCTGGCGCTTGGCGGGCGCGGGTCAGGCAAGACGCGCGCCGGGGCGGAATGGACGCGGGTTTCTGCGCTATTTGGCGGCTGCGGCTCCATCGCGCTGATCGGGCCGACCCTGCACGATGTGCGCGAGACAATGATTGACGGGGTCTCCGGGCTCTGCCGGATCAGCCGTCCCGGCGAAGAACCGCCGGCCTATGAAGCGTCACGGCGCCGGCTCGTCTGGCCGAATGGCGCGGTGGCGCAGGCCTTTTCTGCTGAAGACCCCGATAGCCTGCGCGGTCCGCAATTCGATGCAGCCTGGTGCGATGAAGCCGGGGCCTGGCGTCAGGACATTGCGACATGGGACATGCTGCAGCTTGGCCTCCGGCTCGGCCGGCGTCCGCGTTCGGTGATTACCACAACACCGCGGCGCACGCCCCTGATCCGCCGTTTGATGAGCGATGCCGACATCAGCGTGACGCGCAGTTCGACGCGGGACAATGCCGGCTTCCTCTCGCCGGTCTTCCTGGCCCATATCGAAGCGAGCCTTGGCGGCACGCAGCTTGGCCGGCAGGAGCTGGAGGGCGAATTCATCGATGTCGAGGACGGTGTCTTCTGGACCCGCGCCATGCTGGAAGCGGCAAGGGCGGGGGCCTTGCCGGATACCTTTGCCGATGTCGTGGTGGCGGTCGATCCGCCGGTCAGTATCGGGGCCGATGCGGATGCCTGCGGCCTTGTCGCGGCCGGGACTGCAAATGCCCCTGGCGGGGGCGCGCATTTCTGGCTGATCGAGGATGCAACCATTCAGGGCTGCTCGCCGGTGGTGTGGGCGCAGGCAGCTGTAGACCTTGCCGAACGTGTGGGCGCGAGCCGGATTGTGGCCGAAGCCAATCAGGGCGGTGAGCTGGTGCGCAGCGTCTTGCGCGCGACGGGAAGTCTGCTGCCGATACAGCTTGTCCATGCCCAGCTTTCAAAGTCGGCGCGGGCCGCGCCGGTTCTTGCCCTCTATGAGCGGGGCCGGGTGTCCCATGCCGGGCATTTTCCCGACCTTGAAGACCAGATGCTGGAGTTTGGCGGCGCGCAGGCCTCGGGATCGCCGGACCGCGTGGATGCCCTCGTCTGGGCGATTGCGACGCTGGAAAGTGCCGTCGGTCGGCAGCCGCGCATCCGTCCGCTTTGAGATCATTTGAGGACGGCGCGAGCCGGTGCCGTCCGAAAGGCCCGTTACGTCTGGCTCAAACCCGTTTCGTCCGACCGGGAGGGCTCACCGGCTAGACATGTCTCAACGATGCAAAAGCCGGGGCGGGCAGGCGAGCCAGGTGCCCGGTGACCAGAGGAGAGACACGGATGAAATGGCCCTGGCAGACGGTCGAGACGCGCGCGGCGCATACCTCCTTCATTGCGCTGGCCAATCTGCCGGGGAGCGGCTGGGGCCAGACCGATGCGGGAAGCCTGATGCGTGATGGCTTTGCCGGCAATGCGATTGCCTATCGCTGTGTACGGATGATCGCCGAGGCGGCCGCCTCTATCCCGCTTTCGGCGTCAGATGAAAGTGTCGCCGGCCTTCTGTCGCGTCCGGCACCGGAGGCGGCGGGAAGGGTTCTGCTGGAACGGCTTTATGGCGACTTGCAGATTGCGGGAAATGCCTGGGCCGAGGCGGTGACGCTGCCGGGGGAGACCGCGCCCAAAGGCCTGTTCGCCCTTCGCGCGGATACGGTGCGACCTGAAACGAATGGGGAAGGCGGGCTGATCGGATGGGCTGTGCGCAAGCGGCGAGGCGAGCGTGTCATTCACCGAGAGGCCGATGGCTGGAGCCCTGTCCTCCATCTCAAACTCTATCATCCCTCGGATGGGGTCCTCGGGTTTTCGCCCATGGCGGCGGCGCGAAAGGCGCTGGACCTGCACAATGGCGCGGCCGCCTGGGCCAAGGCGCTGATCGAGAATGCAGCCCGGCCCTCCGGCGCGCTGGTCTATGGCGGTGACGGAGCGAGCCTGACGCCCGCCCAGTTCGACCGCCTCAAGGAAGAGCTGGAAAGCGCGCATACCGGCAAGTTCAATGCGGGCCGTCCGCTGCTGCTGGATGGCGGCCTCGACTGGAAGCCGATGTCGCTGTCGCCAGCCGAGATGGACTTTGCTGGCACACGCCATGCCGCTGCGCGGGAGATCGCGCTCGCCTTTGGCGTGCCGCCCATGCTGCTGGGTATTCCGGGAGATAATACGTATGCGACCTATAAGGAGGCGAACCTCGCTTTCTGGCGTCTCACCATCCTGCCGCTGGTCCAGAAAGTGGCCGACGCGCTGGGCGTCTGGCTGTCTGGGCGGTTCGACGAGGTGACGGTCAAGCCCGAGCTGGACGACGTGCCGGCCTTCTCTGCAGAGCGCGACGCGCTCTGGGCGCGCGTGGATGCGGCAAGCTTCCTCAGCGCAGCAGAGAAACGTGCGCTGGCGGGGGTCGAGCGATGATCGAACGTAAGCTGACAGCCGGTTTCTTGCTGGCGCTGGCAATCCAGACCGGCGGTGCGCTGGTCTGGGCCGGGGCGGCGGCTGCGCGCCTTTCAAGCCTGGAACAGCGCGCCGAGATCGCGCGGCCCATAGGCGAGCGGCTTGCCCGTGTGGAAGCCAATCTCGAGGCCATCGAGACCCAGCTCGGCCGGATCGAGATGCGGCTGGAGGCGGAGGATGAGTAGCGCCCCTGTCCTGATCGAGGGGTATGCGGCGCTTTTCGGTGTGGCGGACCTTTCGGGCGACGTGGTGCGGGCTGGCGCCTTTGCCACGAGCCTGCGGCGGGGCGGTGTCCCCATGCTGCTTCAACATAGAAGCGGCGCCGTCTCGGGCAGGTGGACCCGGATTTTGGAGGATGGGCGCGGCCTGTTCGTCCGTGGACTGATTGATCATGATGAGGCGCGGTCTCTGGCCAATGCCGGGCTGTGCGGGCTGTCCATCGGCTTTCGCGCCCGCCTCTGGAAGCCGCGCCCGGACCGTGGGCGCGACCTTATCAGCGTGGAGCTGGTCGAGATTTCGCTGGTGGCCGCGCCGATGCAGCCGCTGGCCCGGTTCAGACAGATTGGAAAGGCCGCACGGGCGGCCTGAGAGAGGAGAGACATGACCAAGGAAACAAAAATGGCGAGCAGCAATGAGGCGGCGCTGGCCCAGGATATGATGACCGCATTTGAGGCCTATAAGCAGGCCAATGATGAGCGTCTGGCTGAGATCGAAGCGAAAGGCAGCGCCGATGCGCTGCTCGATGCAAAGCTGAAAAAGCTCGATCGCCGGATCGACGAGATCAGCCTGAAAGCCGCACGCCCGGATGAGGGCGCCCCTGCCGCCACGGGCGGCGAGCGTTCCGAAGCCTGGGCCCGTTATATGCGCACCGGGGATGAGAGCGGGCTCTCGCACCTTGATGTGAAATCGCTTTCGTCCGGGACAGATGATCAAGGTGGTTACACCGCGCCGCCGGAGCTGGACCGGCTGATCGAGGCGCGCCTGATGCAGGCATCGCCGATGCGTCAGATTGCGAGCGTTCGCCAGACCACGGCCGGTGTTTACCGCAAGCCGGTGAGCCTGGGTGTGGGCGCGGCCTGGGCGGGGGAGACCGATGTGCGCCCGGAGACAACGACGGCAGGTCTCAGCCTGCTGGAGTTTCCGGCTGGTGAGCTTTATGCGATGCCCGCAGCGACGCAGACCCTGCTTAATGACAGCTATGCCGATGTCGATGAATGGCTGGCCGATGAGGTCGAGGCGGCCTTCTCTGTCCAGGAGAGCAAGGCGTTTGTCGACGGGGATGGAGATGGCAAGCCGCGCGGCTTTCTCGACTATGATGTCGTCGCAGAGGCCAGCCATGTCTGGGGCAAGATCGGATCCGTCGCGGGCGACTTTACCGCAAGCGATGCAGGCGACCAGATCATCGACCTGATCCAGACGCCGAAAAGCCAGTTCAGGGGCAATGGACGCTTTGTCATGAATCGCCGGACTGTGGCATCCATCCGTAAATTGAAGGATGGTGACGGGCGGTATCTCTGGCGGCCGGGGGTGAATGGCGAAGGCCAGACGATCTTCGGTTATCCGGTCACGGAGCTGGAAGACATGCCGGATATCGGCACGGGAAACGCGGCGATTGCCTTCGGTGACTTTCGCCGTGGCTATCTGATCGTCGACCGCCAGGGTGCGCAGGTGCTGCGCGATCCCTATTCGGCAAAACCCTATGTGCTTTTCTATACGACGAAGCGCGTTGGCGGCGGCGTCCAGAACTTCGACGCGATCAAGGCGATGGTCTTCTAGGATAAGCTGAGGACAAGGCTGGCGTTCCCGAGACGAGCGGGACGCCGGCCGGCATCGCCCGACCTCCCATTCAAACAACTGGTATCAATATGACAACGACGGTCATTACGCCGCCGGATGAAGGGCCTGTGTCTCTTCAGGAGGCGAAATCCTATCTGCGCCTTGGCCATGATGGTGAGGACGCTCTTGTGTCTTCACTGTTGGCGAGCGCCGTTTCAGTCGTGGAGGAGGCCGTTGGGCTAAGCCTGGTGGCGCGTACCTTGCGGCGGAGCTTCAATGACTGGCCCCGTGAGCTTCTGTGGCAACGCGAAATGCGCCTGCGGCCCGGACCGGTCAAAACGCTTCTGGCCGTGCGTGTTGTTGACGGATCAGGCGATGAAACGCTGCTGGCTGAACGCTTCCGGCTTGAGGACGGGCGGCTGAATGTCTCCCGCCGGTCCGGACTGCCCGTCATTCCTGAAGGCGGACGGGCCGAAATCGACTTTGTTTCGGGCTTTGGCGCTCCCGCAGATGTGCCGGGTGACCTCAAGCTTGCGGTGCAGATGGTCCTCGAAGCCGCGTACACACGGCGGGGCGAAGATGTGCCGTCCATTCCGGAGAGTGCGGCCTCGATTGTCTCGGCGCGCCGGGAGGTGCGGCTATGAGCGCTGACGGTATGTCCACCGGGATGGAAGCGGACCTGCAGGGCGCGTTGCTGGCGGTGCTGCGCACGGATGCCGCGCTCCAGTCCAGCCTGGGCTCGCCGGCGAGGATTTTTGATGCAGAGACGGAGTCGCCGGTCTTTCCATGCATCGAACTCGAGCGCCACGAGGTGCGCCCACGCGGTGCTTCAGGCGCAGACGGCGAGGCCCATACGCTGAGTTTTGGTCTGCGCTCGCGTAGTGGCGGGCGGGCTGAAGCCATGCGGCTTCTGGGAGGGCTTCGCCGGGCGGTCGAACGCGCAAGGCCCGGTCTTGCAGGTCAGCGCATCGTGTTGGTCCAGCCGGTCTATGCCGACGTCATGCGCACGCCGGACCTCAGAGAGTTCCGCGGTATACTTCGTGTACGTATTATAACAGAGGAGGCGGTCTGATGGCAGGTCAGAAAGGCCGCGATGTCCTGATCAGGATATCGGACGGCGCCGAGCCGGAGAGCTTCAACACTGTAGCGGGCGTTCGCACCAGCACGTTCGAGCTGAACCAGAAGGGCGTCGATGCGACCAGTATGGAAAGTCCGGACGGGTGGCGCGAGCTGCTGGCGGGCGCCGGGCTGCGCTGGGTGCGCGTGCGCGGGCGCGGCCTGTTCAAGGATGCGGCCAGCGACGAGCGGATGCGGGCTGTTTTCATGGGCGGTGAGCTCTGCCGCTTCCGCCTGACCGTTCCGGGGCTGGGTGAGCTGACCGGGCCGTTCCAGATCTCGCAGCTTGGCTGGGGCGGCACGCATGATGGCGAGGCGACCTTTTCCATCGACCTGCAAAGCGCCGGCGCGATTTCCTTTGAGGCCGCATCATGAACGGGGCGCGCGGAGAAGTTGCCATCATGATCGATGGCAGGGCGCGCACGCTCTGCCTGACGCTTGGCGCGCTGGCCGAGATAGAGACTGCGTTCGGCTGCCAGACACTTGGTGAACTGCAGGCGCGGATGCGCACCCTGTCGGCCAGTGAACTCATTGAAGTGCTCGCCTGCCTGCTGCGCGGCGGGGGAGAGACCGAGGCCGCGCAGGCGGTGGCCGCGCTGGGTGTGAAGCCCGCAGAGGCGGCGCGGGCGGTAGCGGAGGCGTTCCGTGCTGCCGTGGGCTGACATGGTTCAGGCGGCGGCGCGGCTGGGCATCTGCCCGGGGCGTTTCTGGCAGCTCAGCCTGCGGGAGTGGCGCTTTCTAAGCGGACAGGGCGGTCAGCCCCTTCAGAGGCGGGCCTTCGACCAGCTGATGCGCCTTCATCCAGACAAGGAGGGGTAACCGATGGACGGTTTCAATGAAGACATGGAACGGGCGGGCGAGGCTGTTGCCGCGCTTGCCGAAGGGCCGGGGCGTGAGGCGGCTGCTTCCCTGGAGGCGGCTTTCAGCGAGGCTGGGCAGAGTATCGAGGCGTCGCTGTCGCAGGCGGCGCGAACGGGAGAGGTCGATTTTGCGCAGATGGCGCAATCCGTCCTCGCCGATCTTGCCAGCATCGCGGCCGAAGCTGCGCTGGCACGCGCGGGCCTCGGTGCCTCCCAGGCCGCCTTCACGCTGAACTTTGCAGGCGGCGGACGGGAAAAGTCCGGTTCGCTGTCAACAAAAGAAATATCGAAGGCGGTCGCCAAGGCGGCCATGGTGGGCAGGAGGTTTGGATGAGCCTTGCGGACTTTCACGAAGGGCGCTTTCCTGTGGCAGCGGGGCCGGGCAGTTCCGGCGGCCCGGAATGGCGCACCGAAGCCCTGTCTCTCGCCAGCGGGCAGGAGGTGCGGAATGCCCGGTGGGCCAGTTCCCGCCGCCGGTGGGAGCTGGTGACTGCGCCGCTTGGTCCCGGTTCGCTCGTGCGGCTTGTCGACTTCTTCAATGCACGGCGCGGGCGTCTGCAGGGTTTTCGTTACCGCGACCCCACCGCGCATACGACAGCGCGGGGCGGCGGCTCTCCTGGCGCTTCTGATGAGATCCTTGGCTACGGTGACGGGGAAGAAAATGTCTTTAGTCTGATTATTGGGGGCGGGGTCTCAGTGAAGCGGATTTTGAAACCCGTCGCGGGATCGGTCCTGATCGGTGTGAACGGTGTGCCGGCCCTGTCGGGCTGGACCCTCAATCCAGCGACCGGGGATGTGATGTTCGACATCGCGCCGCCCGCGGGGGCGGAGGTCACGGCCGGCTTTGAGTACGACTGGCCGGTCCGTTTCGACACCGACACACTGGACATCAGCCACGATCAGCTTGGAAGCGGCCGCGTCGTCAGCCTTCCCCTGATAGAGCTTTCCTGAAAGCAGGATCATGAAAAACATCAATGAGGACTTCGCCGCGCGGCTCGCCGGCGGGGTGACGACGACCTGCCTTTGCTGGCGTCTTGAGCGGCGCGACGGCCTTGCCGTCTGTGTGTGCGATCATGACCACCCGCTTCGTTTCATGGGGCATGACTATATGCCCGGCGCGAGTCTGGATGCCGCACGGTTTGAAACAGCCGGTGGTCTTCGTCCCGGCCGGGCGTCCGCAGATGGTGCCCTGTCGGCGGAAGCGATCACCGAAGAGGATCTGGAAGCCGGTCTTTGGGTCCGTGCCCGCGTCCATGTTCACCGTGTGGACTGGCGTCATCCAGAAGACGGCATCCTTCTCTGGACGGGATTTCTGAGCGAGATCGTCCGTAATGGGGCGCATTTCGAGGCGGAGCTTATTTCGCTGAAGGCAGAGCTTGAGCGTCCTGTGGGACGTGTTCTCGCACGGCGCTGCGATGCGGTTCTGGGGGATGCCCGGTGCGGCCTGTCCGGTGTCGAGGCACAGAGCTGCGACAAGCGGTTTGAAACCTGTAGCGGCGTTTTTGGCAATGGCGTGAATTTTCGCGGCTTCCCGCACATGCCGGGTCAGGACTTCATCCTTGCGGGGCCTGCCACCGACGGAAATGACGGAGGCCGGCGATGAGGCGGGGAGAGATCGTGACCGCCGCGCGCGGCTGGCTCGGTACGCCCTATCAGCATCAGGCGAGCCGGCGGGGGAGTGGCACCGATTGCCTTGGCCTGGTGCGCGGCGTCTGGCGCGAAACCGTTGGTCCGGAACCCGAACCGGTGCCGCCCTATACGCCGGACTGGGCCGATCTCGGTGAGACGGACGCGCTGCATGAGGCGGCGCGCCGCTGGCTGATCGAGATTGCGCCCGGTCATGCGGCGGCGGGTGACGTGCTCCTCTTCCGGATGGGGACGGGCTGCGCGGCCAAGCACTGCGCTGTCATGACCGGACCGGACACGATCATCCATGCCTATTGGGGGCGAAGCGTCTGCGCGACGCGGCTGGTGCCCTGGTGGCGGCGACGCATTGCCGGTGCGTTTTCATTTCCCGGACTGGAGGACTAGGCACATGGGACAGATCATCCTTTCGCAGGCCGGCCAGTCGCTTGGCCAAGCTCTCCTGCCGAACGGGCTTGGCCTGTTCGGTGCAAACGTCGGCGGGGCCGCGATTGGCGGGGCTTTGGGCAGTCTTGCGGGCCGGGCCATCGACAGTGCGTTCAGCCCGGATGTGAACGGGCCGCGCATGGGGGCGATGACTCTCATGGAAAGCCGGGAAGGCGCAGGCCTGCAGCGCGTCTATGGCCGCGGCCGCGTGGGCGGACAGGTCATCTGGGCGGCGCAGTTCAAGGAAAAACGCACCGAGCGGTCGGCCGGCAAGGGCGGGCCGAAAGTTCGCGACTACACCTATTCATTGAGCTTCGCGGTGTCCGTCGCCGACGGGCCGATTAGCCGGCTTGGCCGCATCTGGGCCAATGGCGAAATCATGGACCTTGCCGGTCTGAACTGGCATCTCTATCGCGGCGACGAGAACCAGCTTCCCGATCCGCTGATCGAGGCGGTCGAGGGGGCAGGGCAGGTCCCGGCCTTCCGGGTCACGGCCTATATTGTCTTCGAGGACCTGCCGCTGGCGGCCTATGGCAACAGGCTGCCGCAGCTGAGCTTTGAAGTCTTTGGCGCCGCCGGCAATCAGGCTGACCTGAACCGGCTTGTCGAAGGGGTGAACATCATCCCGGCGTCTGGAGAATTCGTATACGGAACAAGCGTTGTCAGAGAGCGGCGCTTCCCGGGTGTGGAACGCGCGCTCAATATGAACAATACGGCCGGAGAGGCGGATTTTGCGCGCTCGCTTTCCCAGATGACCGCTGAGTTTCCACGGATGCGGCAGGCGGCGCTCACCGTGGCTTGGTTCGGGGATGATCTGAGGGCGGAAGCCTGCCGCATCCGTCCGGGGGTCGAGACCCGTACCCGGCGGACCGTGCCCTATGGGTGGTCTGTTGCTGGCCAGGGCCGCGAAGCGGCGAGGCTGATCAGCCAGACAGGCGGCGCGGCCAATTATGGCGGGACGCCCTCGGACCCCTGCGTGATCGAGGCCATTACTGCCATGAAAGCCGAAGGCCTGTCGGTCACGCTGTCGCCCTTCCTGCTCATGGATATTCCGCCGGATAACAGGCTGCCCGATCCTTATGGCGGGTCAGAGCAGGCGGCTTTCCCCTGGCGTGGGCGGATCACGGTCCAGACGCCGGACGGGACTAAAGCTGTGCGGGAGGCAATTGGAACTTTATTCGGCGCCGATGGGGCGTTCGGGTATCGCCACTTCATCCTGCACCATGCACGCCTCGCCGAGGAGGCGGGCGGTGTGGAGGCGTTTCTTCTCGGTAGCGAGATGCAGGCCCTCTCAAGACTGCGCGACGAGACAGGAGCTTTTCCGTTCGTGGACGAACTGGTTGCACTCGCCGGGGAGGTGCGGGCCATCCTTGGTGAGACAACGAAGATTTCCTATGCCGCGAACTGGACAGAATATGGCGCCTATGTCCCTGCGGATGGATCGGGGGACGTCCTCTTTCCGCTGGACGTCCTGTGGGCCTGTGAGGATATCGATTTTGTCGGTGTGGACTGGTATCCACCCATAGGGGACTGGCGGGACGGCAATGACCATCTGGATGCGCTGGCAGGCTATGATGGTCCAGAAGATGAGGCCTATCTGCGTTCCCAGCTGCAGGGCGGTGAAGCCTATGACTGGTATTATGCCTCTGAGGCCGCCCGCGCCCAGCAGGTGCGCTCGCCTATTATGGACGAGGCTCATGGAGAGGCCTGGGTTTTCCGGCAGAAGGACATATTAAACTGGTGGTCATCGGCCCATCATGAGCGTCCGGCAGGAACAAGAAATGCCGCGCCGACAGGATGGAGCCCCGGACTGAAACCGGTCCGGCTCATGGAGCTCGGCTTTCCGGCCGTGGACCTCGGCACCAATGCCCCCAATCTCTTTCATGATCCGAAAAGCGCCGAAAGCGCCTTCCCGCCATTCTCCAGTGGCGTGCGTAATGATGTGCTCCAACGCAAGGCCCTTGAGGTCTCGCTGGCATACTGGTCTGCTCAGCCCTGTATCGAAGCCGTCCATGCCTGGGCGTGGGATGCACGCCCCTTTCCCGATTTTCCCGCACGCGAGACGATATGGAGTGATGGGCCGAACTGGGCACTTGGCCACTGGCTGAACGGCCGGTCGGGTCTGGTCAGCGTGGGTGACGTCATATGCGATCTTGCCCGGCAGGCGGGCATAGAGATGGAAGTCGTGGCCTTGGAGGGCCTTGTCGAAGGTCTGGTCCTCAGCGGGCCAACGAGCCTTCGGCAGGTGATGGAGCCGCTTCACGCGCTTTACCGGTTCCGATGTCTCGAACGTGAGGATGGTCTTCTGGTCACGGAGCAAGGCGCGGCACCTCACCCGATTATTCCTGTAGGACAGACCGGCGAGGACGGTGTCTCCATCACCCATGTCCTGCTGGACAAGCTGCCGGGCCGGCTTGAGCTTGGTTATGTTGACGGGGCAGGGGCTTATGGCGCGGCTCAGGCAGAGGCGCGCGCCCCGGAGGGGGATGGAAGCTATACGGTGCGCGCGGCCCTGCCACTCATCCTGTCGGAGGCTGCCGCGCAGAAAGCCGCCGCCGACCTTCTGCGGGGTATGCAGGAAGGCGCGTCATGCAGGCTGGAGCTGGGGCCCAGCTATTGGGGCCTGGAGCCGGGCGACCGGCTTGCGGTGGAGACTGTGCCGGGAAGCTGGGTAATCGATGACATCATCGATGACGGTCTCGGGCGCACAGTGTCGCTTTCGCGGCCGGTTGAAGAGACGAAGATTCTGGCCGCCTCTATTCCCGATAGCGGCAAACCGGCTGTGGTGCCCGCCGATCCGGAGCTTTTCGTGGTCGATACGCCGGCCATTTCCAGATTTGATGGGAGCGGCCCGCTTGTCGCTGCGGCTGGGCGCCCCTGGAGAGGGCCTGTGCAGATTGAGGCGGGCCGAAGCCTTTCCCTGATGTCAGGACGCGCCTCCCTTTCATATCCAGCGCATGTGGGGCAGCTTCTGACACCTCTTTATCCGGGGCCGACCGGGCGATGGGATAAGGCTGGCGCGATTGAGCTGGAGCTTGAAACAGCAAGCATTTCGAGTGCCGATCCCCTCTCGGTCCTGGCCGGTGCAAACACGCTTCTCGTTCAGGGAGAGGCCGGATGGGAGGCGATTTCGTTTCGCACGGCTGAGCTGATCGATACCAGTCGCTGGCGCCTGACGGATCTGCTTCGCGGGCTGCATGGGTCTACCGCCACAGCCGCAGAAGAGGGGGCTGCGGTGATCCTTGTGGATGGGACTCTTGGGCGCGCCGAAGTCGCATATGAGGAAGTCGGCACCAAACTACTCTGGCGGGCTGAAGGCGGCGAGGCGCGGCCATTCACCTATCTGGACCGGGCTGGCCTTCCCTGGCCGGTGGCCCACCTCAAGACCAGGCGGCAGACGGGCGGGACGGTTGAATTAAGCTGGTTACCCCGCGGACCGGACATTCCGGACAGCTGGGACCTGCCTGACCCGGTTCACCCACGCCAGTTTGCGGTTGAGGGGGAGTCTCCCTCCGGGACGCTGTTTACGCTGCAGACCAGTGCCAATCGGATCGAAACTGGCGCGGATGTGCATAATATCCGCGTTGCTGAGATCGGAACTGACGGGCGCTATGGTCCATGGGTTTCAATCGCGGCAGAGGCACTCTAACTACACCTCATCGCAACAGTGATGAAAGTGAAGACCTCCCTTGGCGCGCGATCCCTATCAGACACTTGGCGTGAGCAAGTCGGCCACCACCGACGAGATCCGGAAGGCTTATCGCAAGAAGGCGAAAGAGCTGCACCCGGACCTGCACCCGAATGACGAGGAGAAGGCCAATGCCTTCAAGGAGGCGTCGGCGGCCTTCGAAATCCTGAGCGACGAGGAAAAACGCGCCCAGTTCGACCGCGGCGAAATCGACGCCGATGGTAATCCGACCGGCTTTGCCAATGCAGGCGGCGGGTTCGGTGGAGGTTTTGGAGGCGGCGGCTTCCGTCAGCAGGGTGGCTCGTTCCAGGGCGATCCATTCGAGGACATTCTGTCGGGCATGTTTGGCGGCCAGCGCCGCAGGCCTGGCCCGCGCAAGGGCGCCGACATCCGCTACCGGGTCGATATCTCGTTTGAGGACTCCGTTCAGGGCGCCAAGCGCCAGATGACCATGGCGGACAATAAGAGCCTCAACGTCTCCATTCCGCCGGGTGTGACCACCGGCCAGGTGCTGCGCCTCAAAAGTCAGGGCCAGCCCTCACAGACGGGCGGCCCGCCGGGCGATGCTTTGCTGGAGCTTCATGTCCGCCCCAGCAAGACATGGACACGGGACGGTGCCGATCTTCGCATGTCTGTCCCGCTGCCTCTCAAGACGGCCTTGCTTGGCGGCACGGTGGAGGTGGCGACCCCCGGCGGTCCGGTCACGCTGAAAGTGCCCGAGGGGTCCAATACGGGCAGCGTCCTTCGCCTGCGCAATAAGGGCGTCCAGTTCAAGGACAAGCCCGGCCATCTCTATGTCCGGCTGGAAATCACGCTTGAAGACCCGAAGGATGAAGACCTCATCGAATGGGCGAAGAGCCATTGAGCGGCGCGGCGCTTTCTGACTAAACTGCTCGCACATCATTCAGCATGTATTCAGGGCAGGTGGGGCATAGTCTGATTCATGAAACGGATAGTCGCCTCCATTTGCCTCGGCCTGATCGCCATGTCGCCCGCTGCGAATGCGCAGGGGCAATGGAGCAATTCCTTCACGGCAGACGATGCGCGCAATGCGCGTGAGCGCGGCGAGATCCTTCCGCTGAAGGATATTCTACGCCCGATAGAGTCGCGCTATGGTGGTGAGATGCGCCGTTTCGTCGGACTCTTTGATAGAGGCGGCCGGAAGGTCTATGTCATCGACTGGACCACACGGCAGGGTGAACTCGTCCAGTTCACCATCAATGCCCATAACGGACAGATCATTAGCGTGAGCTAGGTAAATTCCATGCGTATACTTGTTGTTGAAGACGATGCGGACCTGCGCCGGCAACTTGCCGATGCGCTGACACAGTCCGGTTATGCGGTCGATCTTGCTGCGGACGGCGAGGACGGCCACTTCCTGGGCGATACAGAGCCCTATGACGCGGTCATCCTGGATCTTGGCCTGCCGAAGATGGATGGCGTCACGATCCTTGAGCGCTGGCGCGATGACGGCAAGGACTTCCCGGTGATGATCCTGACCGCCCGCGACCGCTGGAGCGAAAAGGTCGCCGGGTTCGATGCGGGCGCTGACGATTATCTGACGAAGCCCTTCTACACAGAAGAGCTGCTGGCCCGTCTGCGGGCGCTGTTGCGCCGCGCCACCGGGCATTCTGCCGCCGCGCTGGAAGCAGGCAGCCTGCGGGTGGATACGCGTGCAGCGAGAGCCACGGTCAATGGCCGGCCGGTCAAGCTCACCGCGCACGAGTACCGCGTGCTCTCCTATCTGATGCACCATCAAGGCCGCGTCGTGCCGCGCACCGAGCTGGTCGAGCATATCTATGACCAGGATTTCGACCGCGATTCGAATACGATCGAGGTCTTTATCGGACGTCTGCGCAAGAAGATCGGGACCGACCGTATCCAGACCGAGCGGGGACTGGGCTATCGTCTCGTCGTGCCGGAAGGTGAGACGGCAGGCCTTGCCTGAACCTGACCCGTCCAGAGAGGCCGAAGCGAGCCCCGTGGCGGCGAAACCGCCGGCCAGGCCGCGCCTTTCACTTTCAAGGCGCCTCCTCCTCGGCGCTGTGATCTGGAGCCTGATCGTCGTCATCGGCGGTGTGATCGCCATGACCGCCGCCTACCGGACCCAGACCGTCCGCATCCTTCAGCAGGAACTGGATTCCACGCTGGTCACGCTGCCGCGCGCTCTGGAAATCCTGCCCGATGGCCGCGTGGTCGATATCGAGGAGCGTCTGCCGAGCGATGCGCGCTTCCAGCTGCCGCTCTCGGGACGCTACTGGGCGATGATCGCGGTTCATGATGATGGCAGTCTTGGCAATGATATCCGCTCCCAGAGTGTCTGGGACGGGCCGCTGCCGCTTCCGAAAGAGCTTTCACAGGCCGCGCTAAACTCACCCGGTCAGACGCAATATGGCAATACGAGAGGGCCCAAGGATGAGCTGCTTCGCGTGGCTGTCCGCTCCATCACGGTGCCCAATCGCGAAAATCCGATCCTGCTCATGGCGTCGGCCGACCGGGACCTGACCGATGAAGGCGCCAACCAGCTGAGGCTCATCCTGCTGATTGCCATGGCAACGCTGGCGGGCGGCACGCTGCTTGCGCTCTGGATCGGCCTGAGGTTTGCGTTGCGACCGCTTGGCCGCGTCCAGCTTCATGTCTCCGAAATCCGGGCAGGCCAGCGGGCACGGCTCAATGGCGACTATCCGGTCGAAGTGCAGCCCCTGACTGAAGAGCTCAACAAGCTGCTTGATAATAACCGCAAGATCGTCGAGCGCTCCCAGACCCATGTCGGCAACCTTGCCCATGCCCTGAAGACGCCGCTGGCGGTGCTGCGTAACGAGGCCACTGGCGATACCTCGCTGGACGATGTGGTGCGCCGCCAGACCGAATCGATGCGCACCAATGTCGACCACTATCTGAAGCGTGCGCAGGCTGCTGCCCGGTCCGAAGCCCTCGGTGTGCGCACCGAGATCGAGCCGGTTGTCTCTGGTCTGCAGCGCCTGCTGACACGTCTGTTCGACGCCAGGGGCATAGAGGTCTTCAACGCCATCCCGGCAGACTGCTATGTCCGGGTGGAACAGCAGGACCTTGAGGAGATGCTGGGCAATCTCATGGAGAATGCCTGCAAGTGGGCGGATTCGCGCGTTGAAGTCTCCTGCGCGCAGAGCCAGAACGGCCTCATGCAGATCCATATCGACGATAACGGCCCCGGCCTTGACCCGGATTCGCGCAATTCCGCGGTCAAGCGCGGTGTGCGGCTCGATGAGACCGCGCCCGGCACGGGGCTCGGTCTCTCTATCGTCGCGGATGTTTCTGAAATGTATGACGGCCGCCTCGATCTCTCCGAGAGCCCGCTAGGCGGCCTTCGCGCAACCATCACGCTGCCGGGGCAATGAAACACACCACACTGATCTCTCTTGGAGCGGCCACGCTGATTGCGGCTGTAGCCTATCTCTTCGTCGGGCGGCCAATGCTGCCTGACCAGCCTTATTCGGCGCGCGAAGCGGAGATTGCCTCCCGCCCGGCGGATGATCTGTCACGTGACGAGATGCTGGCGCGCCTTCAGATGACGGCCCGCGAACAGCCGGACAGCCCTGAGCCACAGTACTTTATCGGTGTTCTTCTGCGCTCGCAGGGGCAGACCGAAAACGCCCTGCGCGCCTTTCAGTCCGCGCTGCGCCGTGACCCGGACCATGTCCCGGCTTTGATCGCGCTGGCCGATGCGGTTGTCACACGCGATGGCGGGATCATTACAGAGCCAGCGGCGCGTCTTTATGACCGCGCCTGGCGGCTGGACAATAGCGAGGTGAGGGCGGGCATTCTGGCAGCCATGCCAGCCTATCAGGCTGGCGACCTGGACGCCGCGCAGGCGCACTGGGAGCGTGTTTTTGCCGACCTGCCGGAAGACGATCCCCGCCGGGCCATGCTGAATGCGATGCGCGCGGAGGCGGACGCCGCCCGCGCCGCCGGCAGCGACGAAGCGGGCGAGGAAACTCCTTAAGGCAGCGAGCTTCAGGCCGGCGTCTGCTGATGCTGGACGATTTGCCAGCCCTTGTCCGACTTCACATAGGTCGATGAGCAGTAAGCCTCATAGGTGTCGTGGTCCTTCAGGCAGCGCCCGACATAGGCCAGCGTCACTGTCCCTTCGCCGGACTGGACAGCTGTCTCGCTGTCGAACTCCACATGGTCCCAGCGCGGGGCCAGCTTTACTGTTTCGATGATTTTCTCGCGCTTCAGGATACCGGCGGGCAGGGGAAAGACCATGACGCAATGAGGCGCCATCAGCCGGTCATACTCCTCTGCAGGCCCTGTCCAGAGCTGCTTTTCAATGTCCCAGATATCGGAAAAATCCGGCATATTCGCCTCTTGAGCCGCCGTAAGTTACTGTACACCAACCAACTCGAAAGCAGTCTGGTTGTTTCGGTCGCAGTGTCAAATCCTGCAAGCTTCGATACAAGGCCTGCATTATGAGAGCGAGAGCAAAAAGACTTTGGGGCGTGTCGATCGCAGCCGTGCTGCTGGTGAGCGCCGTAGCGCTGGCCGCGGTCGCGTTGAGGCAGCATGCCGACCTCTTCTACACCCCGCAGCTCATTGCTGAGCGCGGCCAGCCGGACGTTGGCAAGCGCGTGCGGATCGGCGGCTGGGTGCAGATCGATTCCATCGAATATGGCGAAGGCGCCGACATGACTTTCCTCATTGAGGATGGGTCGGGCGAAACCGTTGAGGTCGCTTACACAGGCGTGGTGCCGGACCTTTTCCGTGAAGGCGAAGGCGTTGTCGCGACGGGTCGTTTCGGCGCAGGTGGCGACTTCACCGCGGAGAACATTCTCGCCAAGCATGATGAGAATTATGAACCGCGCGAACTGAAGAACGCCCGCCAGGCGACCTCATGATCGAAGCCGGTCATTTTGCGGCCTTCCTCGCGCTGGCGCTCAGCTTCTTGCAGGCTGGTCAGGGCCTGCTGGGCCAAAGGAAGGCAGCGGGGCTTTCAGCGCTCATCGCGTTCGGCGCGATGGCCTTCTCTTTCCTGACCCTGATTGTGGCCTTTGCAACCTCGGACTTCTCGGTCCAGCTGGTGGCGGCCAATTCCCACACGCTGAAGCCCTTCGTCTACAAGATCGCCGGGACATGGGGAAACCATGAAGGCTCGATGGCGCTCTGGTGCCTCGTCGGTATCGGGTTTGGGGCCGCAGGCGCGCGGTTCCTGTCGACCGGCCGTCCGGTTTTCGAGGCGCGTGCGCTCGGCGTTCAGGGTGTACTGAATGCCGGCGCACTGGCCTATCTTCTGCTTGCCTCCTCGCCCTTTACCCGGCTTGATCCGGCCCCGCTTCAGGGCGCCGGCCTCAACCCGCTGCTCCAGGATCCGGCGCTCGCGGCCCATCCGCCCATGCTGTATCTTGGCTATGTTGGCTATTCCTTCGTCTTCGCACTGGCCGCGGCTGGCCTCATCGAAGGACGTATCGACCGCGTATGGGCTCGGACGGCGCGTATCTGGGCGCTGGCGGCCTTCGTCCCGCTCACCCTCGGCATCGCCCTTGGCAGTTACTGGGCCTATTATGAGCTTGGCTGGGGCGGCTGGTGGTTCTGGGACCCGGTCGAAAATGCCAGCCTGATGCCCTGGCTTCTGGGCGCCGCCTTGATGCACTCGGTCATCGTTACGGAGAAGCGCGGCAGTTTCGGTGTCTGGACGTCGTTGCTGGCAGTCCTTGCCTTCTGTTTTTCAATGCTCGGCGCGTTTCTCGTGCGCTCCGGCGTACTTACATCGGTGCATGCCTTTGCCATCGACCCGCTCCGCGGCTCCCTGCTTCTGGCCGGGCTGCTCGTGTTCGGCGGCGCGGCGCTCCTGCTCTTTGCCCTGCGTGCCTCAAAGCTTGCGGCCGGGCCTGACTGGACAACGGCGAGCCGCGAAGGCGCGCTCATGGGCAATAATCTCGTTCTCGTCGTGGCGACCGCCACTGTCCTGCTTGGCACCCTGTTTCCACTGATCGCAGAGGCAACAGGGGAGACGATCTCTGTTGGCGAACCTTACTTCAATCTGACTTTTACCCCGATCATGTCGCTCGCGCTCATCTCCCTGCCCGTCGTGCAGGCCTGGAGCTGGGGCAAGGCGGACCTCTCCTCGATCTGGAAGTTTGCCGCCGCCTTTGCCGGGATCGTCGCCATCTTCTGGCTGGCGGGCATCGGACCGTTTGATATCCCGCTTCTGGCCGGTGTGGGCCTGGCGATCGCTGTCTGGCTGATTGGCGGCGCGGCGTTTGAGCTCTGGCGGCGGGCAAAGACCCGGCAGCGCCTTCCGCAAATGCCGGCGCGGGTCTGGGGCATGACGCTTGCCCATGCGGGCCTCGGCCTCTTCGTCCTGGGCGCTGTCCTGGAGACCTCCGGGCGCACGCACACCACGATTGCGCTGCAGGAAGGTCAGTCGACGTCTGTGGCTGGCTGGCAGCTCACCCTTGATGATGTCGAGAGTATCGAAGGCCCGAACTGGTACGCTGAACGCGCCTCACTGACGGCGCGGCACGGCGGCACTGTCGCCAGTATGACGCCGCACAAACGCTTCTATCCGGCTGCCCAGATGCCCACGACCGAAACCGCGATCCACAAGACAGGGCTTTCCGACCTCTATGTCGCGCTTGGCGATGGCCGGCGCAACCAGCAGGGCGAGACCCGCTGGACCTTTGAAGTCTTCCTCAACCCCTTGATCGATCTCATTTATCTCGGAACGATCTTTATCGCACTTGGCGCGGGTCTGTGCGTGTTTGGACGCAGGAAACACACTGCGACGGAGGCTGCATGAAAGCCATTCTTGCCTCGCTGCTCCTGATCTTCGCTGCCGAAGGCCCGCTTGCCGACCCGAAGGAAGAGGCGCGCGCACAGGACCTCATGCGTGAGATCCGCTGTGTGGCCTGCGAGAACGAACCCATCTCCAATTCGGGCTCTGATATCGCTGCAGACATGCGCGAACGTGTCCGGGAGATGGTCGCCGACGGTCAGAGCAATGAGGAAATCCGCGGCTGGTTTGCCGAGCGCTATGGCGACTTTGTCCTGTTCCGGCCACCTTCGCGCGGGCTCGGCGGCATGCTGCTCTGGGCGTCGCCCTTCATCTTTCTCATAGCGGGCGGGGTCCTGGCTTTCACGATCAGCCGTAACCGCCGGCCGCGCACCGACATCCCCGCTGTCGCCCCTGAGGAGGAGAGCTGACCGCCAGATTGGCCCGCCTGCACTGGCAAGACACCCTCCACGCACCTATGTGCGCATGGAAGGCCACGGAGTCCGGGAGGCGTCATGTTCAGCGAGAAGGTCAGTTTTTCTGGCAGCGATGGCCAGCAGATCGCTGGGCGTCTTGAACATCCGGTCGGCCAGTTTGTCGGCTGGGCCATCTTTGCCCACTGCTTTACATGCTCGAAACAGTCGCGCGCTGCTGTCGGTCTATCACGTGCTTTGGCTGAACGCGGGATCGGTGTCCTGCGGTTCGATTTCACCGGCATCGGCGAATCGGAAGGTGAGTTTTCCGAAAGCGGGATCAGCTCCAATGTCGAAGATATAGAAGCGGCGGCCAGCTGGATGGCGGAGCAGGGGCGCCCGGTCTCGCTGCTGGTCGGCCATTCGCTGGGCGGGACCGCTTCGATACTCGCAGCTGAAAGACTGAAGGGGTTGAAGGCGCTTGTAACCATCGGGGCGCCGTCAGAAGCCAAACACGTCATCGGCCAGTTTGGCCCCAGTGTCGAAGAGATTGAAAGCGACGGCGAAGCCAGCGTTACCCTGGGCGGGCGACCTTTCACGATCCGCCGGGAATTCGTCGATGACCTGCGCGAAGCCCGGGTGGGCGCCGCTGTCTCCCGCCTGCGTCTGCCATTCCTCATTTTGCACGCGCCGGGCGATGAAGAGGTAAGCGTGGAGCATGCCACAAAGCTCTTTCTCGAGGCGCGCCACCCGAAAAGCTTCGTCAGCCTCGACGATTCAAGCCATTTCCTCGAGCGCGATACCGACACAGATTTTGCCGCCAGCGTGATTGCCGGCTGGGCGTCTCGCTATCTCAAACCCGATGAAGACCAGTCCCCTTCAGCAGACGAGGGCGTTCTTGTCCGGGAGACGGCCGGGCCGGGGCCCTATCAGAATGAGGTGCTGACCGGAAGCTTCCGGCAGATCATCGACGAGCCCCGCAATTTCGGCGGCAGCGATACGGGCCCCGACCCCTATTCGCTCCTGTCGGCTGCCCTTGGTGGATGCACCTCCATTACACTGCGCATGTACGCCAATCGCAAGGACTGGCCCGTTGAGCATATCGGTGTTGCCGTCAGCCACACGCGCGAGCATGCGAGCGACTGCGACGAGTGCGGCGAAGAGGACAAGATCGACATCTTTTCGCGCGCTATCCATATTCAGGGTGACGTCACGGACGATCAGCTTGCACGCCTGCTTGAGATCGCGGACAAATGCCCTGTGCACAGGACGCTTGAGTCGGGCAGCCGGATACGGAGTAGAATTGACAAGAAGACAGGCTGAAATGAGCCTGACGCTTGATTTGAAAGGATAAAGTCTAACCGATGTTTAATCAGTCAAGGGACTGGCATTGGCTTATATTTATCCACACTATCGATGAATAGAATTCTTGAGGAGTTTGAGAGGAATATGAAAGCGATCGCTATATCGAAACAGGCCCTGGTTGCCGGTGTCTTTGGGGCTGGTGTTGCAGGGGCTTTTTTCTACGCACCCCCGGTCTTCCAGCAGGCCTCAGCCAAGCAGCCGATCTCGATTCAGCAGCCGAATGGCGCGCCGATCAGCTTCGCCGACCTCATTGAGGAAGTGAGCCCCGCCGTGGTCAGCGTGAATGTCGTGTCCGAGCGTGAGGTTACGGGCATGGGCAATATGGAAGAGTTCTTCGAACGCTTCCGCGGTCTGCCCGGCTTTGATGATTACATGCGCGAGCGTGAGGAAGAGGGCGGCGAGGATGAACCGCAGACCCGCGAAGCCCGCTCGCTCGGCTCCGGCTTCTTCATCTCCGAAGAAGGTTACATCGTCACCAATAATCACGTCGTGCAGGACGCAACAGAGATTGAGGTCGTGCTTGAGGATGGCCGGGAGCTGAAAGCCGAACTTATCGGCACCGATGCGCAGACCGACCTTGCCGTCATTCGCGTGACCGAGCCGGGGACCTACCCATTCGTTGAGTTCGAGACCGACACAAATCTGCGCCGCGGCGACTGGGTTGTGGCGCTCGGCAACCCCTTTGGCCTCGGCGGGACGGCAACGGCCGGTATCCTGTCGGCCGATGGGCGTGAGCTTGGCGCAAACAATCCCTATACCGACTTCCTGCAGATCGATGCCGCCATCAACCGCGGCAATTCCGGCGGTCCGACCTTTGACCTCCAGGGCCGTGTGGTTGGCGTGAACACAGCCATCTTCTCACCCACGGGCGGGTCTGTGGGCATCGGTTTCGCCATTCCGGCAGAACTGGCTGTCTCCGTCACGGACGCGCTCATCAAGGACGGCCGCGTCTCGCGCGGCTGGCTGGGTGTGACCATTCAGGATGTGACCGAAGACATGGCCGATGCGCAGGGTCTTGAAGAAGCGCGCGGTGCGATTATCGCCGATGTCAGCCCGGATAGCCCGGCCCAGTCCGGCGGCCTTCAGCGCGGCGACATCATCCTGTCGGTCAACGGCAACGACACAACGGATGCGACCTCTGTGACGCGTCTGGTCGGCGGGCTTATGGCAGGCTCGGACAACACATTCACCGTTCTTCGCGGCGGTGAGCAGCAGACCATCAGTGTCACCGTGGGCGAGCGTCCTGAAAACCCGAATGCCATTCCGCAAGCGCAGACCGGTGTTTCGGGGGACAATCCGGACAGCAATGCCAAGGACGGCCCGCTGGGTCTCGCCCTTAGGCCGCTGAACAGCACCGACCGGGACACGCTGGCTCTGGACGATGATGAGCCTGGCCTGATCATCAGCGATGTTGATAGTGACAGCCCGCTTGCCGAGTATGATGTGCGTGCCGGCATGGCGTTGCTGTCGGCAGCCGGCAGCCCGCTTGCCACGGTCGCAGACCTTGAATCGGCGATTTCCGACATGAAGAAGAAGGGGCGCGACAAGCTGCTTCTCGCCATCCGGAACGGTCAGCGTACCCTGTTTGTTACTGCCGACATCGGCGAAGACGCGTCGAACTGACGGTTATAAGGAGCAAGGCTCATGCGGGTTCTCGTCATAGAAGATGATCGCGACCAGGCGAGTTTCATCAACAAGGTTCTCAGCGAGGCCGGCCATGAGGTCGATCTCGCCGAGAATGGCGCAGATGGCCTGATAAAGGCCCGCGACGGCGACTTCGATGCGCTCGTCGTGGACCGGATGCTGCCGGAAAAGGACGGGCTGAAGCTTGTCGAGGAATACCGGAATGGGGGCGGGCAGACGCCCGCTCTCTTCCTCTCTGCCCTTTCGGACGTCGACAACCGTGTCGAGGGGCTGAAAGTCGGCGCGGACGACTATCTCGCCAAGCCTTTCGCCCCGCAGGAACTTGCCGCACGTGTTGAAGCACTCGGCCGGCGTCAGGTGAATGGCGAGCCGCCTGTGACAAAGCTCAAGGTGGCCGATCTCGAAATGGACCTCCTCGCCCGCAAGGTGTGGCGCGGCGAGCAGAAGATTGATCTGCAGCCGCGCGAATTCCGCCTTCTGGAATTCCTCATGCGCCATGCCGGTCAGGTCGTGACCCGCACCATGCTGCTCGAGAAGGTCTGGGACTATCATTTCGACCCCCAGACCAATGTCATCGACGTCCATGTCTCGCGCCTTCGCGCGAAGATCGACAAGGATTTCGATGAGCAGTTGCTGCAGACCGTGCGCGGCGCGGGTTACTGCCTGCAAGGATGAAGTCGGGTCGCTTCGCGTTTGTCCGGACGACGACATTCCGGCTGGCGCTCGTCTATGCGGTCCTGTTCGGCCTCTTTTCCTTCCTCCTCCTTTCCTATCTGTTTCAGGCCACGGTCGGCTCTCTGCGCGCAGAGGCCGACCAGCGTCTTGAGGCGGAGATGGGGGCGCTGGAGCTTGCCTATTATACCGGGGGCCTGGAACGTCTCGAACAGTCACTGATCGAGCGCGCGCTCGTTCCCGGTGCACCCTTCCGCTACCAGCTGGAAACACCGGAGGGCGACCGGCTGATCGGGGATTTCCCGAACCTGCCGGTCTCTCCGCCGGACACAGTCGGCGATGTCAGCAATGTCAGCCTCAGCATCGAAGTCCCGCGGCCCGGCGGCGAGCCGACCCTGACAGAGGCTGAGGGCCGCATTGTGCGTCTGCCGAACGGGAACGTCCTGCTCGTCGCCATTGAGACCGGGGAGCGCGGGCGGATCGTCAGGCGCATCACGCAGGCGGTCACCACCGCTGCGCCCATCGGTGTCCTGCTCGCGCTGATGGGGGGGATTTTTATCTCGCGCTATGCTGCCCGGCGCGCTGAACAGCTGACCCGCACCACGGAAGCGATTGTGGCGGGCAACCTCTCGGTCCGTGCACCTGTCTCCGGCTCGGGCGATGAGTTCGACCGCCTCGCCATGCACGTCAATACGATGCTGGAAAAGCTGGAACGCCTGATGGCCTCAAGCCGCCATACGGGCGATTCCATCGCGCATGACCTTCGCTCTCCCTTGTCGCGCCTGCGCAACCGGCTGGAGACGGCGCTGATCGGGGACATGAGCGAAGAGACGGCGCGCGAAACCCTGACCCAGACCGTTGAGGAAGTGGACCGCGTCCTCGCCACCTTCAACGCCATCCTGCGCCTTTCGCGGCTTGATGCCGGCGCCGAGGGGCGTCTTGTGCGCCTCGATCTGCGCGACATGCTGCTGGAAATCGCAGACCTTTATGAGCCTGCCTGTGAGTTTTCGGGGCTCCAGTTCAACAGTGATATCGGCGTCAACCTCTTCGTCCTGGGCGACCGCGAATTGCTGGCGCAGGCCATCTCGAACCTTCTGGATAATGCCATCAAATACACGCCGGAGGGCGGCACGATCAGCTTCCGGGCGCAACGCACGCCTGAAACAGTCCAGATCATCGTGACCGATACCGGGCCGGGCATCCCCGAACACATGCGCGAGCGGGCCAAGGAGCGCTTCTTCCGGCTCGATGAGGCCCGCACTCAGGCCGGCTCTGGCCTTGGTCTTGCGCTGGTCGATTCGGTCGCGGACCTCCATAAGGGCGATCTTGAACTTCTCTGGGCGAGCGAGATTCCCGACCCGCATGGATTAAAAGCGGTTTTTTCTCTGCCGCGTGAGCGCTAGGAAGGGGCATGCTCACGATCCGACCCATTGCGGCGACGCCCGCAGAAGCCTTCAGGCTGGCCGCCGACCTTGCGCCCTATCTCGCCCGCGCTGCGCGCCGGGCGCCCGATGCGGTGAAATTCCTCGAGGAAGAGGGCGCCGAAGCGCTTCACGCGCGCGCCATTTCCGACGCAGAGGCCGCCGGTGAGCTTGAAACGCTCGAAGCGACGATGGCGGCGCTCCGGCAGGCCAAGCTCTCCCATCATATTGCCGTCGCGGCCCGCGACCTCAGCGGGCAGGCCGATGTCAGCGCTGTGACAGCGGATCTCACACATTTCGCCAATACAGCGCTTGCCGCCGCCCTCAAGGCCGTGCTGCGCGCCCGGGACCTGTCACCGGACGGGCTCTTCCTGTTCGCGCTGGGCAAGATGGGCGCGTTTGAGCTTAACTACTCCTCCGACATCGATGTTGCCGCCTTTTTTGACCCAGACGTCTTCGATGGCGGCTCTGGCGAGGCCCAGATGAAGGCCAACCGGGCCGTGCAGGAGACGATGCGTGTCCTGGAGGAGCAGACGGGTGAAGGCTATGTCTTCCGCACGGACCTTCGCCTGCGTCCCGATCCGTCCTCCACCCCGCCTGCGGTCTCCACGCGTATGGCTGCGCTCTATTATGAGAGCGTCGGCCAGAACTGGGAGCGGATGGTCTGGATCAAGGCCCGTCCCGTCGCGGGCGACATCGCTGCCGCTGAACGATTTCAGGAGATGCTGACGCCCTTCGTCTGGCGCCGGCATATGGACTATTGGGCCATTGCCGACGTCCAGGCGGTCAAGCGTATGATCAATTCCAAGGCTGGTGCGGCCCTTGATGACCCGGCGCCGGACGTCAAGCTCGGCCCCGGCGGCATTCGGGAAATCGAATTTTTCGCCCAGACCCAGCAGATCGTGCTTGGCGGGCGCAATGAATATCTGCGCAACCGCAAGACACTGGCCAGCCTTCAGGCGCTGGTCGCGGCCGGCGCCGTGGATGGACCGGTGGCAGAAGAACTGTCCGAGGCCTATGTCGCGCTGCGCGGCGTCGAGCATCGTATCCAGATGCTGCAGGATGAGCAGACCCACCGCGTGCCGGAGGAAGAAGAGCGCCGGGAGCGTCTTGCGAAACTCTGCGGCTATGACGGGATCGCCGCGTTCGACAAGGAGCTGCATGAGACCCGCGCCATTGTCAGCCGCCACTATAGCGACCTCTTTGCCGAAGAAGAACGCAAGACGAAGTCGGCCGCCCAGGGCAATCTGGTCTTTACCGGTGTCGATGAGGACCCCGGTACCGTCAGCACGCTTTCCTCACTGGGCTTTTCAAACCCTTCCCGCGTTATCTCCACAATCCAGAACTGGCATCGCGGCAAGACACCTGCGACGCGGACAGAGCGGGGCAGGGGGCTGCTGACCGCGCTCCTGCCCGACCTTCTCATGGCCATGAGCCGGACCGGTGAGCCTGACACGGCTTTCACCCGCTTCACCCAGTTCTTCGAGGGCCTTCGTTCCGGCATCCAGACGCTCTCAATGCTCGTGGCGGAAGCGGACCTGCTGGAAGACCTCGTCACCACGCTCGCCATCGCGCCGCGCCTGTCGCAGACACTGGCGCGCCGGCCCGGTCTTCTTGAAGCGCTGATTTCGCAGAATACGCAGGAATTCCCGCCGACGCTGGATGGCGGGATGGATTTCGAGACGCGAATGGATGAAGTGCGCCGCTGGCAGAATGAGCGCGCCTTCCTGATCGGTCACCGTCTGCTTCATTCTCGACTGCCAGCCTCGCAGGCCGCCTTGGCCTGGAGCGACCTGGCAGATACATGCGTACGCCTCATGGCCGATGCCGCAGCGATGGAGACCGCGCGCAAATATGGTCCGCAGCCGGGTCATTGGGCTGTCGCGGCCCTTGGCAAGCTTGGCGGCCGCGAGCTGACGGCGGGCTCCGATCTCGACATCATCATCGTGTTCGAGGCCGACAAGGATGAGGCAGTGGAGGCGGGCAGCTGGTTCACCCGTTTCGCGCAGCGCCTGATTACCGCTATCTCGGCCGATACGGCGGAGGGGAACCTCTATGAGGTCGATATGCGCCTGCGTCCCTCGGGGCGTGCTGGGCCCGTCGCTGTGTCCCTGTCTGCTTTTGACCGCTACCAGCATCAGGACGCCTGGACGTGGGAGCTGATGGCGTTGACGCGGATGCGCTTTGTCGCGGGCCATGATCCTCTCGGAAAGAAGATGATGGAGATCGCACGCGATGCGATCACGCACGGCAAGCCGCCTGAAGAGAGAAAAGCCGACATTCTCGACATGCGCCAGCGCCTCTGGCGCGAGAAGCCGCCCGGCGGCCCCTGGGACATCAAGCTGGCCGAAGGCGGGCTCGTCGATCTGGAATTCATCCTGCAGCAGGGCATGCTGCTCAGCGGCGATCCGGACGCAGTCCACGCCACGACTTCCGATGCCATCGCAGCCCTTGAAGAGACGGGCTACCTCTCGGCCGATGAAGCCGGCACGCTCAGCCATGCCTTCCGCCTCCTGCAATCGCTGCAGCAGGTTCAGCGGATCGCCGTGGGCGGGGAGGCGGAGTCCTCCACCTTTTCCCGGGGGCTGAAGGACAGGCTGGCTCTGGCTGCAGACTGTCCGGGTTTCGAGGTGCTGGAGCATCGCTATTCTGAGATGAAACAGGCCGTCGCGGATATTCGCTGCAGAAAAATCGGTCCGCTCGCGACGGAATCCTGACGCGCCATCGTTTCACCTGTCGGGTCACACAGAAAAAGAGGAACCCGACATGAAGAAACTTGCACTTGCCGCAACCCTGACCGGCCTTGCCACGCTTGGCGCTGCCGGCCTTGCCTTTGCTCAGGATGAGGGCGAAACCAAAGACCGTGCCGATCGCGGCGAAGCGCGCGCAGAACGTATGCTCGAACGCTTCGATACCAATTCGGACGGCGTCATTTCGACCGACGAAATCGAAGCCATGAAAGCTGAGCGTTTCAGCCAGGCTGATGCGAATGGGGATGGCAGCCTCACGCTTGCCGAACTCGAAGCCTGGAAAGAAGCTGAGCGCGAGGCGCGGATGCAGGCGCGCAAGGAGCGCATGTTCGCCCGCCGCGACACCAATGGTGATGGCGTGATCTCCATCGATGAGTTCGAGACGCGTGGCATGTCGATGTTCGAACGCGTCGACGCCGACGGGGATGGTGAAATCACCAAAGCCGAACTTGCCGAGATGCAGGGTCATCATGGCGGGCACCGTGGCGGCTGGCATCATCGCGGTGGCGGCGCTGACCGGAAATAGTCCGGTATGAGCGAAGCGGCGGCCCCGGCTGGGCAGGGCGATTTCCTCCCTCGCATGTCGCGGGGCCGCCGCTATGCTTCCTGCGTGTCAGACCTTTCGGAATCAGAGCAGATCGCGAGGGCAGCCGCCGGAGACCGGATGGCCCAGTCCGCGCTGGTCAATCGCCACATGCCGGTGGTCTGGCGGGTGGCCTTCCGCATGCTGGGTGACCGGCAGGAGGCCGAAGATGTGACGCAGGAGACCTTCCTGCGCGCGTGGAAAATGCTTCCGGACTGGGAAGCGCGCGCGAAGTTCTCGACCTGGGCCTGCACGGTGGCGATCAATCTCTGCCGCGACAGGATGAAAAAGAAAGCGCCGGTCCTCATGGAGACGCTGCCAGAGCGGGAAGCGGCAGATTTGCCGCCCGATCAGGCGCTTCACCAGAAACAGGCCGGTACGAGAATTCAGGCCCTGATCGATGGCCTGCCGGAGAGACAGAAGGAAGCCCTCACCCTCTGCGCCTTTGAGGGGCTGGGCAACAAGGACGCGGCTGCAGCGATGCAGGTCAGTGTTGAGGCGCTTGAAAGCCTGTTATCAAGAGCGCGAAGAACGCTCCGGCAGGCCTTGTCGGAAGGACAGCAAGAATGAGCAGGATGGACACTACAGACGAAAGGGTGCTGGAGCTGATAGAGGCCTATGGCGCTTCCAGCATGAGCTGGCCTGAAGATGAACGCGAGGCCGCCGAGGCGCATCTCGCCGCCCATCCGGCCCGTTTTGAAGCCGCCCTCGCTGCGGCGCGCGCGCTCGACAGCCTGTTCGATGCTGACATGGCGCCAGAGCCGGGCCCCTTGCTGGCTGAACGCATACTGGCAAGCGCACCGCGCCCCGCTTCACAGCGCCATTCCGGTCTTGCCGCGCGCATCGGGCGTGTACTGACGCCGAATGGACGGCGCTGGCCTGCTGGGGCGGCGCTTGCCAGCCTCGGCATGGGGCTGTTTGCGGGCTATACCGCCTCTGCCTCCAGTCTGCCGCCCGCCTATGAGACGGAGGCTGAGAACGTGGTCTATGGCGCCCTCGGCTATGATCAGTTCGACACCTATCTGGAAGAGGAAATGCTGGATGAATGATCGCAAACGCCTCTCCGGCACGGCTATCGCGCTTATACTCTCGCTGGTCGCGAACGCCCTCCTGATCGGTTTCCTGCTTGGTGGCCAGCTTGGCGAAAGAGACCGCGAGCGGCGCGGGCCGCGCGGCGGGGCTGAGCACATGATCGCGCGCGGTATCCAGTCCATCGTCCCCGATGAGGACCGCGCCGAGCTCCGCGCCGCTTTCCGTAACGCCTTTCGCTCGGCCCGTGGTCAATGGCACGAAAAGCGCTCGGCCCGCGATGACCTGATCGCTGCGCTGAAAGCGACCCCCTTCGAGCGTGCGGCGGTCGATCAGGCCTTTCTCGACATGCGGACCGCCGACTCTGCGCTCAATGAGACCTTCCAGACCGTGCTCGCCGACCAGATTGCAGCGCTGAGCGACGAACAGCGCGGCGAGCTCGTCGACTGGCTCGAAGAGGTTGAGGCACGCCGCGCCGAACGCTGGGAAGAGCGACGCGGCGACCGGATGCGGCGGGAGGAGGGAGAGGCGCGGCGCGGGCCGCCACCGCCGCGCTAGTCTTTCGATTTGTGCGCCAGCCGCGCAGCGTTGTCTTCCCAGTTCTGCCCGTCGAACCTTGTCACGGCAGCATCCATCTCCTGCCAGTCGTCGAGACACCTCCACGTCACGGCGTAACCGTCCGGGTTGGAGCGCGGCACATAGAAGCTCTTCACCCCGCAGGTGCTGCAGAAGAGGTGGCGCGCGGCCCCGGTATTGAACCGGTACTCGGTGAGTGCACTCTCGCCCTGCAAAAGCCGGAAGCGGCTCGCCGGAACGATGATGTGGTCATTGCCGCTCATCGCGCAGATCGAGCAGTTGCAGTCCTCGACCTCGACATGTGAAGGAAGGTCCACTTCGAAGCGGACAGCGCGGCAATGGCAGCCGCCCTGATGCGGCGTGAGTGTCGTCATGAGACCTTATCCAAACCAGATGGGCGGGCGTCTATCTGCCCAGGGCGCGGCCTGCTCGATCTGGCCCGCGATGGAATAGAGCAGCTCTTCCTTACCGAGCCGCGCACCGAACATCATGCCCAGCGGCAGGCCGTCATCGGTCCAGTGCAGCGGCAATGAGATGGCCGGCCAGCCGGTCTGGTTAAACACCGGGCACCAGGCCGCAAAGCTTGAGATATCAACCCCATACTGGTCGAAGTCCGGCGGATCGAGGCTGAGCACGCCGAGCTTGACGGGGGCACGCGAAAGGGTCGGCGCGAGGATGAGGTCATAGCCGCCTTCATCCATGAATCGCTCCATCTGCCAGGCCGCTTCGCAGAACGCATTATTGGTCTTCACCACTTCCGACATCGGGATCTGGCGGCCAAGCTCTATGAAGCGCAGCGAGACCGGCTCGAAATCCTCTTCGGTGATCTTGCGGCCAAAATACGCTTCGCGTTCATCCGCCACGGCGGCCATGAAGGAGGAGACCATCACCATCATGCCCTTGCCGAGCGCTTCGCCATTGAGGGTGGGGCCTGCCTCCTCGACATGATGGCCAAGCGCACTGAGCAGCTTGACCGTCGCATCAAGGCCCGCCTGCGCATCCCTGTCCGGTTTCACGCCATTCGGGGCGGTGCTCCAGACGGCGATCTTGAGCGCGCCGGGTTCGCGGCCCACCGCGTCCAGGAAGCTGCCCTCCGGCGGCGGCGCGATATAGCGAGCGCCCGGCTCCTGTCCGTGTGTGACGTCCAGCAGGGTCGCGCTGTCGCGCACCGAGCGCGCCACACAGTGATTGGTGGACAGGCCGAACCAGTTCTCTGAAATCGGTGGGCCCATGGGGACACGCCCGCGTGAGGGTTTGAGGCCGACAAGGCCGGTGCAGGCCGCCGGGATACGGATCGAGCCCCCGCCATCGCTGGCATGCGCCATGGGAATGACGCCGGACGCCACACAGGCCGACGCCCCGCCGGACGAGCCACCAGAGGTATGCTCAGTGTTCCAGGGGTTGCGCGTCTTGCCATAGAGGGCGCTTTCGGTGGAGGTGGTCAGGCCGAATTCCGGGCTCGTCGTCTGGCCGAAAATGACGAGGCCGGCCTTCTTCTGGCGCTCGACCAGAGTTGCATCCATATCCGATACTGTGTCTCTGAAGGCGCGCGAGCCACTCGTAATGGGCAGGCCTTTCACCCGGGCCCCAAGGTCCTTTACCGCGAATGGGACGCCGGAAAATGGCCCGTCCGGCAGGCCCGCGTCGATCTGTTTGCGGGCGGCGTCCTCAAAGATATTCGAGAAGCAATTGACCTTCTCCTGCGCCGCCGAGGCGCTTTCCAGCGCGAGGTCAAGCAGCTCGCCCGGCGAGACCTCTTTCCTGCGCACCATGGATGCCAGTTCAGTTGCGTCCTTGTCTCCAAGATCCTTCATGGACATTCCTCCTTGCGCTCTTTTCTGGTGCCAGAATGGACGCTGAAGACGTGAAGGAAAAGCGCAGACTTGCCAGAAAGAGGAAGAAATCCTGAGGCCGGGGACGCTGTAACGGGCCTATTCGGCGGTGAGGGTAAATCGCGTGCCGCGTTCCAGACGCTCAACGTTCAGCCGGGCACCGGCCTTTCTGGTGAACGCCTCGATCAGGCGGGAGCCGAGGCCTGAGCCGGTATCTCCGGTGCTTTCAGCCATGCCCTGGCCGTCATCGGTAATCGTCAGCGTCCACTCATCCTCTGAGGTGGCGGCAAAGTCTATCGCGATCAGGCCAGTGTCGGCATTCGAGAAGGCGTGTTTGGCGGCATTCGTCACGATCTCGTTCATGACCAGACCGATGGCGAGCGCACGGTCGCGCGGCATCATGAGTTCCTGGCAGTCGAGGGTGATCTTTATCCGCTCATCTTCGAACAGGGCAGACTGAAGGTCGTCCTGGAGGGAGGTCAGATAGTGGCACATCGAGACTTCCTCGATGAAGGCGCGACCCGTATAGAGCGAGGTGTGGAGCGCCGCAAAGCTCTGCACCCGCGCCGCAGCGATGGTCAGCACGCCTTGCGCCTCCTCGCTCACCTGCTGGCGCCGCTGCATGTCGAGCAGGCTGGCGACCATGGCGAAATTGTTCTTGGTGCGATGGTCGAGTTCCTTGAGGAGAAGCTCACGCGCGGCAAGTTCGATGTCGCGTTCGGCCACCGCACGCTGCACGGCGCGCCGGAAGGTTTCGGCGAAGATCACGATGACCAGCGCGGCGCTGCCATTGACGAGGGTCCGCGGTGCATCCTGCGCGAGCTCAAACTCGAACGAGCCGGGATAGGGCAGGATGTAATACCAGGAGTAGAGAAATGAGAGCACAAAGCAGATGAGCCCGGCCTGCCAGCGGCCAAACAGGGTCGAAATCAGGATCGCCGGATAGATCAGCGAATAGGGCCCCGCGCCGCCAATGCTGAAGCTGAGCACCAGCCGCACAAGGATGACGACAACGACCCAGAACAGGCCAAAGAGGACCATTGTGGCAAGAGGCGGAAGGTAGGAGGCAAAGCGGGCTGGCAGGTCATATTCGCCAATCCGGCTTCCGGCGCGGGTCGTTGAAGTAGGGGTCGTCACCGGTTGCCTTGCGTCCTTGAAGTGTATGGAAACCGGCGCTGCCGGCGCGTCTCATCAATGTTGCGGGGCTACCTGTGGGTGCCTTGATTGCCTGTAACCCGATTTTTGCGAGTGTCTAACACCGCGTTCGCTTCTTGGGTAGAAGGCCGCGCACATTCTTGATTTGTAGGCCTATTCTGCCGGGATTCTGTCAGAGACGTATCACGACGCCTGACCTAGTCCTCATCCAGAAGCCGGTGCATTTCTTCGTCAGACCACCCGAAATGATGGCCGAGTTCGTGGATCACGACATGCTCGATCAGTTGGTCCAGCGTCACGTCCGGGCGCGTCTGAAGCTCTGCCAGAAGCGGCTTTCGATAGAGGAAGATGCGCGGGCTTTCCGGGCTCGGGAAGGAAATGCTGTCATGGATGAGCGGAATGCCCTGATAGAGCCCCGTCAGCTGCCACGCATCCTGGATGCCGAGCTCCGCCAGAACTTCAGGCTCGGCAAAATCGCGGACATGGATCGCGATCCGCCCGGCCGCCTTGCGGAAGGCCTCAGGCAGACGCTGCCAGGCCGCTTCGGTCATGTCCTGAAACGTGTCGAGATCGGGTTGTGTCAGCATCGCAATTAGCCCCTTACACGGCATGGCCAGTGGATATGGGGCTTCGCCTGGCGCTTTCAAAAGGCCGCCGGCCTCAGTCGCTGCCTTCTGTCTTGAGCGATGCGGTAAAGGTCGCTGAGCGGTGGTCGGAGCCGAAATGGCCGCCGACCTTGTGATCGCCACAAACAATGTCGCCCCTGCAGAAGGCAAGGTCTATCGGTATGGCGAGCGCCGGTGGCCAGCTGACGCTTGGAAGCTGATATTTCGGAGGAAAGCGGGCCGGCCAGGTCCCGGCGCGGGGGTCGCTGACCATCTGAAAGCCGAGATCCCTCTCCAGCGGCTCTGCAATCCGCCCCCAGGCGGCAGAATTCACATCGCCCAGCATGATGAGAGGCCCGTCGATCGTGCTCACCTTTCTGGCGAGGCCAGCAAGCTGTCTCAGCTGTGCATGCGGTGTGTCGAACGGCCAGGGCCGCGTGAAGTGGACGACAAGAACCGTCAGCTCGCCCTCCGGTAGACGAAGACGCGCCTCCAGCATGGAAGGTGTATTATCGGGCAATTGCGCGTCCACACTGATGATCTCGAAACGCGAATAGAGTTTCAGCCAGCCGGCATTCTGGCCATTTGGCAGCCGGCCGGAATTATAGGGCCAGCGCTCGTCCAGCGACTTGTTCGACACGCGCAAGATCTCATCGAAGGCCTCCACGAAGACCGCGATGTCCGCGCCGCTTGCGAGCGCGCCTTGAACCGCCCGGTCCGGATTGGGGTTCTTGGCCCAGATATTGTGCTGGTACACCTTGATCGCGCCGGGCGTTTGTTCACCTGCGGAATTTGGCCAGATCCCGTACCAGCCCAGCGCGGCGACGATGACGGCCACATTGGCGGCAGCGAGGTTCAGGAAACGCGTCTTGCTGAAAGGAAGCAGGACAATGAGCAGAACCGCCCCTGCCATAAGGCCCCAGAGGGCCGGCAGCAGGAACTGGCCCGCCATATCGAACGTCCAGTGCAGGTCCGACAGCCAGGCGCTGAGCACAGGGACGAGACAGGCGGCGGCACCGGCCACCACCAGGCTAGACAGATGTGTGGCCAGAGCTTTCATCCCGTCTGTTCCGTCCAGCCCTATTCGGCCGCCGTGTTCACCGGGTCGTCTTCAAGCGATTCCAGCATGGCGCGCGCGGCATCCGCGATGACGGTGCCGGGCGGGAAGATGGCTGATGCGCCGGCCGCGCGCAGGGCGTCATAGTCGCCGGGCGGGATCACGCCGCCAGCGATGATCTGCGTGGTGGCCGTCCCTTCATTACCGAGCGCGCGCTTGAGTTCCGGGATGAGCGTCAGGTGGCCGGCCGCCAGCGAAGACGCCGCCACGATATCCACATTGGCCGCGCGGGCGTCGCGGGCCGCTTCTTCCGGGGTCTGGAAGAGCGGGCCGATTTCGACATCCCAGCCAAGGTCCATCAGCGCAGAGGCGACGACCTTCTGGCCGCGGTCATGCCCGTCCTGACCCATTTTCGCGATATATATCCGGGGCTTGCGGCCTTTCTTTGAGGTAAATGCCTCGGCCAGCTGGCGCGCTTCTTCGGCCTTGTCGTCCTTGCCGATGGAGCCGCCATAGACGCCCTTGATTGAGCGGATGACCGCCTGGTGACGCCCCTGGCTGCGCTCGACGGCTTCCGAGATTTCGCCCACTGTCGCCTTGGCGGCGGCCGCCTCAACGGCGAGCGCCAGAAGGTTGCCCTTGCCGTTTTCGGCCGCCAGCGCAATCGCATCCAGCTTCGCGTCGACTTCAGCCTGATCGCGGTCCGCTTTCAGGCGTTTGAGCTTGTCGAGCTGCATGCGGCGCACGGTGGCATTGTCCACTTTTAGGACCGGCACGTCCTCGTCCTGATCGAGCTGGAACTTGTTGACGCCGACCACGGTCTGCTTGCCGCTGTCGATGCGGGCCTGCGTATTGGCGGCGGCTTCCTCGATCCGCAGCTTTGGCACGCCTTCCTCGATGGCCTTGCGCATGCCGCCCAGCTTCTCGACTTCCTCGATGTGGGTGAGGGCCTTGGCAGCAAGGTCATGCGTCAGACGTTCGACATAGTAGGAGCCGCCCCACGGGTCGATGGTCTGGCAGGCGCCGCCTTCCTGCTGCAGGAAAAGCTGCGTGTTGCGCGAAATGCGGGCCGAGAAATCGGTCGGCAGGGCGAGCGCCTCATCGAAGCTGTTGGTGTGCAGCGACTGGGTCTGCCCGCCAACGGCCGCGATGGCTTCGAGACAGGTGCGGATCACATTGTTGTAGACGTCCTGCGCCGTCAGCGACCAGCCGGAGGTCTGGCTGTGTGTGCGTAGGCTCAGCGATTTGGGGTTCTTCGGATTGAAGTTCTCCTTCACCAGCTTGGCCCAGAGCAGGCGCGCGGCGCGCATCTTGGCGACTTCCATGAAGGTGTTCATGC
>NZ_CAXFSW010000006.1:0-113919 GCF_964005855.1 uncultured Henriciella sp.
TATTGACCTGCTCCCCTGAATTGCCCTCGTTTTGAGGTTAGTCTGTTCCTGACGAGGAGTAGACGGATGAAGAAGAGCAGATTTAGCGAACAGCAGATTATCGGGATCCTGAAGGAGCATGCTGCTGGCATGACGGCGGCTGAGCTGTGCCGCAAGCACGGGATATCGGATGCGACGTTTTACAAATGGCGTTCGAAGTATGGCGGGATGACCGTTTCTGACGCCAAGCGCCTGAAGGCGATGGAGGAAGAGAATAGCCAGCTGAAGCGCATGCTGGCGGAGCAGATGCTGGACAATGCGACGCTCAAAGAGATGCTGGCAAAAAACTTCTAACGCCCAAGTCGAGGAGAGACGCCGTGACCTGGGCGATCAATGAAAGACAGTACAGCCAGCGCCGCGCTTGCGCCCTCGCTGGCATTGCGCCGAAGACATATCGCTATCAGCCGCAACGCGGCCATGATGGCGGTGTCCGCAAGCGTATGCGCGAGATCGCGTCTGAGCGCCGCCGGTTCGGGTATCGGCGGATCGGCATGATGCTTGAGCGCGAGGGCATCTGCCTGAACCACAAGAAGCTCTATCGGCTCTACAAGGAGGAGCGGCTGACGGTACGCAAGCGAGGTGGCCGCAAACGGGCTATCGGCACGCGACGTCCAATGCTGATACCAGCTGAGCCGAACCAGCGCTGGAGCCTCGACTTTGTCTCGGACACGCTGAGAGATGGCAGGCGGTTCAGGATACTCGCCGTGATCGATGACTGCACGCGCGAGTGCCTGTCGCTCCTGGTGGATACATCCATCTCAGGCGTCAGGGTTGCGCGCCAGCTGGATCAGCTCATCGAGCTTAGAGGCAAGCCCTGCATGATCGTCTCTGATAACGGGACGGAGTTTACCTCCAACGCCATGTTCAGATGGTGCCGGGAATGCGGCGTGTCCTGGCACTTCATCGCCCCCGGCAAGCCGATGCAGAACGGCTTCATCGAAAGCTTCAACGGCCGGCTGAGGGATGAATGCCTGAACGAACACCTCTTCGAAGGCCTCGGTCATGCCCGCCTCATCATCAACACATGGAGGAGCGACTACAATCACAACAGACCCCACACGAGCCTCGACGGCTTGACGCCAGTCGAATACGCAAACACAGATCAAATGTGGAACAGAGCTAACTTATAAACGGGTACCCTTCGGGGAGCAGGTCAGCAGGGACTAATCGTGTGCTTTCGTAAAACTCTTGAGGATCTGTATGAGTAGGGCCAGGAAACACCATACCGTACCTCAGTTCCTTCTAAGAAACTTTGCAGTAGATCTAGAGAAAAAGAAGGTCACCTCAGTTGCGAAGTTTGGCAAAATGGCCGTTTGGAAAGAACGTTCGATTGGAAGTATCGGCTACGAACCCGATTTTTACGTACATTCGCGCAATGGTCAGGCCGTCTCAGTCGAGGAAGACATAAATCGTCTGGTTGAAACACCTATCACCCGTAGCCAGACTTGGGCAAAAATAAAAAATGGCCACACAGAGACATTGGACGCTTCAGATCGAGGCGTCTTGCAAGCGCTTATCAAGCATTTCGAATTTCGAACACCGCACTACCGTGCGACTGGTGAGGAGCTTGTAAGCCTTGCTCTAAGCGATCAAAAAGAGATTCCCTTTGCTGATGAAGAAAGGCGATTCTTTGAGCTATTGGGCAAATCGCCCGGTTCTGCAAAAGTCCTTCAAAATCGCAGGTCGACCACGTCGATTGAACAGCTGCAGACCAGCTCCAGTATGGTTTTAGTAAAACGGTCACCGATTGCGTTGCGCACCTCAACGACGCCTGTGATTCCTATCAAAGCACCACATCACCCTGCGATGAACCTGCCATTACCTGGTATGGTGCCATTTCAGCGTGTACTTGCGGTCGATCCAACAACTCTCATCATTTTAGTAGAAGGCGAGTTCAACGGTGCGTTCTCGAATGAGGCAATTGATGAGGAAACTGCTATAGGCCTTAATAAGACCTTCCTGGCGTATTTTGCGAAATTTCCTCATATGGATCACCTGATCACAGGACGAGAGCGCCTGATTGAAGATATGTGCTGGGGACCCTTTGAACTCGTGGAGGAACAAGAAAGCCAAGTCATTTTTCGGCGTACCGATTAGCCGGTTTCCTTCGGAGCCGCCGTCGCTGCCGCTAGCGGAGGGGAGGATTTTTGTTCCTCACCTTGGCTGGGGACAAAAATCATACCCGCAGCGGGAAGCAATAAGGTTCATCAAGAAGGGGCCGGTGGTTTCCTTTGGTGAGCTTGAGCGGCTCCAAACCTCTAGGACTCTCTTGCGTTAGGGATCGTCACCCGTATGGGCCGAGACAGCCCTTGCTGGCTCGGGGCGCTTTGCGCCTAGAGCCCGGGCCGAAGGCAGCGCCGACACAAGGGTGGGCCAGCCTTGAGGTCAAGCGCGATGTGTTCAATGCTTAATTGAAATCAGCGGAGGTGCTTTCATGACAGACTCACAATTCCTTGCGGGTATTTTTTTTGCCGACGACGATGTGATTTGGGCAACTGCTTCAGTTACAGACCGAGAGTTTGCTTACCCCGGCATGGTATTCCGGTCTAACCCCGATTTCATAAATAAGTCAGATCCTCAGAAGCCTCCCCACGCCCAGAGATTTCCATCAAACCCTAATGCCACAGATGATGTGGCAGAAGCCGTTGCCCGACTTGCTGAGAGTGCGGATATCTCAAAGATCGAGGCGGTCACCACGGCGAGTATAGGACCTTTCCAGGATGGCATATCCGGTCTCGTGGCAGGTGGAAGCATTATCAGCGGGGCAAGGCTACAAAAATGGTCCGGGTTCGACCTTGCAGGGGCAGTGGAAAGCGAATTCGCCAAGTATGGGAATGACCATGTGATCGTGCGTTGTCTCACTGACGCCGAGGCCATGGTGCTGGGCGAGCACTATCACTTCCGGCAGTTTCGGTTACGTGGACATACTCATGGGTCGAAGGCTTATCGTGAGAAAGAGTATAAGCTTGGTCAGGACACCGTCGCTTATATTCTCTTGGACAGCGGCGTCGGCGGAGCTGTTTTTCAGCGGAACTATTTTAAACGCGGGGAAGCATCGCTCGAAATCGGTCATACCGTTGCATACCCGCCTCCAGGGCTTGAGGATAAATATCCCGTCGCGAACTGCGGGGCACATTACCTGCCCTGTCTAGAGGGGACGATTTCTCTTCCGGCACTGAAGGAGTTTTGGCATTTGACCGCAGAGGACATCCGATCGCTCGGATCGGACTCCGAAACTTTGCGTTGGCTGAGCTTCTACATCGCTCAAGCTGTGCATCACATGACGTTGTTTTTTACCCCTACCGTAGTCTTGCTCGGCGGTCGCGTGGTTTCGAACCCCCACATTCTGGAGCACACGCGCACCATGTATGAGGACCTTATGAAGAATGAGCGAGGCAACCAACTTTATCCGGATTACAAAGCGCAGTACGACCGCGAGGAATACATTAAACTCTGGAGCCGGCCTGACGCGGGCGTTTTAGGATGCTTGTGTTGGAGCTTTAGAAGCGCCCGTCACGGTAAGGACGGCAGGAAGAACGTAGGATATTTGGCAGAGGTTGGCTGGTGATGTCGCAGAAAGCGCAAAAGAGAAATATTTCTAGCAAAAACAAGGACAAAGATGATAAAATCCCATCTGGCCTTCCTGTGCAGGATTGGCCCAGTCTTAACCAAGGGGGATTTGTGGATGAGAATTACATAAACAGTCAAATAGCAGAAGTTTTGAAAGGCCTTCCGCGCGAAAAAAGAACATTAGTATTTGCTTTTGCTGAAGCCCTAAAGGAGCCCGATTTACCGGCAAAGGCACCGGAGCTTTATGCTAATCGTGAGAGAAGATCTGAAAACCCAGCCGCATTCATCGAACGAGTCTATGCTGAGTTTATGGAAGAAGGAATGCCCAGGGCACATCTTCGAAGGATCGATCCGAAATTGTACGAAGCGTTAAGTAACTGGCTACGGAAAAATGAGCTTCCAGAAGGCGTGACGCTCTGCAAGCAGGTCGCTCATTATGATGAAGTCGCTGAGAGAGTTTTGTCAGCCGAGCCTGACGCCATTGATGCTATTTCGAAGCTATACAGTATGGCGCAACGCCTGCATGCACGAGCCATAAAGTAAGCAAAATACGCTAAAAATACATAACTTTAGAAAATTATTTTGTGTTTAGTTGACTTTCTTTCGTAGATCGCTTCTACTCAGGATGCTGGGCGGCGATGGATATGGGAGGATCTCGCATGAAGATATTATCTTCATCCTACAGCAAACGGCTTTTGACGATGGCTGGAATTGCTGACGAGCTGGAGGCTCAAGGGTTCGCAGAGTTTGATTTTTCGGCTCTGATGAATCGCAAGACCAAACGAAGTTTTGATGCATTTCAACGGCGAATCTGCTCAAGTCTTCCTGTCGACGACTATGACGTGACAGGAACCAGGTTCCGGCGCTTTGCCAGATACCTTCACTTTACGGGAACAGGCGAGCTTGTGCGCTGGGCCTTGAAACGTGATGAGAATGGTTCGCCTATCACGGGATATAGCCAATCTGGCCAATACCATCCCGATCCAGAAATTGCTGATGTTGAGAGAATATTTCCCTCTCTAAGTGAGCGCGAAGGCAACAATTCAGCGGTTCATCAGATCATCCAGATGTGCGCCGAAATCGGCGTAATGGCCAACATTCTACATCCCGATGGGCTGTTAATGGTCGGTACGCACTGGGTGCGCTTAAGCGCTAGCGAACCAGGCGTGTTGGCGGCAGCCAGCCCCAACAAGCTTCACAGAGATGGTGAAGTAATCACGTTTGGCATTCTTCTGAAGCGTCAGAACTGTGTTGGCGGAGGCAACCTAATTGCTGTTCCAGAAGCAGCAGGAAAACGTCCTGATCAGTTAAAGCCTGGCGAAAAGATCAGGTGGCTCCAATTGAGCCAGCCGTTCGAAGCGTGGGTCATAGATGATAGGAAAATATCACACCACGTCGAAGAAATCGCGCTGGGGCCTGATGGAACGACCGCCGAACGAGACATCCTGCTCATCGACTTCCTTCCGCAAGCATCCAAGCTTTCAGACGATCTCTAAGCGAATGACCAGCCGCTGCTTGGGCAGCGGCTGGTCCCTCAAAAGGACATCAATTCTCTCTTTCAGGAGTTTTACCCAATGCAGCAGCTTCTCAAGAGCCGTTTCGGCCTGACTTCGCCCCTGTCATTCTGGATCATGACGGTGGGGCTTGGCTTGCTGCTGCTCGTGACCCTGCCGACGCTGATCATGAGCGCGATCGCAGATAGCGTCTATTACTGGTGGGAGTGGCTGGGCTTTGCCTGGCAAGCCGTTGCTGTCCTGGCCGGGGTGGTCGTCGTATTGGCGATTGCGATTGCCGGCCTGCTCACGCTGACCGGCGGGTGGGAAGAGTTTCTCGACTGGGGCATGACCAAATGGGACCGCTTCCGTGACAGGCGCGCGGCGGTGACAACGCGTTTCCGTCTAGTGCGTCAGCGACTGGGCGGAGGCGACCAGAAAGAGTCCGCCAAGGACGGCTTCATGCTGACCATGGCGCCGAGACAATTCGTGCCCGCCCGTCCGCCGCGCAAGATCACCTTCGATGATGACCGCCACATCACAATGATTGCGGGTAGCCGGGCCGGTAAAGGCCGTTCGCTGATTATCCCCAATCTGGCACATTGGCAGGGTTCGGCCATCATCTATGACCCAAGCGGTGAGAACTATGCCGCGACCGCCAAGTATCGCCGGGACGTGCTGGGCCAGCGTGTTGTCTTGCTCGATCCGTTTGGTGTGACGGGCGATCCAAGCGATCACTGGAATCCGATGGCGGAGGTCGATTTCGACAATGATCCAAATGCCATCGACAAATGCCACATGCTGGCAGAGAGCTTGCATAGTGACCAGAGTGCCGATCCGTACTGGATGCATGCTCCCCGTAAAATGCTGGCCATGCTGATCGCCTATGTCGGCACGCGTGCACTGCCTGAGCATATGAATCTCGGGCAGGTACGCGACTTGCTGATGACTTCGGACCTTGGCGCGCTTTGGGTGGCATTATCTCGGAATGACGCCTTCGGTGGCCTGATCCGCCGCTTCGGCGAAAGCAACGAAAACCGGCATGAGGAAGAACTGGCCTCGACCATGGAGATCGCCCGCACGGCGATGAAATGGCTCGATAGCGGGGTGATGAGTGAGTTCACCCGCACTAGCACCTTCTCCATGCGTGAGCTGAAAGAGGGCAAGCTAAGCCTCTATCTCGTCCTGCCGGCCGGTATGGGCGACACCTACAAGGCCTGGCTGCGCCTCCTGTTTAACGCTGCTTTCGAGGCAATGCAGGATCTCAGCATCGACAAGCCAGAGCATGCGACCCTGTTCTTCATGGACGAGTTCCCGCTGCTTGGGCGTATGGACCGCATCAAGCGGGCTGCCGGGGAAGCGGCGAAGTTCGGCGTGAAGCTGTTTATCTGCGCCCAGGACATCACGCAGCTCAAGGAACACTATGGCGATGCCTGGGAGACCTTCGTTGCCAATTCCGGCCTGCTGATCATGTTCGCCAATAATGATCTGGAGAGCCAGCGCTACCTGTCGGCCCGGCTCGGCAAGGAGCACTATCAGAAATACACCCGCACCAAGAGCGCCCAATCAAACTCGACCACATCGAGTTGGGAGATGCGCGATGTCGCCCGGCCCGACCAGGTCGAAAAGCAAGTGAGCCGCCAAGCAGGTGATGCCTTCTTCTTCGTCTCGGGCATGAAGCCGATGCGTCTGCCGCGCGCCAATTACGACCAGTGGGATATGCTGGCCATGCCGAATGAGGCCACCACGTCTCAACCAGTTGTGGCGACTAAGGACAGGCGAGCGGCTGTCGCCGCCGAATAATCCAAACTTTCCCGGAGAACCGCCATGGTCAAACAGCGTTTCAATTTGAAGTCTGGCGAGACCTATGCGTCGCGTGAAGCCGATTTGCAGGCCAAGGCCGACAAGATCGAAGAAATGCTCGGCCATCCCAAGACCCCGCAGCCCAGTTATCAGCCAAAGGGGACGGTCCGTGTGCAGACCAATGAACAGGTCCGAACGCGTCTCAGCCAGCAGCATGCAAGCATCCAGGATGAGCTGAAAGCCATCGAAAAAGAGCGCGCGCAGCGCCAGGATGCGCAGACCCAAAGCATCCAGAAATCGAAGACGCTTTAAAGCGCGCTTTCTTCCTTCCAAAATTCAGGCCGTCATGCGCCAAATTTTGTGCGCCGCGCAATGCGCCTGTATGAATCCGATCCTATTGCCGTAACTTTCTTACGTGCTGTATCCCTTGCCGGATACGGGATAGCGCCAGTCGCGCTTATAGATCGTTGAAATATTTAAAATTTTACTTGAATTTTATCCACATATTTTGATATATCCGTACGCGGACTGATCGCGCGCGGTGCTCGATCCCGAAACTCAAACAATTGAGTAAACCCCAACCTACCGAAAGGAGGACCGTCATGGATATCCATGCGTATGGCACCGCTGCATCCGGCAGTGAGGCCTCATCAGAAAACTCACCCTATAGAAAGGACCCGCCGTCGGTCGGGATCGATCTCTCCGCCTATGAGGCGCTACTCGCCGATAGCGATATGAGCGAGGCGGACAAAACAGCGCTCCTCGAAGCGCTCTGGTCCATCGTCTCCAGCTTCGTCCAGTTGGGCTTCGGCGTGCATCCGGTCCAGCAGGCAGAAGCCATGCGTGAGGATCACGCGCGTGCCTGTGGACAAGTCGCAAAAAGTCGACGCTCAGCCACCATGCGGGCGGACATTTTGCTATCCTCTATGGAAGCATATTCAGGAGGGCAGCCATGACAGAGACAGCAAGCAAACCCAATCAAAAGGCTGTTGCCTATGTGCGCGTGTCTTCGGCGGCTCAGGTCAAGAAGGGACAGGGCGCCGAAAGCCAGGCGGCCCGCTGTGGTGAGTTCGCCCGTATCAAGGGCTATGAGCTTGTCCATATCTTCGAGGACAAGGCGGTCTCCGGCAGTATCGTGGACCGGCCCGGCATCAAGGCGCTACTCGACTATGTGCGCAAGCACCGCAAGGAGACAGTGCGCGTCATCATCGATGACATCTCACGCCTTGCACGCGGCCTCGACGCGCATCTCAAACTCCGCACAGCCATCTCTCAGGCAGGTGGTGTTCTGGAATCGCCCTCTATCGAGTTTGGCGAGGATTCCGACAGCCAGCTGATCGAGCATTTGCTGGCCTCTGTTAGCCAGCATGCGCGGGTGAAGAACGCCGAACAAACGCGCAACCGGATGGAAGCGCGTATTCGCTCCGGCTATTGGCCGTTCCATGCGTGCATTGGCTTCAAATTCCAGAAGATGGAGGGCCATGGCAATGTGCTCACCCGTGATGAGCCGATTGCCTCGATCATCCAGGAAGGGCTGGAAGGCTTTGCCTCTGGCCGGTTCCAGACACAGGCAGAAGTGAAGCGCTTCTTCGAAAGCTTTCCGGCCTTTCCGCGCGATGGGCGAGGTCTGGTCCGGGGCCAGCTCGTCAAAGACATCCTCACGCGCGTGCTCTACGCGGGTATGGTTGAGCGCCCGGAATGGGGTGTCTCGCTGCGCCAGGGCAAGCATGACGGCCTAATCAGCTTCGAGATGTTCGAGCAGATCCAGGAGCGCCTGCAAGGCAAGGCCTATGCACCAGCACGTGCCGACATTAATCACGACTTCCCGTTGCGCGGCGCTGTTGCCTGCGGCTGTTGCGGCCATGTGATGACGTCCTGCTGGTCGAAGAGCAAGACTGGAAAGCGCCACCCTTACTATATGTGCTTTCGCAAAGGGTGTTCGGACTATCGCAAGTCGATCCGCCGCGATGAGATGGAGAGCGCTTTTGAAGCCATGCTCCGCCAGCTCACACCCGGCCCTGTGCTGATCAAGCTGGTCTCAGCCATGTTCAAGGATGCCTGGGACCGGCAGGCTGCTCAAGCCAAGGCGGGCCTCAAGACGGTCAAAACCAAGATTGCGGGGCTGGACAAGGATATTGCCGCTTTGCTCGACCGCATTGTGTCAGCTCAGAATGAGCGTGTCATTGGCGCTTATGAGACTCGTATCGATGCGCTTGAGCGGGAGAAGCTGGCACTGAATGAAAAGCTCGTTCAGCAGCCAAAGAAGCAGCGCCCCTTCGAGGAGATGTTCGAACTCACGCTGCGCTTCCTGTCAAACCCTTATAATCTCTGGAAAAACGGGCGCGCGGAAGACAGAAAAACCGTGCTCAGATTGGTGTTTTCGGGGCCGCTTGAATATCAGCGGAATGAAGGATTTCGAACCCCCGAAACCTCCAGTGTTTTCAACACAATCAGGAGAATCGAGATGCCGAAAGGAAAGCTGGCGGAGAGGAAGGGATTCGAACCCTCGATACGGGATTGCCGTATACTCCCTTAGCAGGGGAGCGCCTTCAGCCACTCGGCCACCTCTCCGCGCCAGTTTGCCTGACTAACCGGATGGATTGGCCCCGGCAAGAGGCCAATCCCCGGTGTCTGCATATCGCCCTATGGCGTGACCACAGGAAACCAGAAATCGGGCTGGTCGAGCGCGCCGAGGAAGGCTGCGGCCGCCTGCCCGTCCCCATCCACGGTCAGGGCGCCGGACTCCATCAGCTGCGGCACGCCTGCTTCGCGCAGGATGAGCCGGTTGAAGTCGCTGCGCGCCAGGCTGAGGGTCGCGGCAACCTCGCCCGTTTCACTGACGTCGCGCGGGACGACCACGTCGCGGCCGACCTCCACGCGGATAGTCTCACCGGTGTCGGAGAAGTCGAAGGCGACGGCGAACGGCTCTCGTGACAGCTTCTGCGGATTGTAGCGGCTCGCCAGCGCATCGAAGAGATCAAGCGTCGGCACAGCGGCAAGGAAATCGGCATTGCCGAGATTGGGCCCGCCGGCATTGGGCACACCATTTCTGAGTTCAGACGCCGCCGTGAGGAAATAACTGCGCCATGAGCCGCTTTCGGCCTGAAAACCCATCTGTTCATAGGCAGCCGCCAACCAGTCTTTTGCGGTCTGGTTGTCCGGCGCAGCAAAGACAGCCCTGTTGAAGAGCTCGGCCGCCCAGCGATAGTCGCCCGCCTCATAGGCCTCAGCCCCGAGCGCGAGAACGGCATCGAGCCCGCCCATCGCCTCAACATAGCGGGGCGCCGTCTCTTCATCCGGCAAGGCGTGATAGTTGGCGGGCACCCCGCTCCACCAGCCATAATAGTATTGATAGACCGCCTTGGAATTGTGGTTCAGCGTGCCGTAATAACCGCGCGTGGAGAAATCCTCCTGGCTGAAAGCCGGCTCGGGGATCGTCTCGGCCGCTTCGGTCATCGTGGCGCCGGCATTGGCGCGCCGTAGCGTCTGGTCATGCACATAACGATAGGTGTCACGCTGGTTCTTGAGGAATGTCTGGACGTTTTCGGCGCCCCATGTCGGCCAGTGGTGGGAGGCGAAGACAACCTCCGACTTGCTGCCATAATCGGCGAGCGCATGGTCGATCACCCGGCTCCATTTCAGCGCGTCGCGTACCTTTGCCCCGCGCGAGGTCAGGACGTTGTGGAAAGTGCCCGTCGCGACTTCAGCGGTGCAAAGCGCATCGAATTGCGGCAGGTAGAACATGAACTCCGCCGGTGCTTCGGTCCCGCCGGCATCCATGAATTCGAAGGTGACCCCGTCAATCTCGCGCACAGTGCCCCAGCCGCCGACCTCTTCGGTTGGCAGGACCAGACCTGTCGTGCCTTGCGACAGGCCAGGGCCAAGACCAGTGCCGACCACGGCCTCTGGCGAGCGCGGAATCGTATTGCCGAACATCAGCACGGCGCGGCGCTGCATGAGGTTGCCGGCGATGAGGTTTTCGGCAACGGCACTTTCGGTAAAGCCTTCCGGCGCGAGCACGGGCACGCCGCGCGCCTCTATGTCTTCCTCGCTGATCACACCGCGGGCGCCGCCGAAATGATCGGCATGCGAATGGGTGTAGATGACGCCAGTGACGGGCCGCTCGCCCAGTGTGTCATTGACGAGTTTGAGGGCCGCAGCGGCCGTCTCCTTCACCAGGAGCGGATCGACGATGATCCAGCCGGTATCGCCCCGGATGATGGTCATGACGGAGAGGTCGTAGCCGCGCACCTGCCAGATGCCATCCTTCACCTCAAACAGGCCATGCCTGGCCGCGAGCGCCGACTGGCGCCAGAGCGACGGGTTCACTGTGGCGGGCGCTTCGCCTTGCAGGAAATCGAATTGCGGTATGGACCAGACCGTATTGCCCTCGGCGTCCAGAATGGCATCGCTTTCAAGGGCCGCCAGGAAGCCGCGTGAGGCGTCTTCGAAATCACCCTGATCGTTCAGCGGCAGGCGTTCAGCCACGGCGCGATTTGCGGCCGCGGTCGCCTCACTCGCCTCACCCGCGGGCGGCGGCGCGGGGGCAGTCGACGCTTCCTCACCCGTCTGCGCGAGTGAAGGCATAGCGGCCAAGGCAAGTGCGAGCGCCGATACGGCCAGTCTGGACGTCATGTGGTTTCCCTCCCAAATTGGTTTTTGCGCAACCTAGGCCCGGGGCGGGTATTGCGGAAGGCCGATTTTGAAAAAGCTTTCTGGGAGAGAGTGTGCGCTTCTCCCTTCTCCCGAGGGAGAGGCGGAATAGTCTCCACAAACACCACTATCGCCACGCGGGCTCTCCCGCTGGCGGTGCGCTTTAGTCTCGCCCCGTAGTGACAGGGCCGGGCGCGTCCCTGGTGGACGCTATAGGTAATGCCAGCCTTTCGGCGTGGCTGTAGAGCGACCGCCATGGACGCGCCCTTGCGAAGGGTATCGGCCGTTCGGATGTCTCACTCCCGGCCCGTCTCGGAAACATTTTCGTACGCAGGACAGCCTGCGCAGCACTGATTACCCCACATGACGCCGACCACATGGCAGGGGCGTTACACCCCACCCGCAGCACCGGTCACCTTCGCACTCCACTCAGCCCGCATCATTGCTGATGCAGGCGAGCCCTCCCGCCTCTACCGCGCCTGCCGGGGTCTGTACCGGCACGCGGGGCTTTGACGAGAACCATCTCCACCCGGTCGGTCCGGACCGCCCTGTCTGGTGATGGGAGGCGTGTAGTATGGGAGTGGTTTGAGAGGGTGGGGATGGATTTGTTTGGTCCTACAGCCCCCCTCCGCCCTTAACGGATCGGGCCGAGGAAGATCACGGCCGCTCCGCTGGCGATCAGGGTAAAACCGAGGAGATGGTTCCAGTTGAGGGATTCCTTGAGGTAGAGGACAGAAAATCCCGCAAAGACAATCAGTGTAATGACTTCCTGCATGGTCTTCAGTTCGGCCACGCTGAAGACCTGATGCCCGATCCGGTTGGCGGGAACGGCGATCAGATACTCAAAAAGCGCGACGCCCCAGCTGAGAAAGATCACCAGCCAGAGCGCCCGGCCAGGAAATTTGAGATGCCCGTACCAGGCAAACGTCATGAAGATATTCGATGCGAACAGCATCAGCACGGGCAGAATGGCTGCGGCAGGCGCTGGAAGAGACATGGGTCCTGAAGCTCCGGAAAAATGACGCCCCAGCCCTAGCAGATCGTGTGTTCTCCCGTCAGACCATGTCCAACTCGGGCAGCCCGTCCAGTATCTTGTCCAGCGTGGCGGGATAGTCATAGACGCGCACGCCGGTCGCATTGAAGATGGCGTTGGTGATCGCCGCGCCTGCGCCGCAAAGACCAAGCTCGCCCAGGCCCTTTGCCTGTATGGGGCTCGCCCAGTCATCGCGTTCTTCCAGCAGGACAACGTCCAGCTGGGGCACGTCGAGATTGACCGGGATGTGGTATTCGGCGAGGTCGTTGTTGACGACGTGACCATCACGCATGTCGAACTCCATCGCTTCATGCAGTGCCATGCCGATCCCCCACGTCATGCCGCCATAGCATTGCGATGTGGCGGTCTTGCGGTTGAGGATACGCCCTGCCCCGAACACGCCGAGCATGCGGCGCACACGCGTTTCTCCCGTGACGGCGTTGACGGCGACTTCGGCAAAGTATGAGCCATAGGTCGCCTGCTTGACCTTTTCCTTCGTCTCACCGGGCTCGATATGGCCTTCGGCTTCAATCGCCTCGCCCGCCAGAAGGCCGGTCAGTGAGCCGCTCTTGCTGCCGCCCCTGGCCTGCCCGCTATCGAGCTGAAGCTCGCTTTCCTCGCAGCCCAGCCGGCGAGCGAGTTCCGCGCGGATATCGAGACAGGCAAGGTAGACGGACGAGCCTGATGAGGCGGCGCCAAACGAGCCGCCCGAACCGGATGCTTTCGGGAAATTACTGTCGCCAAGGCGGGTCTCTATGTTTTCCGGCTCAAGGCCGAGCATGTCGGCGCAGACCTGCGTGAGAATGGCATAGGTGCCGGTGCCGATATCGGTCATGTCGGTTTCGACGATGGCCTTGCCGTCTTCCTTCAGGATCACACGAGCCTTCGATTCCATCAGGATGTTGACGCGGGCGGCAGCCGCCATGCCCATCCCGATCAGCCATTCGCCTTCGCGCTGCTGGCCGGGCTTTGGATTGCGCTTGTTCCAGCCAAAGCGCTTTGCGCCTTCATCAAGGGCTTCTGCGAAAGGACGCGAGCTGTAGGGGGTGCCCTCTTCAGGATGAGCGTCGGGGATATTGCGTTTGCGCAGCTCAACCGGGTCTATGCCGGAAGTATGGGCCAGTTCGTCCATCGCGTTTTCCAGCACCTGCATGCCGATGGCTTCGCCAGGTGCACGGACCGAGCCCGCACACATCCGGTTGAGGCGGGCGACCTCCATGCCGAGGCGGCGGTTGTCGCCGCCATAGATGAAGTGGGTCGCCTGCAGGACCGGCTCGTGGAAACTCTCGCCCGGCAGGTTTGAAACGCGGCATTCATGGCCGAGGCCGGTCAGCTTTCCATCCTTGTCGGCCGCAAGCCGCAGACGCTGGCGCGACTCCGAGCGCCGCATGACATTCTCGAACACCTGCTGGCGGGTAAGGGTCACACAGACGGGCCGGCCAAGCTCTTTCGCGGCAATGGCCGCCGAAACCGCTTCAGGGGCGATGCCCAGCTTGGAGCCGAAGCCGCCGCCAACATAGGGCGAGACAATGCGGACCTTTTCCGGTTCGATGCCGACGGAGTCGGCCAGCTCGTTCACATTGAACTTGATCATCTGATAGCTTGCATACAGCGTCAGCTGATCGCCTTCCCAGCTGGCGATGGCGCAATGGGGCTCCATGGCCGCACTGTTGTGGCTGGGCGTGCGATAGGTGGAATCGACGGTGTAGGCGGCCTCGGCCATGGCCTTGTCGAGGTCACCCTGATCGAGCTGGTCATCCTCCGGCTTTTCGGGCGCGATATTGTTCGCCTCCGGGTCGAAGACGCCGTCGCTGGCGGCCTCGCAGACAAGTTCGAGCCGGTGGGCGCCATGGCGGGCCTGCTCGAAGGTTTCTGCAACAACGAGCGCAATCGGCTGACCGAAATAGGAAATTTCGCTGACGCCCTGTTCCGGGGCTTCGTTTGCCATCCCCTGGGCCGGGTTACGCAGGAAGCGCTCCTCGCTGAAGACGCCGAGAACTCCGGGAAGGTTCTCGATCGCGGACTTGTCGATGCGGACCAGCTTGCCCTTTGAGACAGGCGCACGGGCGAGCACACCGAAGACCTTGCCATCCAGCTGCCATTCATGGGCATAGGTCGCCGTGCCGGAGACCTTGAGCGGGCCGTCCGGGCGGTCCATCGGTGCGCCTGTGAGACGGCTGGGCAGCTTGTCCAGCAGCCGGTTGGTCGCCGGTTCGTCCATTTTAAGGTGGCGTGTCATGAGCGCTCTCCTGTCGCTTCGCGCAGCACGGCTTTCAGCGTGCGCCGGGCAAGCGGTATCTTGAAGTCATTCTGGCCCTGCCCTTTCGCATCGGCGAGCAGGATGTCGGCAGCCTTGTCGAACAGGGCCTCGGACGGGGCTTCTCCTGTGAGGAGGTCTTCAATCGCAGGATCGTGCCAGGGTTTGTGGGCGAGCCCGCCGAAAGCCAGAGAGGCCGAGGCAATTCTGCCGGCATCCATTTCCACAATCGCGGCGACCGAAACGAGCGCAAAGGCATAGGAGGCGCGGTCGCGGACCTTTCGGTAGATGTGGCGACCTTTCGCGGGCGCCGGAAGGGTCACATGGGTGATCAGCTCGCCGGGCTCGAGGATATTGTCCTGATCCGGCCGGTCGCCCGGCAGGCGGTGGAAGTCGCGAACGGGGATGGTGCGGGTCTCGCCGCCCTCGCCTTCAATCACGACCTCAGCGTCCAGCGCGGACATGGCGACGGCCATGTCGCCCGGATAGGTCGCGATACATTCATCGCTGGCGCCGAGGATAGCGTGAATACGGTTCGCGCCGCCTATGGCCGAGCAGCCGGAGCCGGGCTTCCTTTTGTTGCAGGCCATGTCAGGGTCATAGAAATAATAGCAGCGCGTGCGCTGGCAGAGATTGCCGCCCGTGGTGGCCTTGTTGCGGAGCTGTCCGCTGGCGCCCGCAAGGATGGCGCGGGAAAGGACTTCATAGTCTTTCCGGATACGAGCGTCGGCGGCGCAATCGCTGTTTGTCACGAGCGCGCCGATGGAGAGGCCGCCCTCCTCGGTTTGCGTGACGTCGTTGAGGCCGATCCGGTTGATGTCGACCAGGCGGCTGGGCGTCATCAGGTCGAGCTTCATGAGGTCGAGAAGGTTGGTGCCGCCCGCGATGAAGAGCGCGCCGTCACCGGCGGCGGCCTTTACTGCGTCGCCGGCATTCTCTGAGCGGTGATAGTCGAACGGCCTCATGAGCTGGCCTCCGCGGCTTCGCGGATGGCGTTGACGATATTGGGATAGGCCGCGCACCGGCAGAGATTGCCGCTCATGCGTTCGGATATCTCTTCTGGCGTAAGTTCGGCTTCGCCGGTCAGACTTTCGGACACATTGCTCGGCCAGTTATCCTTCACCTCCTGAAGCATGGCGGTCGCCGAGCAGATCTGGCCGGGCGTGCAATAACCGCACTGGAAGCCATCATGTTTGACGAAAGCGGCCTGAAGCGGGGAGAGATTACCGGGCTGGCCGAGGCCTTCGACGGTGGTGATCTCATCGCCATCATGCATGCAGGCGAGCGTCAGGCAGCTATTGATGCGCCGGCCATTCACCATGACCGTGCAGGCGCCGCACTGGCCGTGGTCGCAGCCTTTTTTAGACCCGGTCAGGCCAAGATGATTTCGGAGCGCGTCGAGAAGCGTGGTGCGCGTATCGGCGGAAAGCTTTCGCTCTTCGCCATTGATGCGCAGCGTCGTGTCTTTCATGGGGAAGTCCTTGCATGCCGTTAAGCATGAACGCGGCACTTCCTGATCGGTTGCTCGTATAGGTTGCGAAAACACAAAACGCCGCCCGTATGGGCGGCGCTTGCTTCTTTGCTCTATCACAAGGGTAGGTCAGGCCGACTCTTCGGCAATCTTTTCGTGCAGCCATGCCGCGTGGCGCGGCGCTTTCTTGGTGCGCGACCACTCATCCAGCATGTCATAGGCGACCGATTTGAGTTCGCTCATCTGCTCGGGCGTGCCGATATCGCAGGCGAGTTCGAGCCGGTGGCCGTTCGGGTCGAAGAAATAGATCGACTTGAAGATGCCGTGATGGGTCGGGCCGACAACGTCGAGGCCCATTTCCTCGGCGCGCGCCTTGGCGTTCATCAGGTCGTCCATCGTCTCGACCTTGAAGGCGATGTGCTGAACCCATTCAGGCGTATTGCGGTCGCGGTCCATGTCCGGCTTGGTCGGCAGCTCGAAGAAGGCCAGGACGTTGCCATTCCCGGCGTCTAGGAAGACGTGCATGTAGGGGTCTGGCGCGCCGGTCGAGGGAACCTTGTCCTCTGCAATGGCGAGCTGGAAATCCATGCCGAGCAGCTTGTTGTAGAACTCGACCGTCTCTTTCGCATCCTTGCAGCGATAGGCGACGTGGTGGACGCCGCCGAGTTTGGGGGCAGCGGTGGCCATTATGCGTCCTCCTTCTCATCGACCTTCAGCGCGCCGCGCTTGATTTGGTCGCGTTCCATGCTTTCGAACAGGGCCTTGAAGTTGCCCTCACCGAAGCCTTGCTTGTAGTCACCCTTACGCTGGATGAATTCAAAGAAGACCGGACCGATCTGCGGTTCTGCGAAGATCTGGAAAAGGAGGCGCGGTTCGCCACCTTCGGTCGTCCCGTCAAGCAGGAGACCGCGTGTGCGCAGCGCGTTTTCGTCCTCGCCATGGCCCGGCAGGCGTTCGCCCAGCATTTCGTAATAGGTGTCCGGTGGAGGCGTCATCATCGGCACGCCGCGTTCTTTCAAACGGTCATAGGCCTCAACGAGATCGTCGCAAATGAGCGCGATATGCTGGATGCCTTCGCCATTATACTCGCGCAGGAACTCCTCGATCTGGCCCTTGCCCCCCTCGGCTTCCTCATTGAGCGGAATGCGGATCTTGCCATCGGGGGCGGTCAGCGCCTGCGAAGTAAGACCGGTATATTCGCCCTTGATGTCGAAATAGCGGATTTCCTGGAAGTTGAAGAGCTTCTCATAGAAGTCCGCCCAGTACTTCATCCGGCCTTTGTAGACATTGTGGGTGAGGTGATCGATGAGCTTGAAGCCTGCGCCCTCGGGATACTTCTCCACGCCCGGCAGATATTCGAAATCGATGTCATAGATCGAAAGCCCCTCATCGCCTTCGTCCGCATAGCGGTCGATCAGATAGATCAGCGAGTGGCCAATGCCGCGAATGGCGGGTAGCTTCAGCTCCATCGGACCTGTGGGCACATCGCACGGCTCTGCATCATTGGCGATGAGATGATCATAGGCCGCCTTGGCATCGCGGACCCGGAACCCCATGCCGCAGGCGCTCGGCCCGTGTTCCTTGGCGAAATAATAGGCCGGCGAGCCTTTTTCGTAATTGGTGATGAGGTTAATGCCGCCCTGGCGCCAGAGCTCAACATCCTTGGAGCGGTGTTTTGCAACCTTCGTGAAGCCCATGACTTCGAAAACAGGCTCAAGCTGGCCTTTCTCAGGTGCGGAAAACTCGATGAATTCAAAGCCGTTGAGGCCAGCCGGATTTTCAAACAGGTCTGCCATGTGCTTAACCTCCAGATTGTTGCGTTTGAGACTGATAATAGTTTCATTTGCAACTAAATCAAGTTAACTCTCGCAAAGGTGGGACCTCGCACGATCATGAATGACGCTGCCGGCGATACGCTTCGCCTCGACACTTTCCTCCCCTTCAGGCTTTCGGTGCTGTCCAATGCGGTCTCCCGCAAGATCGCGGACATGTATGAGCGCGAATTCGACATCTCGATCTGGCAGTGGCGCATCCTGGCGGTGCTGGGGGAGAATGACGGGCTGACCTCCACCGAGGTCGCCGGCCGGACACTGATGGACAAGCCGGCGGTGAGCCGTGCAACGGCCAGCCTGATCGAGCGGGGCCTGGTCACGCGGACCTCCGACAGCGTGGACCGGCGCAAGTCGGCCCTCAGGCTGTCTGACGCCGGCCGCGAGGTCTATGATGCAGTCATACCGCGCGCCCTCGCCTATGAGGCAGAGCTCATGGCTGCGCTCAGCGATGAAGAAGGCCACGCGCTTCATGCTTTGCTTACCCGGCTGGCGGAGATTGCCTCGCCGGATCGTGATCTCTGGTCGCACCGGGAAGACTGAGACGAGCGCCTCTGGGGGACGGGGATGACTACAGACATCACACTTGAAGACCGGTTTGCGCGCCTTTCGCCACCGCGTCCCGAGCATGAAGGCGCAGCCCTTCTCTGGCGCGACAAGCTGCACCCGCGTCTGGAAGAGATGGAAGCCGCGCGCAAATCCATTATCCGGCGCGCGACGCTGCACACACTTGCGGTAGGCGTCTTCATTGCCGCGCTCACAGCGGCGGCCTTCATCGCGTTTGGATTTGAGACCGTCTTCCCTTTCGGCATTTTCGCAGCGGTCGTGGCCACGTTCATCGCATGCTCGGCCGTCTGGATGCCTGTCTTCACGATGAAGTCGCAGACCAAGGAGCTGGTCGTCGGCGCGGCGTGTGAGCCGTTCGGCTTTCGCTATCAGACGCTGCATATGGACATGTCGGGCGTGAGCGGGCTGCGTAGCCTTGGCACATGGATCAGCACCAACAGGAGAAGCGTCTTTTCAAGCGAGAACGCGCCGCCAACCCCTGCTTTCGACCGCCTCAAGGCCGTCGGCCTGCTGCCCAGTTACGACACCCGCAAATTCGAGGATCTGATCGAAGGCCAGCGCGCAAATGCAGATTTCACGCTGGTGGAGTGCAAGCTCACCGAACAGCGGGGGTCCGGCAAGAACCGCCGCACGGTCACAACATTTCAGGGCCTGCTCCTGAATATCGACTATCCGGACCGTTTCCTGGGCCGCACACTGATTGCGCGCGATGGCTGGTGGAGCTGGGGGCGCAAGAACGGCATGCAGCAAGTCGATCTGGTTTCCAAAGAACTCGAAGACGCGTTCACCGTCTACTCAACCGATCAGGTCGAAGCGCGCACCCTCCTTACGCCGGACCGCATGGAAAGGCTGATCGCGCTGGAACGCCACTTCAAGGGCGGCAAGCTGCGCGGTGTTTTCGAGGAAGGCCATCTCACGCTTGCGCTGGAGGCTGACAATCAGTTCGAGGCCGGTTCGATCTTCAAACCGCTGGCCGACCCTGATCGCTATGTCGAGACGCTGACAGAGATTGGCCTCGTGTGCGATCTAATTGACGGCTTTCTGACGCGGGAATGGTATAAGGATAAGATATAGCGTCAAAATCAGGGAGGAATAACAAACCATGGATTGCGCAATCAGGAACTGCTGGCAAAGAGCGTTTCGGCTGTTTTGCCTGAAATTTCATGTATCGGGAAAAGCTCGTCTTGACCCTGTTCTGGCAGATATGCCGAAGAGTTGAACGAGACCGAGGCGATGGCCGAAGGATTCCCCCATGTGGCCCCCGCGGCCAATAGCAAGCGGCCGAAACGCGGACCGCAGCTTGTCGCACGGGCGCCGAGCGCGCTGGCTGACCTGTCTGCGGGTGCAGAGCGAATCCAGAAGCGCAAGCATCCGGTGAGCCGCAATTTCCTGCGCGCGCTTCTGAGGCTATCAGATTTTCTGGCGGCGGCCTTTATTGCCTGGTTCGTCCTGGACCTCTCCGGTCACAGCCTGCTCCATTCCAGTGTCAGCGTCGTCATACCTTTTGTGGCCCTGCCCGTCAGTGTCCGCCTGGGGCTCAAGGCCAGCGAATCCTATAGCCTCTCCTATGCCCGGCCTGTCACCGAACACATGATCCGCGCGGCGATTGGCGCCGGCTACGGCCTTGCCTCGCTCTGTGTCCTGACCGCGCTCTTCTATGGTGAAACGCAGACGCGCTGGGTCATCGGGGCAAGCTATCTTGCTTTCTGTCTGGTTCTGGCCGTGCACGCCCATTTCATTGTCCTCTTCAAGATCCTGACGCGCCGCGGTGTTCTATCGGAGAATGTTGTACTTGTGGGGGCGACCCCGAACGCGCAGCGTCTCCTGTCGCGCAATGACGAGACCCGCGAGCTGAACGTGGTCGGCGTGTTCGACGACCGGCTGTCGCGGGCGCCAAAATCGATGGCGGGGGTGCCTGTCCTCGGACGGCTCGACGATCTCATGAACTGGGAGCGTCTTCCTGACATCGACCGGATCATCGTCACCGTCACCTCGGATGCCCGCCACCGGGTGCGCGAGCTGATCGACCGGCTTCGAGTCCTGCCCCAGAGGGTGGTCCTGCTGCTCGACCTTGAAGGCTTTGACCCGGAAACCGAAACACTGGCCGAAATCGCCCGCTCGCCAGCCGCCTATGTCTCGGGCTCACCGGACGATACGCGCCGCACGACGATCAAGCGCGTCTCCGACATCGTCTTTGCGTCGCTGCTTCTGGTTGCATTCAGCCCGGTTCTGCTTCTGACAGCGATTGCCGTGAAGCTCGACAGTCCGGGCCCGGTCTTCTTCCGCCAGCGCCGGCAGGGCTTCAACAACCAGATCATCCGGGTCTGGAAGTTCCGCTCGATGCGCGACAACCCGGAGGCGGAAGAACAGATGGCCCGCCAGACTGTTGCCGACGATACCCGCGTCACACGGGTCGGACGGTTCATTCGCGCCTTCTCGATCGACGAACTGCCGCAGCTCATAAATGTGCTGCGCGGAGAAATGTCGATTGTCGGGCCGCGCCCGCACGCCATTGGCATGACGGCAGAAGATGCCGAGGTGCAGGCGATTGTCAGCGACTACGCCCACCGCCACCGGGTCAAGCCGGGGATTACGGGCTGGGCGCAGGTGAATGGCTCGCGCGGGCCGGTCCACACCCGGGAAGAAGTGCGCGCGCGGGTCCGCCTGGACATGGAATATGTGAACCGCGCCTCGTTCTGGTTTGACCTGTTTATCATGATTATCACCGCGCCCTGCCTTCTTGGCGACTATAAGCGCCAGCGCTAGGAGACCGGATGCCCCCCACCCTCGTTTCGTCCACACCGCCAGCCAGAAGGACGCCGCCTCGTGCTGGCGCGGGTGAGGACGTGTGGGCGAATAAGACCGTAGGCGCGTCCATCATAACGGTTTGCGTGCCAGCCTATCACGACGATGCGGCCCTCCTGATCGACAGCCTCCGGACGATGCAGGACGCTGACCAGATCGACCTTCTCATTCTCGATGATGGAAGCGATGACAAGGCGCTGACCGCGCGCCTGAAGTCCCAGCTGGAAGAGGCACCGTTCGCGGCCCGGCTGATCACTGCCCATAAGAACCGGGGCCGCTCGGATGCCCGGAACCGTCTTGCGGAGCTTGCAGACTGTGACTGGCTTCTCTTCCTCGATGCAGACATGCAGCCCGATGATGAGCGCTTCCTGTCGCGCTATCTGGAGGCGATGAAAAAGACCCTCGGCCCGGCCCTGATCGCGGGTGGGTTCAGCCTGAAACAGGTGAAATCGACGCGCGAAACAGCGCTCCATGAGGCCCAGTCCCAGACCTCCGAATGCCTTGACGCCGCCACCCGAAACCGGGCTCCGGGCCGCTATGTCTTTTCCTCCAACATCCTGGTCCACCGGGACGTTCTGGATGCCGTGCCTTTCGATCCTGGCTATCAGGGCTGGGGCTGGGAGGATATCGACTGGGGGCTCAGCATTGCCGCCCGCTACCCGGTGCTCCATATCGATAATCCGGCCACCCATCTTGGGCTGGTCGATACCGACACGCTGCTGGAGAAGTTTGGCGGGTCGGGGCGCAATTTTGCGCATCTGGCCAGGCGCCATCCCGAAGCGGTGCAACAGATGCCGCTTTATCGCATGGCCCGCCGGTTTCGCCACCTGCCGGCGAAAGGCGCGCTACAGGCGCTCACCCGCTGGGGCGCACGGAATTCCCGCCTGCCAGATGGCCTGCGGCTTGTATGCCTGAAAACGTTCAGAGCGATTGCCTATTCGAAGGATCTGACATGAATGCTGCAGCTCTATCGGCCTACCAGCCCTCTGACTCGCTTCTTGCGAAGCTGCGCCGGCGGACCGCGCGCTGGCATGTGGCCCGCCCGCTCGACGCCGCCCCGCGCCGCACACGCATCTGTTTCACCTTCGATGACTTTCCGAAATCGGCCGCCGACACGGGCGCGGACATTCTGGACAGTGTCGGGGCCAAGGGCTGCTATTACGCCTGTACCGGCATGGTCGGCACCGAGAACCATCTGGGTGAGATGTTCGACGAAGGTGACCTTAAAACGCTGACGGCCTCCGGCCATGAAATCGGTGCCCATACCCAGACCCATCTCGACTGCAGCCAGGCCCCCGCCGACATTGTTCTGGCCGATATCGATGCCAATCTGCGCAACCTTGTCGCCATGGGTCATGACGAAATCGTGCGCCAGTTCGCCTGGCCTTATGGCGAGACCCGCCGGGACCTCAAACCCCGCCTTGCCACGCGCTTTGACGCGGTGCGCGGCATCCATCCCGGCGTCAATGGCAGGCGCGCCGACCTGATGCAGCTGTTTGCGCTGGAGCTGAATGCCGACGAGTCCACTATCGAGCGGGCTGCCCATATGATCGAGCAATCGACGGGCGCACCGGCCTGGATATTCGTCTTCACGCATGACGTCCGCCAGAAGCATAGTAAATGGGGCACGACCCCGGCGCATTTCCGGCGCCTGGTGAACCTTGCACACGACACAGGCGCGATCCTGCAGACACCCTCCAGCGCACTCGACGCCATCATGCAAGCTGAACGCGCATGACGCCGAGGCACCTCACCGTTGTCATTCCCACCTATAACCGCCCCGACAGCCTCTACCGCGCGGTAGAGAGCCTGTTCCGGCAAGGGGTGGCCGATGAGGGTTTCTGCGTGCTTGTGGCCGACAATTCCGCAGACGCCACAGCCCGCGAGACGTTTGAGATGCTGAAAGCCCGCGCGCCTGAGACGCTGGAGCTGATCTATCTGCACGTGCCAGAAGCCGGGGTCGCGAATGCTCGCAACGGCGCGGTGGAGCGTGTCACAACGCCGCTTATTGCCTTTCTGGACGACGACCAGTCTGCGCCCCGCCACTGGCTGGAAGGGTTGCTGGACACCTATGAAACCTTTCGCGCCGCCGTGACCTTCGGGCCGGTAGAGACCGTTCTGCCTGAGGATGTGACCCGGCACAGGGCCTATTTCGAAGCCTTCTTTGCGCGCAAGCCGGGCTTTGAGTCCGGCTATATCGCCAAGCCTTTCGGATGCGGCAACTGCCTTATCGACACAAGCCAGGTTACGATGAAGAAGCCCTGGTTCGATGTGCGGATGAACGATAGCGGCGGTGAGGACGATATCCTGTTCGAACGTATCCGCAGCGCCGGCGGCAGGTTTGCCTGGGCCGCGACGGCCCCGGTCCATGAGCACCCGCTTCGCCAGCGTATCGCCCTGTCCTACACGCTGCGCCGGGCCTTTGCCTATGGTCAGGGGCCGAGCACACTGGCGCGCCGGAAACAGCCGGCCCGATACGACCTCCTTGTCATGTGGATGATCATCGGGGCAGGAAAACTGGGCCTGCACGGGCTTGTCTGGCTTGGCATGCGCCTTGCCGGCCATCCCCGGCGGGCCTTTCAGCTGGACAAGGCTGTACGCGGGCTCGGCAAGATCCTTTTCTGGAAACAGCTTCGCTTCTACGGCACAGCGACTGTCAGCCAGCCCCTCCCGGCCCCTTCAGTGGACACGCATGGGGCGGACACCGCTCACCCGGCGCCGCTGGAGCTCAGCTGCAGCGGGGAATGGGCGCGGCGCTGAACCGGTCGGAGCGTGGACTGGCTGCCTGAGGCTGAGCGCCGTCTTCGCCGCTACCGCAACATAGGTCACCCAGACAATCGTGTTCTGCTGCAGCGCGATACTCTCTGACAGGCTGAAGAGCAGGAACTGCGCCGTCACGCCAAGCGCGAAGACGCCCAGCCAGTTGTGAATGGCAAGCCATGCGGCCCTTGCGACGAACAGGATGAAGCTGGCCAGAAGAAGGCAAAGCCCGACAAGACCTACCGCGAGCGCTGTCTCAAGCCAGCCATTATGCGCGGTTGGCACAAGCCATTCGGTGGCGGCACGCACACGGTAGGCCGGCATGGAATCCAGCTGCCAGAACGCACCGTACCCATAACCCAGGAGCGGCCTGTCGCCTATCGCGTCGATCAACGCGGCCCAGATGTCTGTGCGCCCCGTCAGAGTCGCGTCCCGGCCCAGCAGGCCGAAAACCAGTTCGGGCGCGAACACCAGGAGGGCAGCAAACCCCGATATCAGCATGACGCCGACCCAGAGACCGGACAGGGTTGTTACAACACCGCGCCGGCTCCACGCCCCTGCGACAAGCACCCCGAAACCAACGAGCAGGCCGAGTAATGCCGTTTTGGAGCTCGAGAGCAGGACGAGGGCGGTACATAGAAGCACCGCCACGCCCCATATCAGCCGCCACGGCCTGTCAAGGACCAGCAGGAAGGCGCAAAGGAAACCCGCCCGCGCCATGTGTCCGCCCAGCGAGTTCTTTTCCCACCAGAGGCCTCGCCAGGCGCCGGGGTGCACTTCGGTCATGATCGCAAAACCAGGCGCCACCAGACCGGCAACGAGGGACACAATCGCCATGAAAAGCCAGACGGCCCCAAGCAGACGAAGAAGCGTTCTCCAGTCATAGCGCGCGGCGAGATAGAGCCCCGCCAGCGTGGTTGCGATCACGGCCACCGCCCGGCGTTCTGTCACGGCCGGGTCAAGCGACCAGGTAAAGGACGCCGCGGCCAGGGCGAGCAGAGCGATCAGAAAGGGCAGCCGGACAGCTGCGGCAAACAAGGTGACGATCCTGGAGGCACACCCGGCAAGGACAAGGACGTAGACGGGCAGCCAGAGCAGCCGGAGGAAGGCGCTGCTTTCGGGATCATGTTCATGCGCAAAAAGGCGCGGCAGAAGACCTTCGCTAAAGAGGACAAGACAGACGAAAGCAAGGCCAAGCTCAATCGCCAGCACGCCCTGCTCGACCAGCGACCTTTCCTGTCTATCCTGCAAGCCGGTCTGCGAATCTGGCATCCGCTCCGATCCTGTTCATGACCACGCCGGCAATCACGCCGCCATGCGCCTCTATCTCATCGCGAAGGGCCATCACCTCATCGACGCCCGTCGAATCCGCCTGTAGCACAATGAAGATGCCGTCCATCTGCGAGGCCATGGCCAGACCGGCCTGCGAACGCGATAGCGAGGGGGCATCGACAATGACGGTGCTGGCCGCGCGGCGCACCTGCTGCCACCATTCCGGCCGTGTACGAAGCTGTACGCGCTGGCCTTTTTTCAGCGCTTCATTGCGAAAGCGCGTGACCAGAAGACGGCTGCCTTCAATCTGATGCACGGCGAGAAGACGCTGCGTCTTCGGCGGATCGGATTTCACCCCAGCCTCGGCGCCCACAGAATAGAATGGAAGTGTACGAAGCGATCCATCAAAGGCCCGCCCCGGTTTCCCGACCTTTTTCGCAAAGCCTTTCTGGAAACCCCGATACTGATCATTGCGCCGCAGCCCAAGATCCACCAGCCAGACCGGGCGATGGGATTTCTGGGCGGCGAGCAGGGCAACAGAGGCGGCAACACTGCTCGTGCCCTCGCCGTCGCGCGCAGACATGAACATGATGCAGCGCGCACCTTGCTCCGGGGCCAGCCGCGCGGCTGCCCGGCAGACCGGCTCCATCCTGTCGCGCAAATCTTTCATCAGGCCCGTTCCTTTACCGGCTCAGCCCTAACATGCGGTTGGTTAACCGTTTTCTTAACATGCCGTCATGGGAGTCTGGCTGTTTACGCGGCCTTCAGAGTGCCCACGACTTTCAGACCTGTGGTCCGCTCGACCGAAGCCGCCGTGGGAAAGCCCGGGCGGGTAAGCGCGCGAAGCAGGCCCGCAATGAGCGCGGTAAAGCCGGCAAAGAGAAAGGCGAGCGCCGCAACGGGCAGACGCAGACTCTTGCCCTCGATCGGCACGCGCGCCGGCTCCAGGACGCGCACACTATCGGCCGTCTCATCGGAGAGCTCGGACAGCGCCCTTTCCTCGACCTCGCGCACCGAGAAATTCTCCACATTCCGTTCCATAAGCGCCTTGCGCCGCTGCAGCTCGCGCCATTCCGGCTCAAGTTCATTGAGGCGCGCGACCCGCGCTTCAATGCTGTCGAGCTGGCGCTGGAGTTCGGCTTCCTGAAGCGCAAGCGACTGGGCCTCTGCCTTGAGCGTCGAGGCTGACTGCTCGACAGTCTGATAGACAGGGTTCGGCCCCCGCCGGGTCGTGCCCGACAGGCCGTCACGCGAGGAAAGATAGTTTTCGACCTGTTTGATGCGCCGGTCGATGGCCTGAACGCGCTGGGACTGTTCGGTATAACGCGAGAGAAGGTCCTCACGCTCGATCCGCAATTCCATCAGCGTCTGGGCAGAGCTGTCCTCCACATAGAGGTCCTGCTGGGGCTCCAGCGTGGCAAGCTGCTGGTTGTAGATGTCGAGCTGACCGTCAACAGCGCTTGCCCGCGACTGGGTCGTGAGCAATTCCGACGAGATGGTCGAAAAGAGCTGCTGGACCGTGGCCCGCTCACTTTCGAAGTCACCGATATTATTGGCCCGCAGAAAGTCGCGGATATCTTCTTCGACAGCAAGCAGCTGTTGCTCGAATTTGAGGCGCTGCTCCTGCAGGCTGTCGGAGCCATTGCTGGAGAAAACCTCGCTGCGATAGTCGAGATAGGTATCGATCCAAGAATTGAGCAGTTCAGCCGACAGACCCGCATTCTTGTGCTCAAGCGAGGTCGATATCACCGGTGTTCTGGGCGCCGTGCCGGATTTGAAAGCCTTGCGGAGCGTGGCCACGCCGGCCTGGAAGCTCTGTTCTTCAATGGACGCATGCTGCGAGGGCGGTGAGGCGGCGATTTTCTCGTCACGGGCGTCGACCAGTTTGGGATAGACGCGGGCAAGATCGAACTGCTCCAGTACCCGTTCTGCTATGACCGGGCTGCGCAGGACTTCCAGTTCGGCCTGGACGAGCAATTCTTCCTCCGGCGCAACGCTCTGCAGTTCGGTGCCAACGCGGGGGCGATAGATATTCTCGTCCCCGATCCTGACATAGAGACGCGAATGGGCCTCATAGGCTTTGGGCATCTGGAAAGCGACAAGCAGGCCGATCAGAAAGATCGGAATAAAGATGGCGATCATCAGCCACTTGGCGCGCCAGAGCTGCAGGATAAATTCAGCCGGGCCGATACGCGGGCGCGAACGGACAGGCCGGGGCTGGCCTTGCCCCGCGCCGCGTGCTCCCCAATCGGCTGAATCTGACATACGCGAATGTCCCGCTCTGTGTTCGGCTGACCCTCTGATGGATCACTCTCCCCGTTCTTCGGGCATGCCGCTTGATAATTCCTTAAACATTAACACCGAGCTTCAGGGCCTCGACAGCCGGTAAAGACAGCGTCAGCGATCCGCCATGCGAAGCCTACTTCTCACCTCCGCGCTCATACTGGGCGCCTGCCAGAATGTGGACCCCGTCTCTTCGGCGTATTTCCCGGTGTCCGAATGGCGCCATGAGGATGGGCAGGACCAGCCCTATCTGCTGGCGCCGGGCGACACCGTTTCGGTTGTCTTCCAGACCGTGCCGGAGCTTAACCGCGACATCCGCATCGCGCCGGACGGGTCGATCACCCTGCCCTATGTCGGCACGGTCCAGGCTTCTGCACGCACGCCAAATGAGGTCCAGGCCGATCTCGTGCAGGCCTATTCCGGAGAGCTCAAAAACCCTCTGGTCGAAGTTATCCCCATCGCTTTCGACAGTCAGAAGATATTTGTCGGGGGAGAGGTCCAGACGCCCGGTATGGTGGAGCTGCCAGGGCAGATCGATCCGCTTCAGGCGGTCATCATGGCCGGTGGCTTTACCGACCGCGCCCAGCCAAAACAGGTCGCCCTGATGCGGCGCATGCCGGGCGGCGAAGTCATGACGGCTGTCATTGACGTCAATTCAGGTATCAATGATCCGCGGCTGGCCGACTTCACGCCGCTTCGCCGGTTCGATGTGGTCTATGTGCCGCGCTCGGCGATCGCGCATGAAAACCTGATCATGGAGCAGTGGTTCCGTTCCGCGCTTCCGATCGATTTTTCACTCTATTACGACCTGTCGGGCGACTCCCGGCGCTAAGCCGTTCGCGCCCGGTAGGGTCAGTTCATCAGGCTCAGCCAGGCACGGGCAGATTTCAGGGCCTGTTTGATCTCTTCGCTGGACATCATTTCGGCCATCTGGTGGCGGTATTCCTTGGCCTCTTCCGATCCCTTGAGGACGGCAAGATTGAACCATTTGTGCGCGGCGACCATGTCGGCATCGACGCCAACGCCGGTTGAATAGGCAAGGCCCACCTTGCACAGTTCGTCACCCGTGGCGTGTTCGCTGAGACCGGTTTCGGGGGCGACATCCATCGCCATGTCTGAATACGGCATTGTCTTCTTCCTTTAACCCAGTGCCCCCGATCTGCGGCCTTGTCTGGCGGCCGCTTTGCCGGAAGCGTTTGTCCATCTGTCACGTCCTGTGACCGGGTTGAGGTTGCGCCCAGGATTTTGCCACATGGTTAACAGGATCGGCGCCTGAGCCCGTCTGTGTTAATGAAAAGGGCGGGCCTGTTTACCAAGGGCGGGCTTGGGCTGCAGAGCGGCTGCTGCCCCGCCTTTGCCCCGCAGGCCCGCGCGGCTATTGGCAAGTCTGGCGCATTGGCGCGGCAGCCTGGCCGCGCTAGCCTCCCGCAGGGAACAGACAAGGCGGACACCTGGAATGAGCGACCTTTTTGAACCGATTTCCTACACGCTCTGGAAAAGCGACAAGGCAGCCTTTGCCGATGCCATTGGCAGATCCTTCCGCGAGACAGGCTTTGCCGTGATTACCGATCACCCTGTCGATGACGAGGTAATTGCGCACGCCAATAAGGCCGCCAAGGATTTCTTCGCCCTGCCGGAAGAGGCGAAGGAAAAATACCATGACGCAGAGGGTGGACGGCAGCGCGGCTATACCCCGTTTGGCACGGAGAACGCCAAGGGCCAGAAAGCCGCCGACCTGAAAGAGTTCTGGCACACCGGGCGCAAGCTGCCGGAAGGGTCGAGATACCGCGCCACGATGAAGGACACGCCGGTTGTCGATGAAGTCCCTGAGTTCGATGAGGCGACCTATGCCTTCTATCAGGAGATGGACGAATTTGGCCGCGACCTGCTTGGCGCAATCGCCCTGCACCTCGGTCTTCCGGAAGACTGGTTCGAGGACAAGGTGGAAACCGGAAATTCCATACTGCGGCTGCTTCACTATCCCCCGCAGAAGAATCCGCCGCCCAAGGGCACGGTCCGGGCCGCCGCGCATGAAGACATTAATGTCATCACACTCCTGCTGGGCGCCGAGGAGGCCGGCCTTGAAGTGCTGCACCGTTCTGGCGAGTGGCTGTCTGTAAATCCGCCGGCTGGCTCGCTCGTCATCAATTGCGGCGACATGCTGCAGCGCCTGACAGGCGGTGTCCTGCCCTCCACCACGCACCGCGTAGTCAATCCGGAGCCGGAACGCGCGAAGTTCCCGCGCTATTCGACGCCCTTCTTCCTGCACTTCAATCAGGACTTCCTGATCGAACAGCTGCCGCAATGCCTCGAAGAAGGCGGTGAACCTCAGCCGCCGATTACCGCGCAGGATTACCTCATGGAGCGCCTGCGTGAGATCGGACTGGTAAAAGCGCAGTAGACCTGCCGCCGGGTCGGGCTTGCCAGCCGGCCTCTTTCTGCCTGAAGTAGACCGACAGCCCGAAAAGAGGCTGGGGCACTTCAGGGGAGGACACAGATGTTCGACAATAATGACTGGCTGAACCGCCAGCGCGAGGAGGTAATCGACCGGGACCGGGAGATTGTCGATCCACACCACCATCTCTGGCCGAAGACCCATCCGGTCATCATCTACGACCTTGAAGACCTCTGGGGCGATACCGGTGACGGGCACAATGTGACCCAGACCATTTTCATGGAATGTGGCGCAGCCTATCGCGAGGACGGGCCAGACCACCTGAAACCCGTCGGCGAAAGCGAATATATCGCAGAGGCCGCCCGAAAATCGAGATCGTCATGCGGACAGGCAACGATTGCCGCGATGGTGGCCCATGCGGACCTTCGTTTGCCCCTGAAGACGCTGGACGAGGTGCTGGACGCCCATATCGAGGCCTCCGAAGGCCTGTTCAGGGGCATCCGGCATGCCGGCCCATACGATCCGGCCAGTGCGGACTTCCTCATTTCGCCGCGGGGACCCGAAGGCCTTTATCACGACCCTGATTTCCGGCGCGGCGTCGCGCATCTTGGCGCGCGCGGCTTCACCTATGACACCTGGAACTATCATCACCAGATCCTGGAGTTCCGCGACCTCGCGGCCGCCGTGCCAGAGACCACGATGATCCTCGACCATTTCGGCACGCCGCTGGGCGTCGGCCCCTATGCGGGAAAGCGCGAGGACAATTTCGAGAAGTGGAAGGACGACATCGCCGCTGTCGCAGAGCAGAAGAACGTCTTCGCCAAGCTGGGCGGCCTTGCCATGCCGGACAATGGGTTTGGCTGGCATGAGCGCGACAGGCCGCCTTCCTCGGATGAGTTCGTTGATGCGCAGGCGAAATACTACCACCACACCATCGCCTGCTTTGGCGCCGAGCGCTGTATGCTGGAAAGCAATTTCCCGGTCGACCGGCTCTCCATCTCGTTCCGCACGCTATGGAACGGGTTGAAGAAGATCACCGCCGACTATTCCGAGGAGGAGAAATCGGCCCTTTTCGCGGGGACCGCACGCAAGGTCTACAGCGTCGCGCCGCCCGTTTGACGCCCGGCGCCCTAGTCCTGTTCACGCAGAAAGGCTTCCACATCCTCGCGCCATGGCAGGCTTGGCTGTGCGCCCGCCTTCGTCACGGCGAGGGCCGAGGCGGCCGAGGCAAAGCACAGCGCCTCGCCCTCCTCACGCCCTTCGGCAAGAGCGAGGACAAGCGCCGCGCAGAACGTATCGCCTGCCCCGGTCGTATCTATCACCGGGACGGCAAAAGCCGCAGCGCGCGCCACTTCCTTGCCCGCGCGGTAGAGAACGGCCCCCTCTGCGCCCAGCGTCAGGGCCACCATACCACCGCCGCGGTGAAGACCCTCACCATAAAACGCGGCTTCGCCCTCATTCACGATGAGCAGGTCTGCCGCTTCAAGAAGCTCAATCGGGACGGGGCCGGCCGGCGCAAGGTTCACGGCAAACAGGCCGCTCCCGGCACGCAGGGCCGCCATGACGCAGGCTGTCGGGACTTCAAGCTGACAGAGGATTGCGTCGGGGTGGCCTTCGATGTTCACGTCTTCCGGTGACAGGGTGGCATTCGCTCCGCTCGCCACGACGATCTGGTTCTCACCTGCCTTGTCCACCGCGATCAGCGCCACGCCGGTCTGCTCATCTGGACACGCCACGACCCCGGAGAGGTCGACACCATCCTGTCTGAGCAGGGCAAGCGCGGCATCGCGGTTTGGCCCCTCGCCGGTGCGCGCGATCATGGAGACCTCTGCCCCGAGGCGGCGGGCGGCGAGGGCCTGGTTTGCGCCTTTCCCGCCAGGATGCTGCGCGAACGTCGCGCCGGTGACCGTCTCACCCGCCACCGGCAGTTTTTCGGCAGAGGCGACGAGATCCAGATTGACCGAACCGATTATGGTAAGGGCTGGCGTACTCATAGCGGATACCGCCCGAGCTGTCCGAGAAGCTCTGCAAAGACAGCCTCCTTATCAACATCTGTGCACCACTCGACATGCCCGTCGTGACGATAATCCGGGAGCGTCTTGCCGAACCGTTCGCCCTCTTCCATCACGACCGAGACCCGGGCCTTGCGGCCTTCGAACAGGTCGGGCCGCAAGAGAGCAAGCAGGGTGGACGGGTCATGCAGCGGGGCGTGGCGCGCCTTGACGGATTCCTCAAGCCTGTTCGATGCGGCGAGGAGGTCCGCCGCGATGATCGCCTGAGGAGACCCCAGAGCCCGCACCCGCTCGACCATCGTGTCATCCGTCAGCAATTGATGCGTCACATCCAGGCTGAGCACACGCATCGCAATGCCTGACTGGAAGACCGTCTGCGCGGCATGCGGGTCGGCGAAGATGTTGAATTCGGCGTGCGGTGTGATGTTGCCGCCCTCCCTGTCGGCGCCGCCCATCACGACGATCTCGGACAGGCCCTCGGCAATATCCGGCGCCATGGTCAGCGCCAGGGCGACATTGGTCATCGGCCCGGTGACGACCAGGGTCGCTGGAAAGCCCTTGGTGGCACGCAGGGTCTTTATCAGAAAGTTCACAGCATGCTGGCGCGAGGCGCGGCCTTTCGGCTTGGGCAAGTCCAGACCGCCAAGTCCGGTCGTGCCGTGAAAATCCTCTGCCGTCACCGGATCGCGAACCAGAGGGCGCGGCGCGCCTGCGCAAACCGGTACGTTTCGATCAAGACCCGCAACATCGCGAATGATGCGCGCATTCCGGAATGTCAGACCGCCGCGCACATTGCCAGCGACGGTCGTTATACCCAGAACATCGAGCCTGTCGGTTGCCGCAAAGGCAAGCAGGAGCGCAACCGCATCATCGAGCCCTGGATCGCAATCTATTATGATCTGGCGTTTCCTCATCTGGCCTATTTGGGTCTGTTCCGATCTTCCCGGCAAGGTCTAGCTATCACTCGCAGAAACCCTAAGTGTGGCTGGGACACGTCACACAGGAAGGAATCTACTCATGGCCGTTTCGACCAAATCCCTCGACTATGAACAGGCTGGACAGACATATGAGGGCTTTCTGGCCATGCCGGAAAGCACGCCCAAGGCGGTCGTTCTCGTCTCGCACGCCTGGGGCGGGCAAAACGAGTTCGATCATGAAAAGGCAAAGATGCTGGCCGAATGGGGCTATGCCGGTTTCGCGCTGGATGTGTATGGCAAAGGCAAGCGCGGCTCGACCAAGGAAGAGAGCCAGGCCCTGATGGAGCCGCTCGCCTCTAACCGCGACGAGCTTCAGAACCGCCTGAAATACAGCCTGGAAATCGCCAAGAAGGAATCGGGTTGCGACAAGGCCGCCGCCATCGGTTTCTGTTTCGGTGGTCTCTGTGTCCTCGACATGGCTCGCGCAGGCATGGATGTTGACGGCGTGGCTTCCTTCCACGGCATCCTCGGCGCGCCCGGCAATACGGACGGTCACAAGACCAAGTCGAAAATCCTCGCCCTCCATGGCTGGGACGACCCGATGGCACAGCCCGAAGACGTGATGGCCTTCTCAAAGGAAATGACCGAAGCAGGCGCCGACTGGCAGCTTCACGCCTTCGGCGGCACCATGCACGCCTTCACCAACCCGGAAGCGAACGACCCCGACTTCGGCACGGTCTATAACCCGACCGCCGAACGCCGCAGCTTTGCGATCCTGAAGGATTTCCTCGAAGAACTTTTCGGCTAGCCGGTCTGGCTTTCCGAGAGACCTCAGCAGGTTTCCAAGTGACGGCGCGCTCTATCCGGGCGCGCCGTTATTTTATGTCCGCAGATAATGGCCGGACGCTTCAGAGCGTGGTGGCAAGCCCCGCCGCGAGATAACCGATCACGGCCAGAAGCCCGGCGGCCACCGCATAGGGCAGCTGCGTGCGCACATGGTCGAGGTGGTCGCATTCGGCTGCGAGGCTCGCGATGATAGAGGTGTCTGAGATGGGCGAGCAGTGGTCGCCGAAAACACCGCCGCCGAGGACGGCCGCCAGCGCCAGCGAAGGGGGCACGCCGCTGCCGAGCGCCAGCGGGATCGCAACCGGAACAAGGATTCCATAGGTGCCCCAGCTGGTGCCGGTCGTGAATGAGGTGACCCCCGCCACAACGAAGACGATGGCAGGCAGCGCCCACGCAAAGGGGATATTGGCCGCCATCCCGCCCAGGACTTCACCGGTCCCAAGCGCCTTCAGGCTCGCGCCAAGCACCAGCGCGAGGAAGATCACCGTGACTGCCGGCAGGAGATCGCCCATGCCCTTGAAGCCGATCTCAATCAGTGTGCCTTTCGGCTCATTCCCGGACCGCGCAAGCAGAAGGAAGGCGACCACTGTCGCCAGGCAAACTGCCCACAGAATGGCCTGTGAGCCTGACCCCTCCAGCATGTTGCCGTTGCCCGTCCACAGCATCAGCCCCAGCGCGCCGCCGACCAGCACAAGGATGGGCAGGCCCATATTCAGCGCGCTGCCACTGCCCGATTCGTCTTCCGGGACATCATCATTGGCCGCCCAGACGCGCCGCTCGACACTGTGCATCGGTCCGAATGTGCGGTCGCCCAGAACGGTGAACCAGACACCAGCCAGGGTGAAAAGCGCGTAGAAATTAAGCGGGATCGTCGCGACGAGCACCGATAGCGGATTGCCGAGATCGTATTCTGAGATGAGGCCCAGCACGAAGGCGCCCCAGCCATTCAGGAGGATCAGGATGCTGACCGGCGCGGAGGTGGAGTCGATGATATAGGCAAGGCGCTCACGGCTCATCTTGAGGCGGTCGAATAGTGGACGGCCCATGATGCCGGTGGTGAGCAGGCTGATATTGGTCTCAACGAAGATCAGCATGCCGGTCAGGACAGTGACCGAGCCGGCCCGGCGGCGCGTTCCGGCCGCCCCCGTCCGGATCAGCCAGTCGACCATGCCGGCGATGCCGCCGGAACGGCGCATATATTCGATCAGCGCGCCGATGATCAGGCAGAAAAGGAGGATGCGGGTATTACCCTCATTGCCGAACACGGAGACCGCCCGCTCAACACTGGCCAGAAAGCCGAGCGCCGGGTTGTACCCGGCGTTCAGCGTTTCAGAGGTCCATATGGCCAAGCCGAGCGCCCAGTAGACATTGCGGCTCCAGACCGCAATGGCGAGCGCGAGCAAAGGCGGAAGCAGTGTCAGCCAGTCTGCCATGTTCCGCCTCCCCGGCGCGCCGACGCGGCCTAGTTCAGCACGTTCGGCGATTCGAGCTCGGATGTGCGGGCCTCTTCGGCCTCACGCAGAAGGCGCAGCATGTTGCCGCTCCAGATTTTCTGGATATCCGCCTCGCTATAGCCCGCTTCCAGCAGTGCCGCGGTGACCTTTGGCAGGAAGGTGATGTCGCTCATCCCATCGACACCGCCGCCGCCATCCCAGTCAGCCCCCATGCCGACATGATCCGGCCCGACCTTGTCGAGCGCATAGAGCAGGTGCTCCATGAACTTCTCAAAGGTGGAGCGGGGCGCTGGATACTGCGCCTCGATCTCTTCGCGGGCAGCGACGTATTCTTCGCGCGTCGCCTCGTCGAGATCGTAATAGCTGGCGCCGAAGCGCTCCTCCAGCGCGGCCATCGCCTCTTCACGCTCCGGGCTCGGCTCAAGCGCTTCGAGATAGCTGCCATAGGCGTTGATCTGGATGACCCCGCCATCCTCGGCGACAGCCATCAGCAGCTCATCGGGGATGTTGCGGTAGTGGTCGTAGACCCCGTCAACGCCGGTATGCGAGAGGATGATCGGCGTCGTGGAGAGCTCAATCATGTCATAGACAGTCTCGTCAGCGGCGTGGGAGCCGTCGAGGACCATGCCAAGCTCATTGGCCTTCGCAACCAGCTCCTCACCCAGCGGGGAGAGCCCGCCATAGGAATTGGTGGACACATCGGTGGCACTGTCCGCGAACTGATTGTCGCGGAAGTGGACCGGCCCGACCATGCGCAGGCCGCCCGCATAGAAGGTCTCGAGCAGCGAGACATCCGTGCCCAGGGGATAGGAATTTTCCATGCTCTGATAGACGATACGTTTGCCCTCGGCGGCAATCCGCTCGGCATCGTCGGCCTTGAAGGCCAGTTCCACATCATCGCTATATTTTGCCGCCAGTTCTCGGATGGCCATCTGGCGCAGAACGGCAGATGTGCGGGCCGCATGATAGGAAGCTTCGTCCAGAGGCCCCTGCGCGGTGAAGATCACCCAGAAGCCGCCATCGAGGCCGCCTTCCTTCATGCGCGGCAGATCGACATGTGTGCCGTCTTCCTCAAAGGTCTGGCGCTCGGAGAATTTATAGTCGCTGGAATGGAAGTAGGCCGGCGTATCGAGGTGAGTGTCCATGACCAGCATGCCGTCATGAATGGTCTCGACATTCTGGGAAACGCTCGCAGGCGCCGCAGCCTCGGTCTCTGCCGTCTGCGCTTCGGCCGGCGCGATGATCTCGCTGCCACTCGGCTCTGCGTCCGGATTGCACGCCGCCAGCACTGTCAGCGCTGCGGCCATCATGAGACCATTCCTGAAACCAAAACCCATCATGCCGATAACCCCTTCAATGAATGTGGCCCGATACCAGCAGAAGCCGGACCGTACCGCAATGTCCTGACCTTTATTCGCCGCGCGCTTTTCGCAGCTCTGCCCAACGTTTGAGCCGCTCGGCGATCGGACCTTCGCGGCCTTCGCCCTTTGGTTGGTAGAAGCGCTCACGCTTCATCCCGTCCGGGAAGTAGTTCTGGCCGGAAAACCCCTCTTCGGCGTCATGGTCATAGGCATAGCCCTTGCCATAGCCTTCGCCCTTCATAAAGGCGGTTGGCGCGTTGAGGATATGTTTGGGCGGCATCAGGGAGCCGGTTTCCTTCGCCGAGCGCTGGGCGGCCTTCCAGGCTGTATAGACGGCATTGGACTTCGGCGCTGTCGCCAGATGGACGATGGCATGCGCCAGCGCGAGCTCACCTTCCGGGCTGCCAAGCCGTTCATAGGTACGCGCCGCTTCGGCGGCGATCATCAGCGCGGTGGGGTCGGCAAGGCCGATGTCTTCTGACGCCATGCGCACGATACGGCGCGCCAGATAGAGCGGATCCTCGCCGCCCGTGATCATCCGCGCCAGCCAGTAGAGCGCCGCATCCGGATCAGACCCGCGCACCGATTTATGGAGGGCGGAAATGAGATTGTAATGCTCCTCGCGGTCCTTGTCATAGGCGGGCGCGCGCTTCTGGAGCGCCTGCGACAGGGCTTCGGCCGTGAGGGTTTTTCCGTCTTCAGCCAGCGTGAAGGCCTGTTCGGCAAGGTTCAGCATGTAGCGGCCATCGCCGTCGGCCATGTCGATCAGGGCTTCGCGGGCGCGCGGCTCCAGCGGCAGCTTGCGGCCTTCCAGTTCCTCGGCGCGGGTCAACAACTCTTCAAGCGCCTCCGGCCCCAGCCGCTTTAGCGTCAGGACGGCGCAACGCGACAGAAGCGCGCCATTGATCTCAAAGCTGGGGTTCTCCGTCGTCGCCCCGACCAGCGTGACGACGCCTGCCTCGACGAAGGGCAGGAAGCCATCCTGCTGGGCGCGGTTGAAGCGGTGGATCTCGTCGACAAAGAGCAGCGTGCCCTTGCCGGTGGAGCGCCGGTTCTCGGCCCGGTCGAAGGCGGCGCGCAGATCCTTCACGCCGGAAAAGACCGCGCTGATCGCTTCGAATTCGAGATCGGTTTCCTTCGCCAGCAGGCGTGCGATCGTTGTCTTGCCGACGCCAGGCGGGCCCCAGAAAATTATCGAGGAAAGCCGCTTGGTCGCGAGCATCCGCCCGAGCGCCCCGTCCGGACCCAGCAGATGGTCCTGCCCGACCACTTCGGACAGCGATTGCGGACGAAGCCGGTCCGCCAGAGGCCGCGGCGCCTCATCAGCCATTCCGGATGCGGAGAAGAGATCACTCATGGCTCACACCTAGCCCGCGCCGGCGCCCATGATAAGGTGGCAGATGGAGGAAACCATGACACTGACCATCACCCCAAGCGGTGAGGCGTGCGGGGCGAGCATTACGGGCATAGATCTGAGCCGTCCCCTGGATGAGACCACCGTCGCGGATATTCGCGGCGCATGGCTCACCCACCACGTCCTTGCCTTTCCCGGACAGTCGCTCGACGATGACGATCTGGAGCGCTTCACGCAGTATTTCGGCCCGTTCGGTGACGATCCCTTCATCGCCCCCATTCCGGGCCGCAAACATATCATCGCCGTCAAACGAAACGCGGATGAGACCGGCCCGGTCTTTGCCGAGACTTGGCATTCCGACTGGAGCTTTCAGCCCCATCCGCCGGCTGGCACCTGCCTCTATGGGATCACCATACCGCCAGTGGGCGGCGACACACTTTTCACCAATCAGCACAAGGCAATGGCCGACATGCCGGAAGCTTTGCGTGAAAAGCTGGAGGGGAAACTGGCTGTCCATTCAGCGCGCAACGGCTATGGCAAGGCCGGGCTCTACGGCGAAAAGGACGAAGGCCGGAGCATGGATATCCGCTCCTCCGATGAAGCCATGGCGACCCAGACCCACCCTATCATCCGCAAACACCCTGAGACGGGCGAGGAAGGCCTGTTCGGCTGCGCGGGCTATATCATCGGCTTTGAGGGCATGAGCGAGGAAGAAGGCTTCGCCCTCCTCACCGAGCTCTATCGTTGGCAGACCCGGCCGGAGTTCCAGTACCGCCACAAATGGCAGGCTGGCACGCTGCTCATGTGGGACAATCGCTCCTGCCTGCACATGGCGACCGGCGGCTATCAGGGCCACGATCGCCTGCTCCATCGCACGACCATTGGAAGCTACGCCCCCGCCTGAAGGTCTCAGACCTCAGACCAGAGGCGGCGCAGATTGGCGATGACCTTGGAGAGCGCGAGATGCTCCGGCGCGGCTTCTGGCAGTGAGCTGCGCATGGACACTTTGAGGTTGGCGAGATCGAACAGGATGTCGCGCTGTTCGCTCGTTCGCACCTGGCTCTGGACCCAGCCGACGCAGACGGTGCGCTGGCCTGAGCTGACGGGTTCCACCCGGTGCAGACTGGTGGAAGGATAGAGGAGGAGCGAGCCGGCCTCGAGTTTCATCGAATGGACCATGCCGGCCCAGTCAATCGTCAGTTCCCCGCCCTCATACTCATCCGGCTCACTCAGGAAGAGGGTGAAGGAGAGATCGGTCCGTAGGCGGTTTGCGCCCGTCCCCATCAGTGCATTGTCGACATGGGTGCCATAGCCCTGCCCCACGCCGCTGCGGCTGACCAGAAGCCGGGACAGGCGCGCAGGCTGCGCGGCGGCCTGGAAGACCGCGTTCTTGCGGATCGCGTCATTGAGCTTTGTGTGCAGCGTAGCGCCGGTGCGCGAGGACAGGTCGGCCTGCTCATTGCGTTTGACCTTGGCGGCCTCGGGGCCGGCGGTCTTGCGCCCGTCAGACCAGGCCGTCTTTGCCAGCAGATCGCGAACCTCATCCAGCTCGCCAGCATTCAGTATATCGGGAATTGTAATCAGCATCTTGCGTATGAGAATGATTTGCAGATATACCTAGCGCGTATTGCAAAACCCGCAACAATGAAAGTGCATAAGTATGGCTTCAAAGTACAAATCCCTAGCTGCGCTCGGCCTGTCGACCACTCTGCTCGGCGGCCTGGTAGCCTGCAGCAATGAGACGCCCGAAACCACCCCTGCCCCAAGCGAGACCGCTGCGCCGGAAGAGGCCGAGACCCCAGCCGCCGAAGCGCCAGATACGCAGGCCGACACCGGCTCCTACGCCATGGCCGGCGGCGAAGGTGAAGGCGAAGGCGGAGAGGGTGAAGGTGGCGAAGGCGGCGTGAACATCGCTGCCGCTGCCGAAGATCCGGCCGTCTATCGCAGCGCCCTCGCAGTGGTTGAAGCCCATATCCGTGCCGGCATTGATGCGCTGGATGCCGGTGAGCGCCGGCCCGCCGGCGAAATGTTCGCCCACCCGGTCAGCGAGATCCTGATGGATTTCGAGCCCGTTCTCACCCAGCAAGGCGTAGAACCGTTCGCCCAGAAGCTGAGCGACGCCTCGGCTGCCGTCTTTGCCGATGAGTCGGCGGAAGACCTGCGCGCCCGCGCCGAGGACATTATCGACACCATCCGCGCCGCCAGCGAAAAAGCGCCGGAAGGCAGCGACAGCGACGCCATTGTCGAAGCCAAGGTCGTTGCCGACCAGATCGACCGCGCGGTCGCGCAGTACAGCTCGGCCACCAATACCGACGCTTACGAACCCTATCTTGACGGCTATGGCTTCTACAGCACGGCGAGCGCCCTGCTGGAGGATCACCGCGCCGCCATCGAGGCAGAAGCGCCGGACTTCACCGAACAGGCCGATACCGTGCTCGCTCAACTCGCTGACGCCTATCCGACGGCAAACCGGCCCGAGACGCTCGACGCCGACGCATCCGCGATGACGGCGGCCAATTCAGAACTGCAGCTCATGGTCAGCGGCCTCTAGACTGCTGGACCGCTAGTCTCAGACCTCTTCAAGGACCGGCCCATCGCGGCCGGTCCTTTCATGACCGCTCTTTCATTGGCGCTTCCGGGAACGCGTTTCATCGCGGCGGCATTCCTTGTCTGATACATCATTCAAGGACACCCAGTATGAGCGAAAAGACCCTCAGCGAGATTTCCAGCCAGATGAAGAAAATCGACATCACCATGATGTCGACCCATACCAGCGGCAAGGAGATCGCCGCGCGCCCGATGAGCAATAATCGCGACGTCGATTATGAAGGCCAGTCCTTCTATTTCACCCTGGATGACACGCGCACCGTCAGCGACATCGCAAAGAACTCCAATGTCGGCCTCAGCTTTCAGGGCGACAAGGCGTTCTTCATCCATGTTGAGGGCGACGCGGATCTTGTCCGCGACAAGGCCGCCTTCAAGGAACACTGGACGCCTGATCTCGATGAATGGTTCGAAAACGGCGTCGATACCGAAGGCCTTGTGATGATCAAGGTCGATGCCACGCGCATCCATTACTGGGATGGGATGGACGAAGGCGAGGTGAAACTCTGATCGCCTAGTCGGCGGCGATGTCCTCGCCGCCATCTTCCTGCTGCTGGGCCGGTTCGCCCTTCAGATAGGTGTTCAGGAAATCGACATAGGCCTCAGACGCCGTGATGCGGTTTTCGCGTTTCTGGAAGCCATGACCTTCATCCGGGAACAGAACATACTCCACCGTCGCGCCATTGGCGCGTGCTGCCTCGACCAGTTCGTCGCTTTCCACCTGAAGCACGCGCGGATCATTGGCGCCCTGGATGACCAGAAGCGGCTTGGTAATCTGGTCGGCATGAAAGAGCGGCGAAATCCGGCGCAGGCGCTCTTCATCCTCTGCCGGATCGCCCATCTCATCATAGAGCGCATCGCGGAACGAACCCCACCATGGCGGGATGCTCTGAAGCGTGCGCAGCCAGTTCGTCACGCCGAAAATATTGATCCCGGCATCGAAGACGTCCGGCTCGAAGGCAAGTGCCGCAGCCACCATGAAGCCGCCATAGGAACCGCCAATGATACCGATCTTGTCCGGGTCGACCCCTTCCACGCCTTCCAGATATTTGCGGCCGTAGACGATGTCCTGAAGGTCGCTTTCGCCATGGTTCCTGTCATCCAGATGGAAGAAGGTTTTGCCGTAACCTGACGAGCCGCGATTGTTGGCGCCGAGGACGGCATAGCCATGATTGACGAGATGCTGGATCGTCGCCGAATAGCCGCGCGTTGTCTGCCCGCCCGGCCCGCCATGCACCCAGACCAGCGCCGGTACCGGTGTCTCGGCGGACGCCTGTTTCGGCATGTAGAAGACCGATGGAATCTCGAGCCCATCAAAGCTCTCATACCGGACGATCTTCGCCGCAACGAGATCGCTTTCATCGATCTCTTCCGGCAAGGCGGAGGTGAGACGCGTCGCCTCACCCGTCTCGAGGCCGGCCAGATAGAGATTGAACGGTGACGTATCGGTGTTCACACCAAAGGCAATGGCCGTCTCATCTCGGTTGAAACGGACCTGCCCGACCTCACCGTCCGGAATGTTCGAAAGCACCACCTCTTCGCCAGCCTGATTGTCGAAAATGGTGAGCTCGGTCAGCGCATCATTATTGATGGCCGAGACGAGGTAACGCCCCGTGGGGCTGTCGAAAACGTATGAGACGTCCCAGTCGGCCTCAATCAGCGGATGTCGTTCACCACTGGTGAGATTATAGGTCCAGGCCTGATTGAACTCGCCATATTCATTCGTGGCATAGATCAGCGTCTCGCTGTCGGCAGTGAAGTCATAGACGCCATAGGCGATATCGCCCTGATGCTCCGTGATCAGCTTCTGCGCGGGCTCATCGGCGAAGAGATCGACAAGGAAGATGTTGGAATCCGCGTTTGTGCGCTCTTTCGACAGCGCCAGCCAGCGCCCATTGGGCGACAGGCCCGCAATGTCCTTGCCGTCATTCTGGAAGATCAGCTCGCGCGAATAATCTCTGGCCTGATAGGCATAGAGGTCATTGGTCTCTGGGTCGCGCTCATTGGTCTGGACATAGAAAACCTCACCATCGCCGCGCCAGCCGACAACGCTCGCGCGCACCTCGGCGCCCGGTGTGAGGTCACGCAGCGTGCCGTCTTCCTCGCGCACATAGACATGGAAGATCTCATCCCCGCCGCCATCAGAGGTCAGAAGGATGCGGTCATCCTCCGGGAAGAAGGACTGCGCATAGATCGCATCGTCATTCGACTGGGTGAGCTGTGTGACCGCCCCCGTCTCGTCCAGGGTCACCGCGTTGAAAATGCCGCTCTCGTCGGTCGAAGCGAGGATGTCACCATCTTTGGCAGAGAAGACATAGCCGCTGGACGCGCCCAGGCTGTAGCTGGTGGTCTGGTGAAACAGGGCCGCGGGATAGGTTTCCACATCCACCGGCGGCGCGGCCTGCTGCGGCGGTGCGACAGGGCCGCTCTCCTGCGTCTGGGCACAGCCGAAAGCCAGCATTGACGCGCCAAGCGCCAGAACGGTTCTGAGTGTCATAGGTGTCGCCTCCGCATCGAATAGATGCGCGAACGCTAGCACCGCCGCTCGCAGGTGGCGAGGCTCAGTGGGTCACTTTATCGAAGGCATTAGAGGCGCAGCGTCCCGCTGATGCGCCGGCCATTGCGGTCCAGCTCAATCGCCCAGGTCGAGGTTTCCTCTGCCAGCGCCTTGTCGAGGTCGCTAAGGCCTTCGATCTGTTTATTGTTCACCGAAACGATGAGATCGCCGGGGCGCACAACGCGCCAGGCATAGGCCCCGCGCCTGATCCGCGTCACCAGTACGCCTGTCTCGAAGGGATCGCGGCCAAGCTCCTCGGCAAGGCGCGGCGAAAGCTCTGCCACTTCCGCGCCAGAGAACGGGTTGCGGCCTTCCAGCAATTCAAGTTCGGCCTCGGTGGCGCCGGGCGGAGGGGCGAGTTCAACCTCCACCGTCTCGAAATTACCGCCCCGCAACAGGGTGAGCTCCGACTTCTCGCCCGGCGAGCGCGTCGCGGCGAGGAATTTGAGGCCGCGTTCATCGAAGACTTCGCGTCCATCGATCATCGTGACGAGATCGCCGCGCGAGAGGCCGGCCTCGTCTGCCGGCCCGCCCTTGAAGACTTCGGTCACCATGACCCCCACCGGCCGGTCGAGCCCCTGGGCCTGAGCGATGTCATAGCTCACCGACTGCGCCTTTAGACCCAGCCATGGCCGCACGATCATGCCTTCATTGACGGCGGCATCCACGACGCGGCGGACCATCTCTGCCGGGATGGCAAAGCCGATCCCGTTCGAGCCGCCCGAGCGTGAGAAGATCGCGGTGTTCACACCGACCAGCTCCCCGCGTGAATTGATCAGCGCACCGCCGGAATTGCCGGGATTCACGGCCGCATCGGTCTGCAGGAAGAAGGAGTAATCCGAAACGCCGACATCGGTGCGTGCAGTGGCGGAGATAATGCCGGTGGTCACCGTCTGGCCGACGCCGAACGGGTTGCCGATCGCCAGAACGATATCGCCGACCTGCGTATCGCGGGTATCGGCATAGTCGACTGTGGGAAGCGGGTCGCCATCGGTATCGATACGCAGGACGGCAAGGTCGGTGCGCTCATCGGACAGCACAAGCTCCGCTTCATATTCGCGCCGGTCCGACAGGACGACAAGGAACTGGTCGGCATCCTTCACCACATGGCTGTTGGTAACGATGACGCCGTCCTCCGACACGATCACGCCGGAGCCGAGGGAGTTCTGCACACGTTCACGTGCCTGCGGGGTCGCGCCAAAGAACTGGCGGAAGATCGGGTCATTGGCGAAGGGCGAGGCGCTCTCGCGCACGACGCGGCTTGTGTAGACGTTTACCACCGCCGGCGAGACCTGCTGGACAAGCGGCGCGTAGGAGAGCTGGATTTCCGACTGGCTCTGGGGCACCCGCCGCTCGGGGGCAAAGGCATTCCCGTGCGCGCGCTCACTGGAGGTCTGGGTCGGCGCGGGCTGCTCGGCTTGCTGACCGACGGCGAAGAGCGGGCTCACCACCACCGCCAGCAAGGCCAGGACAGCGAAGATGGCTGCAAACAGAAATTTGGACACATGGCGGGTCATGAGTTTGTTCTGCATCATGAAAATGGCTCTATTGCGGCCATGCCGCGCACGCAATCGGGCGGTTCATGACAATTCTGTCAGGCAGATGGACAGAAAAACACCCTCAGCTTTTCTCAAAGCGCGGCGGCGTGGTCGCCCCCGTGCGAAGCGCTTCAAGATTTGCCTCATGGTCGGCCCGGCTGATCCGGTAGAAGCTGATACAGATCATCATGATGCTCCAGAGGACGAGGAGGCTGACCGCATAGCCCCAGCCAAGTATGCGGATCGCTTCATCGCTCGCTTCGGCGGCCCGCATGCCGGGCGTGATCGAGGCGACGGCCAGGATGAAAGACGCGGTTAGAACACCAACACCCTGGGCCAGCTTGCGCATGAAACTGATGCCCGCGAAATAGATGCCTTCAGAGCGCCGGCCCGTGGACAGTTCATTCTGCTCCACAATGTCGGCCACCATGGACGCTGCCAGCATCTGGTACGCAATGATGAGCGCCAGATCGAACACGGTGACGCTGAGCACGATAATGTAGAGAAGGTCGGTGCCATTTGGCGGCAGAAGACCGAACTGGCGCAGGAGAACCGGCATCGGCGCAATGGTGAAGGCCAGCACGCCGACCCAGATCGCCGCCTTCTTCTTGCCGAACACCTTGCCCGCCAAAGGTGCCACAAACAGCGCCAGCACAGCCGAGACATAGACCGCCACGGTCAGCCCGCCGATCTGGTCGTTGCTGAACTCCCAGAAGAAGCCGTTGATATACTGGTTCAGCGTCGCGGAGATGCCGCTGGCAAGAAGCCCGAACAGGGTGGCGAGAAAAAGCGCCCGGAAAGAGGGATTGGAGACCGTCTCCCAGATTTCGCCCAGGATCTTGAGCGGCGTCAGCTTGCGCGCCGCCGGCGGGGCTTTCAGATGCGGGATGTGGCGGTGCGTGCCGAAGCTCGTGATCGCGATAGACCCCAGAATGCAGCTTGCGCCGATCAGGCCGTAAGTATGCCAGCCCGGAAGATGGAAGAAGCCGGACGGATCTCCCTCGCTCGGTACCAGAAGGAAGAAAAAGAGGATGATCTGTACGGTCAGCCCACCGACCCAGGCAAAGAAATAACGCACGGACATGAGCGAGGTGCGCTCATCATAGTCCTGCGTCAGTTCGGCCGCGAGCGCCGTGCTTGGCACCTCGAAGAAGGTGTACATGAGGCGCACAATGACCGTGAAACCAAGCAGCCAGCCAAAGAGGTTGAGCCCCGACAGCCCGGTCGGCGGATTCCAGACAAAGAAATAGGCCACCGCCACCGGGATCATGGCCGTGTACATGAGCGGGTGGCGCCGCCCCCATTTCGTTCTCAGATTATCCGACCAGTAACCGACGATCGGGTCGGAAAAGGCGTCGATCAGCAGCGCAATCCAGAGCGCGGCCGCGACCAGCACGGCCGACAGCCCCATGATCTGGCTGTAGAACAGGAGAAGGACGTATTCGAACCCGTTATTCTTGATGCCGCCTGCTGCGCCGCCCACACCATAGGCGATGCGTGTGGCGAGGCTTGGCTTGCCGGTTTCGACCATATCGGACCCTCCTGAAGCAGCTCGGGCGTCAGGATCTATTCAACGATATCGTAGCGTTCGATTTCGGGCTTTCCGGCAAAACAGCCTGCCATCTTGGGTCCGGCCTCACGAAAATAATCCGTTTCGCCATGCGCCTTGAGCGCTTCGGCATTGGCGTACTGTTCCATGAAGATATAGGTCTGCGGATCGGAATGGGAGCGGTAGAGCTGATAGGTCAGGCAGCCCGGCTCATTGCCTTTCACCTTCGCCATCAGGTCCTTGCCGACCTGCTCGAACTCATCGGTCTTGCCTTCGGCAATATGCAGCTTCGCCACGATTCCAATCATGCAGTCCTCCCTTGGGGCGTTTGTTCGCCTCTATTGATAGACAGCTTATCGACAAGCGGAAAGCTCACAAGGCATGACGTCGCGGAGGGCCCTATCCGCGAAAGGCCGTCACCTCGATCTCCACCTTCATTTCCGGCGAGATCAGCCCTGCAATGACCATCGTGGCCGCCGGCCTGATCTCGCCCAGATTTGCACCAAGGACGGGCACAATCTCCTCGACATGGTGGCGGTCGGTGACGGTGTATTGCACGCGCACGATATCGCTCATGGCAAAGCCCGCCTCACGCATCACCCCATCGATCGTGGCAAAGCAGTTCTCTGCCTGCTCTGCCGCGCTCTCGGGCATGGTCATCGTCGCATAGTCGTAGCCCGTGACGCCCGCCACGAAACACCAGTCGCCCTGCACAACGGCACGCGAATACCCCATGGTCTGTTCGAAAGGTGAGCCCGTGGAGATGAGGCGGCGGGGAGACGGCATGGGATTTACTTCCCTTCGAACTTCGGGGCGCGTTTCTCGAGGATGGCGTGGACGCCTTCCATATGGTCCTCGGTTTCGTGCATCAGCGCCTGCGAGGCGGCCGAAAGCTCCATGATCGTGTCATAGGAGGCCGTCTGCCCATGACGCAGCAGCGTCTTTGCAAGGCGCAGGGCCTGCGGCGGCTGTACGGCCATCCGCTCAGCCAGAGCCATCGCCGAATCCATCAGGGCCTCCGGCGCGTGCACTTCAGAAATCAGCCCCCAGTCGAGCGCCGTTTCCGCATCGATCACATCGCCGGTAAAGAGAAGCTGCGCGGCGCGCGCACTGCCGATGATCCGCGGCAGCAGCCAGGCCCCGCCATCGCCCGGAATGAGGCCGAGCTTGAGGAAGGTCACGCCGAATTTCGCCTTGTCGGACGCGATACGCACATCCGCCATACAGGCGACATCGCAGCCCAGCCCGATGGCCGCGCCGTTCACGGCGGAAATCAGCGGCACTTCGAGGTTATAGAGCGACTTCACAACCATATGGATGTTGCGGCGGTAGCCGTTGCGGATCTGATTCGGGCTGCCGCCAAAGGCGCCCGTCTTGTCGCGCATCGCCTTCACGTCGCCGCCCGCAGAAAACGCCCTGCCCTCACCCGTCAGGATAGCGACCCGGATATCCGGGTCGGCCTCGATCTCTGCGCAGGCGGCGGTAACCGCCGGGCCGTCGCCTTCCTGCCCCAGCGCATTCATCATGTCCGGACGCGTCAGCGTCAGAGTTGCAATGGATCCGGATTTTTCGAGCTTGATAACGGACATGATGTCTCCCTCAGTGTCTGGGCGCAGTGTCTTGTATGTCATGACCGGGAGTATGGCAGCTGGCAAAACATGTCGAGGCCTTCGCGCGTCAAAAGAAAACCCGGCCTGCGCGTGCAGGCCGGGTCTCTATGTCAGTCTATGCGAACGCGCCTATTCGGCGGCCATCGCCTGGTCTTCACCCGACAGGCGCGAATAGCGGCGCATGTGGAAGTCCACATTGCCGAACTCGCTGTCGATCATGGTGAGGCGCTTGAAATAGTGGCCGACGGCAAGCTCATCCGTCATGCCCATACCGCCATGGATCTGGACAGCTTCCTGGCCGACGAAACGCCCGCCCTGTCCGATACGGACCTTCGCCGCCGAAACGGCTTTCTTGCGGGTCACTTCATCTTCGCTGAGCTTTAGCGTCGCCATATAGGTCATGGAGATCGACTGCTCGTGCTCCATGAACATGTCGACCATGCGGTGCTGGAGTACCTGGAACTTGCCGATGGCCACACCGAACTGCTTGCGCTGCTTGGAATATTCGACCGTCTGCTTGTGCGCGACGCCCATGGCGCCCATCGCCTCGGCGCAGGTCGCAACCGTTGCTTCGTCGACAACGCGTTCGATCAGCGGCAGGGCCTTGCCCTCGTCGCCGATCAGGTTGCCGGCCGGGACCGAGACGTTCTCGAAATAGACTTCCGATGCGCGCCGGCCGTCGACAGTTGGATAGTCGCGCGTGGTGATACCGTCGGAATCCTTCTTCACGATGAAGACCGAGATACCATCCTTGTCGCGGCGGTCGCCGGAGGTGCGGGCCGTCACGATGAGATGATCTGCCCACGGCGCGCCGATCACGACCGCCTTGTGGCCGTTCAGCGTGTAGCTGTCGCCGTCCTTTTTCGCCGTGGTCTCAAGATCGTTGAGGTCATAGCGCCCGCGCGGCTCTGCATAGGCAAAGGCAAACACACGTTCGCCGCCGATGATCGCTTCCAGATGCTCGGACTTCTGCTCGTCCGTACCGGCATGTTTCAGGAAGCCGCCTGCGCACACAATGGTCGGCACGTAGGGCTCAACGACCAGCGCCTTGCCGAACTCTTCCATGATAACCATGGAGTCGACCGCGCCGCCGCCGAGACCGCCATCGTCTTCGGAGAAGGGCGCGGCCAGGAGGCCCAGCTCTGCAAATTGCTGCCACATCTCCGGGCGCCAGCCTGACTCGCTGGAAACCACCTTGCGGCGGGTGTCGAAGTCATACTGATCGCGCAGCAGCCGGGCGAGGCTGTCGCGGATCATTGTCTGTTCGTCTGAAAAATTGAAATCCATATCGGTCTCCTCCGGAATTCCTACTGTTCTGTCTTGTTCAAAAACGCCGCGCAATCGCCAAGCAGCTCTGCGGGCGGCATGTCTGGCACCGTCTCGGCCTCGGCGATCAACATGAGGCGATCAATGGTGCCGTCGCCCCAGTCGATCTTGGCCGTATAGGGGTGGGCGCCCAGTACGGTGATTGTCTGGTCTGTATTGTCTTCGTCATCCTCTGCGACATCGATCACGATCTCGCGCGCGGTGACAGTTTCACCCATCAGGAAAAAGTCGACCTCTTCCCCGGCGCGAACAGCTGGATTTCCTTGAATCGAGCTGTCCTCAAGCACCTGCCGCTCTCCAAGTGCGAGCGCGGCGAGGGCTTCCCGCTCGGCCTCGTCCGGCAACTCAGCCTCCACGCAGGCGCGATAGTCGATACCGGAGAAGACGATGTAATAGTCGTCAGCTCCCACCTCATGCGCCGGATCATCGTCGAAAAGGCTCTGATAGATCGCCCAGTCGTCACCAGCGGCAACGATCACTTCACGAAAGCCGGAACTGTAATCGTCATAATGGCTCGTCCAGGACAGGGTCACGCCCGGCGCCGGCTCGAGCATATCCTGCGCCCCAGCCGCAAGGGCCGGGGCGCCAAGAATAAGCCCTGCGAGTACAGTTGCGACCCGGGTCACGGGTCTAGAGCCCGAGGATCATCTTGGTGATGATGTTGCGCTGGATCTCGTTGGACCCGCCATAGATCGAGGTCTTGCGCATGTTGAAATAGGTCGGCGCTGCCTGGTGGGCATAGTCCGGACCGATCGGGAACTCGTTGGAGCCGTCTTCCGGAAAGCCGCGGAAATACGGATGACCATACTGGCCAACGGCTTCCAGCGTCAGCTCCGTCAGGCGCTGCTGGATCTCGGTGCCCTTCACCTTGAGGATAGAGCTTTCCGGACCGGGGCCCTTGCCCTGTGCTTCGCCCGCCAGCGTGCGCAGTTCTGTGAACTCAAGCGCCGTCAGGTCAATCTCAAGCTGCGAGATCTTGCGCAGGAAGTCATCGTCCTTGATCAGCGGCTTGCCTTCCAGAAGCTCGGTCGAGGCAATCTGGCGCAGTTTCTCGACGCCGCGCTTGGAGCGGGCGACGCCAGCAATGCCGGACCGCTCATGCGCCAGCAGGAATTTGGCGTAGGTCCAGCCTTCATTTTCCTTGCCGACGAGGTTTTCGACCGGCACGCGCACATCGGTCAGCCAGGTCTCGTTGACCTCATGGCCGCCATCGATGGTCTTGATGGGCTTAACTTCGATGCCCGGCGTGCGCATGTCAGCCAGGATGAAGGAAATGCCTTCCTGCGGCTTGGATGCGTTCGGATCGGTGCGGCAGAGGAAGAAGCCCCAGTCGGCGTGCTGGGCCAGCGTCGTCCAGGTCTTCTGGCCGTTGATGACATAATGGTCGCCGTCGCGGACAGCCGTCGTCTTGAGCGAGGCAAGGTCGGAGCCTGCACCCGGCTCTGAATAGCCCTGACACCACCAGACTGACCCGTCACGGATGCCCGGCAGGTGCTTGGCTTTCATTTCCTCGGAGCCAAAGGTGTAGATCACGGGGCCGACCATGGAGACGCCGAACGGCAGCGGCATGATCGTGTCCATGCGCGCGTTCTCTTCCGACCAGATATACTTCTGGGTCGGGGTCCAGCCGGTGCCGCCGTATTTTTCCGGCCATGCCGGAACGGACCAGCCCTTCTCACCAAGGATCTGGTGCCAGGCGAGCATGTCGTCCTTGCCGAGATCCTCACGCGCGCCAACGCCGCGCAGGCGTTCTGGATAGTTCTTTTCGATGAATTCGCGGACTTCCTTACGGAAGGCCACTTCTTCAGGCGTGAATTCGAGATTCATGGGCGCGCTCCTCATTATGCTTTGTCTGGAGGTCTTCTGCCTCTCTACCGCAGCGAAAGCAAGTTGACGCGAACGTCAACGTCAGCCTGTCGCACCTGTTAGGTCTGGAAGATCAGCTGTCGCTGGCGGCGGGGGCGCCAAGAAACGGCGCGCAGGCTGTCCGCAGCAGACCAACAGCCGTCACGGAGCCCATTCCGCCCCCTGTATTGAATTCCAGTGGCAGAAGCGGCGGCAGGTCCAGCCGGTCGAGCGCAGCCTGGTGGGCCGGGCGGCGTGTCACATGGGCGGCCAGAAGATGCTCGACCGCGTGCGGATTGAGCGCATGCGCAACGCCTGCCGCAATCGTTGTGGCGAACCCGTCCAGAACGACAGGGACCGACTGGATGCGGGCCGCCAGGATCGCGCCGACGCAGGCGGCAAGCTCGCGCCCGCCCAGACAGCGAAGGGCCTCAAGCGGATCCTCCAGCCGGCCGCGGTGACGTGCGAGACCGGCATTGACCGCCTCGACCCGGGCGGCGCTGATATCTTTCGGCGTGGAGGGGCCGGGCCGCACCCAATAGTCAGGCGTACCGCCATAAAGCGCGCAGGCCACAGCGGCAGCCGCCGTGCCGATGCCCGCGCCAACCACACCAAGGGCCAGAAGGTCTGGTTTGCCCTCAAGCGCCTCGAATCCATAGGCAATCGTTGCGGCGCATTCGCGCTCGCTCATGGCCGCACCATCGGTAAAGTCGGCGGTCGGCTTTTCAATAGCGAGCTCGAACACACGGATATTGGTCTGGTTGGCCGCGGCAATGGCAGAAAGCGGCGCCTTGCCGGCCCGAAGGTCCTCAACCCGCCCGCGGGTATTCTCATCAGACGATAGCGACACTGTTCCGCCGGCCGATGTCACCCCGTGGGAGCCCGCGAAAATGGCAAGAGTCGCATTCTCGATACGCGGAGGGTAGCGCCGCTGCCAGCCGGCCAGCCACTCGGCCGCCTGGCCGAGCTTGCCGAAGTCGCCCTGGCGCCCCATACCCAGAAGCGCCTCATGCACTTTCTTGCTGCAGGCCGCGTCGGGTTCGATGTCGCGCATCGCGAGTTCGCGCACATCGTCAAAAGGTGTCGAAGATTCAGCCGCGTCGTTCACTCTACATTCCTCGCCGTCATTCGGGCGGACAACCGCCTGATCCGGTCTTTTAAGTCAACGATACTTTCGTGAATTTTTGACATAGAGCAACTGCTGCTGAAGAACAGGTCCCATGACATCACCTGCCACCCCACCGATAAAGACCCCCTGCACGAAAGTCTGCGCCGTCGATGGCCAGACGGGTCTCTGCCTTGGCTGCGGGCGGACATTGCGCGAGATCGGTGGATGGTCGACATTCACGCCAGACGAGCGCGAAAGCGTGATGGCCGAGCTCGATGCCCGCATGGACCGGCTGAAATCTCTCGGCAAGCTGGGCTGAAGGAGCAGGCCTTTCGATGAATAACCGTTTCCTGACGCTGATGCTCTGCGCGGGCGCAATTGCGGCCGCGGTGATGCTCGTCCTCAATCCAAGGCTTGAGGCCGCCCGGGACGCCGGCGCCCCCCGCGAGGAAGCCGTGAACGTCATGGATACCGAAGACACCGGCGATGCGAACGAGATGCGCAAGACCGCTGTCATGCTGATAAAATCCGACGGGCATTACTGGGCGCGCGCCCTCGTCAACCGCAAGGCCAGCGTCGACTTCATGGTCGATACGGGCGCCAGCACCGTCGCCCTGACACAGGATGACGCCCAGAAAATGGGCCTTCGCCCGCATACGCTGACCTATGACATCGAGATCCGCACGGCGGGCGGCATTACCTATGGCGCCGATGTCGTCATCGAGTCCATCCGGATCGGTGAGGTCGAAGCCCGCGATGTGCGCGGCGTCGTCATGCAGGATGTCCTCTCCCAGTCGCTTCTGGGCATGAGCTTCCTGCGTGAGCTTTATTCCTATGAGTTTCGCAGCGACCGGCTGATCATCCGGCAATAGTCTTCCAGATCATCCGTGCCGACACGAGCACGAGCAGAACGCCGAACAGCTTGCGCAGCAGGCCCGCATCCAGCTTGTGCGCAAGGGCGGCGCCGAACGGCGCCATGGTCACGGTACAGACCGATATCAGCGCAAAGGCCGGCAGGTTCACATGGCCGAGCGAAAATGGCGGCAGCCCGTCGCGCCCAAGCCCGTTGAGGATCGCGACGATCGCGCCCGGCAGGCCGATTGCCACACCAAAGCCCGCGGCCGTGCCGACAGCCTGATGGATCGGACGCCCGCAAATCGTCATGAGGCTGACCCCGAACGTACCCCCGCCAATCCCCATGATGGCCGACAGCGCGCCCAGCGCCGTGCCGAGACCTGCGCGCGGCGCCCCGCCCGGCAGATCTTCAGCGAGCTTCCAGGTCGGGCGTCCGAAATAGAGCTGTAAGGCGAGGATGAGCAGCAGCCCGCCAAAAGTGAGCGTCAGCGCATCCTTGGAAACGAACCCGGCCACCAGCTGACCGAGGCAGGCCCCGATCACGATCCACGGCGCCCACCCTTTCAGGACAGCCCAGTCGACCGCCCCGCGTCCATTATGCGCCATGACAGACCGTATGGAGGTCAGGATGATCGTCGCGAGCGATGTCGCCACGGCGACATGCATGGCCGTCTCTTCATAGCCAAGGCCGACGAACAGGAAATAGAGAACCGGTACGATGACGGCGCCGCCGCCAATACCAAAAAGGCCCGCAGCCAGCCCGGCTGCGATCCCGGCGGCGACCAGCGAAATGATGAGAACGCCATATTCCGCGAGAAAACTCTCCATCAGGCGGTGACGCTTTCCAGCTGGAGGTGAGAGAGCGCTTCATCCAGCACCTCAAGACCGGCGCCCTCGCGGACCGCTTTTTCAGAAAGTGTCCGGCGCCAGGCCCGCGCGCCCGGCTGGCCGGCAAAGAGGCCCAGCATATGACGCGTCATGGAAGATAGCTTCACACCCTCCTCCAGACGGGCGGTCATATAGGGGCGGTAACGTTCCAATGCCGCGAGCGCGCTTTCCATGTCGAACGCGTCCTCGCCAGTCCCAGTCTCGATCAGCCGGTCCGCCGCCAGCAGGCAGGCAGGCGTCTGATAGGCGGCCCGACCCAACATGACGCCGTCAAATGTCTTCAGGTGTTCGCCGGCCTCGCCCATCGTCTTGATGCCGCCATTGAGAAGTATGGTGAGGTCCGGGCGCTCGGCCTTGAGGTCTGCAACCAGACCATAGTCCAGCGGCGGGATGTCCCGGTTTTCCTTCGGGCTGAGGCCCGACAGCCAGGCCTTGCGCGCATGCACGGTAAAAACCTCGCAACCCGCATCGGCGACCTCATCGACAAAGCCGAACAGCGTCTCGCGCGGTGGGTCCTCATCGACGGCAACACGGCATTTGACAGTTACCGGAATGGACACCGCTGCGCGCATCGCGGCGACACAGGCGGCTACTGTCGAAGGCTCCTGCATCAGGCAGGCCCCGAACCGGCCGGACTGCACCCGGTCCGACGGGCAGCCGCAATTGATGTTCACCTCATCATAGCCAAACGCCTCTGCGATCCGGCTCGCCTCGGCGAGTTTTGCCGGGTCGGACCCGCCAAGCTGCAGCACGACAGGATGCTCTTGCTCACTGAACCCGATCAGCCGCTCCCGGTCCCCATGAATGACCGCGTCCGCCGTCACCATCTCGGTCCACAGCAGCGCCTTGTCCGACAGGGCCCGATGGAACATCCGGCAATGCCGGTCTGTCCAGTCCATCATGGGTGCAACGGAGAATGTGTAATCCAGGGTCATTGTCATACGAAATGGCTTGCGAGAGCTTTATACCGGGTGTGCTGTGCCTGTTCGGAAAGGATGTGTACAGTCTGCGGTCGGTTTGTACGGTGAAATCGCACCTCATCGGAAGATTGTGAGTTCAGTCCAAACCCTTTACCGCCTTCACATTCCAGTTCCCGGCCTGCCGGCCCGCGCATGTTCCGTCCGGCCAAGGCGTAGTAGAGGCCAGCCCATGAGCGATGCCAGCAAACAGAAAAAACTCCCGACCCGTGAGCGTTTGCTGAAAGCTGCGCAGGATATTCTTGCCGAAGCGGGCCTGCAGGCGCTCAACTCAAATGCCATTGTCGAACGCGCGGGCGTCACACCGCCGACCTTCTATCATTATTTTGAAAACAAGCATGTCGTCCTGCGCGAGCTTGGCACGCGCATGATGGATGCGCAGAACGAAGTCCTGAAACGCGATACGGGCCTCACCATCTCGACCGAGGCAGAGTTGCGCGCCGCCTGTCTTACATCGGTCAGGCAATCCTACCGGATGACGCAGAATTTCAGGGGTGGCTACGCCCTGCTGGTGTCGCTTCGCGCCATTCCCGAACTGATCGATGTCCGCCTCAAATCGCATGAGGAGATGGCCCAGCTTCTGGCACGGTATATGGTCGAGCAGGGCCTGACCGATGATTTCGAGGGCACGCTTGTGCGGGCCCGTCTCGGCATCGAGCTGCGTTATGCTGCCATCGAAATGCTCTTCGAGACCGGTTTCAGGCATGAAGATGATGTCCTGAATCATACAGCCGACGCCCTCACCAGCGTCTATGGATTCTTCTAGAGCAGAGCGCCGGAAACGGCCTCCCGCTCATCAGCCGCCCTCCCCGGCACATCCGTCTGAGCAAAGCCCGCACTTCGCTTCCATGCCTCGCATTTACGCGCCGTTCGTTCCTGCCCGCCCCGACTTTTTGCTGAATATAGTTTTTACTATAGACTTTTCGGAAGCGTCCTGACATCTTCCCCTCGTGGCGCGCCGAAGACGTGAAATGACAGGAGGGCCAGAACGTGACCGCCTATCTCTTTTTCAATGGTCCGATTGTGACGATGGCGAAGGGCGAAACCTCGCCTGAAAGCCTGGTGACGCATGAAGGACGCATTGCCTTTACCGGCCCCCGTCAGGAAGCGCTCGACTGGGCGCACCGGCACGGCGTGAACCTCACAGAGCACGACCTTGAGGGCCAGGCGCTCCTGCCGGGTTTCATCGACCCGCACCTGCACCCGATGCCGATGATTTTCTTCGCGATGAATGCCGATCTGGAGCATGCCAGGGACCTGGCAGAGGTAAAGGTCCGTCTCACCTCGAAACTCGCTGACCTGTCTGAGGAAGAATGGCTGATGGGCGTGCAGTTCGAAGCCAAATCCCTGCCCGCCGGTGAACAACTGACCCGCCGCGAACTCGACGGGATGTTTCCCGGGAAAGCGGTGCTCATCTATTCGCGCGATGGCCACAGCGTGATCGTCAACACAAAGGCCCTCGATGCCGCTGGGATAGAAGAGAGCGTGGAGGCACCCTATGGCGGCGTGATCGGGCGCTATCAGGATGGCAGCCTGAACGGCATCTTTGAGGAAAAAGCCATCGGCCTGCCGATGCAGCATTTTCCCTCGCCTCGCCCCGAACGCATGCTCGCCGCCAGCCAGGGGGTCTTCGACCAGCTCGCAGAGGCCGGCATCACCTCGATCGGGGCCATGCTTCAGAGTGACGAGGAAGGCCCCGGCGGTGCCTCCAGCAGAATGGAAGCGCTGCTCTTCCCTCAGCTTCGCGGCCTTATCCCGCAATCGGTCTATGCGATCATCATCGGCAAGACGATGGAAGGCATAAAGTCGGCTATCGAGTCGCCGCTCAACGATCCGGACCAGCATACGGTTACGCGCGCCTTCAAGATCTTTGCAGACGGCACTTTCGGCTCCTGCACCGCCTGCATGACCGAACCCTATGCCGACAAGACCTGCTCGCATGGCTATATGACGCTCTCGGATGACGAGATCTATGCGCGTATGGAAGCGGCGCATCTCGCTGGCTATCAGGTCTGCATCCACGCCATTGGCGACAAAGGCATCGAAAACTGTGTGCGCCTGTTCGAGCGGCTTCTCGACGCACATCCGCGCCCCGGTCACCGCCACCGGATCGAACATGCCTCGATCGCCTCGAAAGACCTCGTCGCGCGGATCGCCAAAGCCGGGCTCAGCATCTGCACACAGCCCCTCTTTATCCGCTCGGAAAGCGACTGGCTGCCCCGGCGGCTCGGCGAAGCCCGCGCCGCCCAAGCCTACCCTTTCCGCGATTTCATTGACGCCGGCATTGTCGTGGCTGGCTCATCGGACGCGCCCATCGAGTCGACCGATGTCGTCGCCGCCCTCGATTTTGCCGTCAATCGCGGCGGTTTCCACCCCGAGCAGGGCATCTCGATTGAGGATGCCCTCGCCATGTACACACGTAACGCCGCCTGGCTGCAGTTCGAGGAAGACCTCAAGGGGACGCTTGAACACGGCAAGCAGGCCGACCTCGTCATCCTCAACGCCGATCCGCTCTCTGTATCCCCGCAGGAAATCGCCGGGCTGAAAGTCCGGGAGACAATAATCCGCGGTGAGTTCGTCAGTCGCTGAAGTCGGAACGCCCCCTCCCGCCCCCTACGGAGATACCGGAAAATGACATCCTGTTTTTCACCGGACTACAGAACCGCAAGGAAGCTCATCCTGCAGAAGACCGCTGCGGCGGGCGACTGGACGCATGAGGCGTTTAAGCACCCCGTTTCGGGCCGTGACGGTGAGCCGGTCTACACGGACGTCTTCTGGAAAGGTCCAAAGGATGCCACCCGTGTGCTGACCATTTCCAGCGGCATCCACGGGGTGGAGGGGTTTTGCGGCTCAGCCGCCCAGTGTCAGTTCATTGAGGATGCGCCCCCACTTGCAGAGGATACGGCTATCCTGCTCATCCATGCGGTGAACCCTTATGGCTTCTCGCACCTGCGCCGCGTGAACGAGAACAATGTGGACCTCAACCGCAACTTCATCGATTTCGATGCGGGCCTGCCTCAGAATGAAAAATACCGCGAGCTCTACGACCTCCTGAACCCGGATGAACTGCCGCCCGAGGGCGCAGACACGATTATTGCCAGGGTCGAGGAATTGCGCGCCTCCATGGAAGCGCTCGATTTCATGAAAGCGGTGACCGGCGGCCAGTATGAGTTTCCCGATGGCATCCAGTTTGGCGGACGGGAACCTGCCTGGTCGCGCCGGACGATGGAAAAGATCTGGGACAGTTATCTCTCCCATGCGGCCATCGTGGTTCAGATAGATGTGCACACCGGTCTCGGCCCGTCCGGCCTCGGCCTCCTGATGATGGCGGCAGACGATGAAGAGCCCCATAAGGCACTGACGGCTGAATGGTTCGGCGACATGTTCGTGACCCCGCGCCCGCACAGCGCCTCGGATACCATCCTCGGCGGCTACATGAATGCGGGGATGGAAAACCATCTGGGCGCCCGGACATGGGTCATCCCCATGACCCTGGAATACGGCACAGAGCCGGCCAAAGCCGTCCTCGGCATGCTGATCGAGGATAACTGGCTCACCCATCACGGCGATGTCGAAAGCGAGCGCGGCCGCGACATCCGCCAGCGGCTCCTGCGCGTCTTCTATCCAGATGACAAAGCCTGGAAAGACGCGGTCCTCACCCGCGCCCGCGACGTCTTCGACCGTGCGCTGGCCGGACTTCAAAGCCTCTCTCCTGAAAAAAGGTACCCGCAATGAAACAGGCCCACGACCCAATCACCAGGATCGAGCTCTTTCCGGTCTTCGTGCCCTTCCAGGAACGTGTGCGCCAGGTCCTTCAGGGGGGCACCGGCAAGGTGGCAATGGGGCTGGATGTCGACGATCACTGGCTCGGCGGGGACTTCCTTGTCTGCCGGATGACCACCGAGAACGGCGTGGTCGGTTTCGGCGATGTCTATGTCTGGCTTGTCGAAAGCTCCACCTCTCCGGCGCTCATGGCCGAAGTGATCAAGACCCAGCTTGGCCGCTTCGTCCTTGGCCGGTCGCCCTTTGACCGTGAGCTGATCCATCAGAAATTCGATAACAATGTCGCCCGCAATGAAATGGCAAAGGGCCTGCTGGACCTCGCCCTGTTCGATGTCGCAGCGCGCTCCATCGGCCGGCCTGTCCACGACCTTTGCGGCGGGCAACAGACAGACCGTATCCCGCTCAGCATGGTGCTGCCGCTGACCGCCACCGATACCATTCTCGAGCTTGTGAAAGCCGGAATGGAAAGCGGGATCAAATCCTTCCGCTGCAAGCTTGGGGACGGACGGCGCCGCGATGTCGAGATCGTCAGCGCCGTGCGGGACCTGATCGGCCCGGATGCCGGCCTGCGCGTCGACTATAACCAGGCCTACAATCCCAATGAGGCGCTTGAATGCATTGAGGCCATCAAGCCCTATTGTATCGATTTTGCCGAACAGCCCGTAAAAGCCGACGACTTTGCCGGCATGGCCTGGGTCCAGTCACGCACAGACGTGCCGCTCATGGCGCATGAAGGCTGCTTCGGCCTGCGCGACATGATTACCCTTGCCGAAATGGGGGCGGTCAGAACGTTCGGCATCAATCCCGAACGTCCGGGCGGGCTGACGCATGCGCTCAAGGCCATCGATTATGCTGCCGCCAGAGGCATCGATGTCTGCCTGCACAATCAGCCTTCGGGCCTTGGCAGCGCGGTCATCCTGCACACGCATGCAGCCCGCGCCCGCAATATCCGGAATGCGACCGAGCTTCAGGGCCACACAATGCTGGAGCATGACCTTCTTAGAGAACGCATCACCTATGAGGACGGCTACGCCCATCTGCCGGATGGGCCCGGCTGGGGCGTAGAGGTCGATATGGATGCGGTCGACAGATATCAGACCCACCCAACGGTCACGATAGAGGCGTGAAACCCTGAAGCTGCTTGTTCACAAACAACGATAACTTTCCGGCGGGTGTCGCCGGTCCGGCCCTTCCCGCGGACGGAGAACCCGGCACCCGGGCTGTACAAGACCCGTAAGGTAGCTATAGCTATCTTTATTGCGACCGATATTTTGCCGCCTCTCCAAAGGAAGGCAGACACCCACGGAGGGACAGAGCACATGCCGGAGGACGTCACAGCCGACCAACCGCCAATCCTGAACGTAGAGACGCTCGCGACACTGGAAGATTATGGCTTCGATGGCGGGCGGATCGCATTCCGCCAGTTCTGCGACAGGGTTTTCCAGCCCGGCGGTCCGCGCTTTCTGCGCAGCAACGATGGTACGCTTGTCATTTTCCGCCAAGCGGATCTTCGGGCCACGGCCGCGATGCCGGAACTGTCCGCGCTCGCGCCGAACCAGCTATTTCCCGGTCTTCTGGAGGACCGCCCCGACAGCGAAGAACCTGTCGGCTATGCTATCGCCAATCTCATCCAGAACCAGCTCTTCAGCAGCAACGCGCCCCTGAATCCGGTCCTCCGCCGTATCCTGCTCAAACAGGTCGGCCCCAGGCCGGTCGGCGCAAGGCGTGAGGGCACCCAGGCTATTGCGGCCGGTCTTCTGCAAAACCTGCCTGTCGGCGAAACCATAGACCTTGTGGAAGACATCGCCGAGCCCCTGATCGGCCGCTTCTGGGGCAATCAGCTCGGCATGACAGATGAAGAGGCGCTTGAAGCTGCGGTCCATGCCCGCAAGATGACGCCAATGCTGTATCTCCAGCCAGGCGGAGAGGCGTTCCGCCGCGCCGACGCCGCTGCAAAAACCTACCGCGCTATCGTTGAGACAGCCAGCATGCGATCACTGCAGCGCGGCGGCTGTCCCTTCGTCGAAGAAATCGCAACGGATCTTGAAGGCGTGGATATTCCCGACGACCTCGACTATGGCGGCCATGTCCCAGAGACGGCAGGCGCGTTCGTCGCCGGCAACCTCTTCGATGGTTTCCACACCGCAGCCGTTGCTGTCGCCAATACCGTCCGCACACTCCTTGATCACCCGGACGTCATGGCTGACCTGCAGGATGCGCCGCCGGAAAGGCTCGCCGCAGTGGTGGCCGAGTGTCTGCGCATCGAGCCGCCTGTTATCGGCCTCAACCGATATGTTCGCACCGATATTGAACATGCGGGGCTCACCATTCCCGCAGGCACGAATGTCCTGATGATGTGGGGCGCCGGCAATCGCGACCCTGAGGCCTTCCCGGAACCGGCCCGCTTTGATCCAGACCGGTCCCAGCAAGGCGCCACAACCTTTGGCGGGGGCGCTCATATCTGTCCGGGCCGTTTCGCCGCCAGTCTGGCCGCGCAATGCCTGCTCGCAGGCTTGATCGAATCCGGGATACGCATCCAGGCCGCCGGGGATATCGATGACTGGATCGGCAACCATGCGATGTGCCAGATGAGGCACCTGCCGGTTACACTGGAACGGCAGGCCGGTTGAACGCCCGGCCTCTCCGGGCCGGCTTTGCGTCAGCTCTCAAGCTGGTCGTAATAGGTCACCATCATCCGGGCGAGATCGACGCATATGCGATGTCCGTCGCGTGACGGTTCTTCGAGGACCATTTCCATCCCGCTATACATCAATTCCGTCGTCAGGCAGGCCGCCTCCAGCAAGCGCTCGCGTGATGCCTTGTGCCCGGTAGCGGCGATCGCATCCGCCATCCGTTCGGCCACCATGTCCCGCGAGGCAATGCGCACCTCACGCAGGAGCGGAATTGCCCGCAGGGCCCGCAGCACAAAGATGTTGCCGGGAAACTGGCGCGTGATGTCATTTACCCGCTCCTGCAGGCGGACATTGCTGGCAACCGCCTCTTCATGGCTTGCCGACTGAAGCCCGCCTTCGTCGATCCATTGCAGGACAGCCTCGTCCTGCCGCGCCATCAGCCTGTCGCCCAGTTCGCGCAGGATGGCATACTTATTCGGGAAATAGCGGTAGAGGGCCGGCGGCGTCAGCCCGGCCCGCTTGCACACCAGATTGGTCGACAGGCGCTCCAGCCCCACCTCGTCCAGAAGCTGGCCCGTCGTTTTGAGTATCAGTTCATAGGTGTCCTGCGCGCGCGTCTGCTGCGGTTGCTGCTTGGCCTCTGTCGCCACTTTGCGCTTTTCGACCGTCTTGCGCGAGCGCGCTTTACTCTGTGTGCTCATTTTTTGTCGGTCTCCGTGCCTTTGTTGCACATAGAGCATCCACAGCAGAAAAACATCCCAAAACCATAATTATAACTATTGTAAAAGTGCTAGTGATCGCTATCCATTCTTCCGATTGGGATGGAAGGAAAGGACACCGCAATGAAAAAACTCTTGATCGGAACGGGCGCCGCCGCGCTCATGTGGACCGGCGCCGCTTCGGCGCAGACGGATGCGCAGCCCCAGGAAGAAGATGCCACGGCGCGCCTTGAGAGCATTGTCGTGACCGCGCAGAAGCGCGCCGAAAACGTTCAGGATGTGCCGATTTCCATTACGGCGCTTTCCTCCGCAGCCCTGGAAAAACAACGCGTCGACAACATCACCTCGCTCGACAATCTGGTCCCCAGCCTGCGCATTGCCTCGGCTGATGCCGCCGCGAACCCGAAGATCTTCATCCGCGGCGCTGGCCTGAATGACTTCAACCCGACCTCTTCCAGCGGTGTCGGTCTTTATGCGGACGGTGTCTATATCGGCTCGCCGCTCGCCCAGTTCGCCGCCTTTTACGACCTGGACCGTGTCGAGGTTCTTCGCGGCCCGCAAGGCACCCTGTACGGCCGCAACACCACGGGCGGCGCCATCAATGTGATCGCCAAGAAGCCCACCTTCACCCCAGAGGGCTATGCCTCGGTCGAGTATGGCAGCTTCGACGCTCTGGAAGCCACGTTCGGCGTCGGCGGCCCGGTGGTCGGTGACAAGCTCGCCTTCCGCCTCGCCGGCCAGTATGCAGAAGATGAAGGCTATTCCACCAATACCGTCACCGGTAACAAGGTGAACAATGCCGAGCGCTACGCTATGCGCGGCTCGCTTCTCTACACGCCGGACGACCGGACAGACGTGCTGTTCACAATGAACACCTTCACCAATCTCGGCGGCGTTGTTCAGCCGAAATCGCGTCAGCTTTTCCCGACCGACCCGGCGGCTGCGGGCCCTGACGGCGTTTGCGCGCCGGGCTTTTACCGCAGCGGCCTGTGCACCGACGCGCTCGGCTTTGCCGACACCGATCCAGACCCGTATCACATCACCGCAGACTTCGAGGGCAAGGACAAGGTCTCGCTCTGGAGCGCCGCCCTCACCGTCGACCGGGAGATCGGCGACCGTCTCACCCTCACCTCGATCACGGCCTATCAGGACGTCGAGCGCAAGGCTCACGAGAATACCGATTCCAGCCCGCTCCAGATGATCGAGGCTTATTACTTCAACGATCAGAAGCAATTCTCGCAGGAGCTTCGCCTGGCATCAGATGGCGACAAGCTGAAATGGGTGCTTGGCGCCTATTACATGAATGACGAAACGACCAGCGACAGCGCCTATGACATTCTGCGCGAACTGCGTCCGCTATTCGTCTCACCGTCGAACCCGACCGGCGCCAGCCCGGACGATTCGGTGATTTTCCTGGGCTATCCGTACACGCAGAAGACAGACTCCTATGCCGTCTTCGGCCAGGCCGATTATGAAATCGCGCCCCGCCTCTTCCTGACGGCCGGACTTCGCTGGTCTGCGGACGAAAAGTCGATGGATTATTCGACCGTGGCAGAACAGGCGATTACCCTGTTCACCTATGAGGCCGACAAGACGTTCAGCGACTGGTCTGGCAAGCTCGGCCTGAAATACGACCTGACGGATACGACGAATATCTTCGCGAGCTATAGCCGCGGCTACAAGTCCGGCGGCTTCTTCGGCGGCAATGCCGACAGCCCCGAACAGATTGAGCCCTACAACAACGAAACAGTCGACGCCTTTGAAGTTGGCTCGAAGAGTGACCTCCTCGGCAACCGCCTGCGGATGAACCTGTCTGGCTTCTATTACGACTATCAGGACATCCAGGCCTATTCGACGGTTGAACGCGGCGGCCTGACGGTTCAGGTGCTCGACAATGCAGCCTCGTCGGAAATGTACGGCGCCGAAGCTGAGTTCGTCGCCCGCCCGGTTGCCAATCTCGACCTGTCACTCGGCCTTGCCTGGCTGCATGCCGAATATGGCGACTACCAGTCGCTGGGCGACGATTATTCCGGAAACACGATGCCGCAATCGCCGGAATTCAGCCTGACGAGCCGGGCGTCCTATACGTTCGATCTCGACTCCGGCTTCCAGATCACGCCGAGCATTGATGCGTCCTATCGCTCAAAGGTCTATTTCGACAGCACCAACCGCGAGCGTCTGTCCGATCCGGAACTCTGGCTGCTTGGCGCAGAGCTAGCGGTCCTTTCCCCGGACGGGCATATCGAAGGGGGCCTGTGGGGCCGTAACCTGACCGATGAGGCCTATCTGACCTCTGCCAACCCGATCGACAGCCTCGGGGTCGACCTGCTGACCTATTCGCGGCCGCGCAGTGTCGGCGTGTTCCTGCGCTACCGGTACTAGTCCAGTGGCGATCATGTCCGCAGGCCAGCCGGAACCGTCCAGCCCTTCTGAAGCCATCGCCGGCTCCAGGAAGCTGGACCTTTCGGCCTGGTCCTGGGCCACCTATCAGGCCGGGCGGGACCCCTATATCGGTCTCGTCAACGGCTTTCTTTTCGCCCCCTATTTCGCGACCACGGTGGTCGGGGACGGGGTGAAGGGGCAGGCCATGATTGCCCAGATGGGCATGATTTCCGGTCTGACGGTTGCAATCGTGGCGCCGGTCCTCGGCGCCACGGTCGACACAATCGGGCCACGCAAGCCATGGCTGGGCCTGCTGACCCTTCTGCTTATTCCGTTGATCATGAGCCTCTGGTTCGCCGCGCCCGGCGGGCCATCCTGTCCCCCTGGGTCGTCGTCGCAATCCTGGGCCTGATCTCCATCCTGCTGTCATGCGGCGAGGTCCTCTTCTCCTCCATGCTGACATCGGCGGCAAAGCCACGCATGCAGCCCATGGCCTCAGGCATGGCGCTCTCCCTCGGCAATGTCACCTCGATCGCTCTTCTTCTCTTCATCCTCTTCGCGCTGATGTTGCCAGACCAGCCCTTGTTCGGCCTCTCCAAGGAAGCATTCGAGCCGGACCGGATGGTGCCGGTCCTTGTCGCCGTCAACTTTGCCATATGCGCCGTCCCCCTCTTCCTCTTCAGCAAGGACGCGCCGCATTCGGGCTCAAAGGCCAGCACAGCTTCGGTCCGTGCCGGCGTCGGCTCCCTTTTCTGGCTGATCCGGAACTGGAAGCAGAATTCCGACGCGATGATCTATCTTCTGGCCCGCACGCTGGCACAGGATGCCGGCGGCGTCCTGCTGATCCTCTGCGGGGTCTATGCGGCAGGCGTCATGGGGTGGGATGGCACACAGATGCTGATCTATGGCCTGCTCGGCTGCGTGGCCGGCCTGATCGGCGGCGTCCTCGCCGGCTGGCTGGACGAAACATTCGGCCCCAAGATCGCCTTCCAGATAGAGATCGCGGGATCCGTGGTGGGCCTGATCGGGATTATCGGCGCCTCGCCAACCAAGATCCTCTTCATGACCGTCGCCGATCCGCAAGCGGTCTGGGACGGTCCGATGTTCACCACCCTGCCGGAACTGGTTTTCGTCTTCTTCGGCTTTCTGGGATTCGTGTTCCAGATCGCGGCCTGGTCCTCCAGCCGCACCTTGCTGACCCGGCTTGCCCCGGCCAGCCAGATGGGCGCCTTCTTCGGCCTTGCTGCCCTTGCCGGCAATTCGACCAGCTGGCTCGGACCGATGTTCGTCGGTATTTTCACCAGCGTCTTTCATTCCCAGCAGGCCGGCTTTGTCCCCGTGACACTCCTCTTTGCAGCAGGCTTCATCCTGCTTCTTTTCGTCAAGGGCGGTGGCAAGGAGCCCGTGCCGGACTGATCCGCCGTTCCTCGCGATAACTTAGGACCATAAGAAAGGCGCGGGAAGTCCCTCCCGCGCCTTTCAACATCTAGAGCAGCGCCCGCCGCCTATTTTGCGGCTGAAGCGCTCACAGCTTCCGACTTCGTGACATCGAACCGCTCCATCACATTGCGGGTAATGGTCTCAACGAACGGGTCTTTCGCGACCAGTCCATGCGCCCATTCTGTCGTGCCGGTGTTGAACACCTCGCCTTCGCCGCGCTTGAAGCTCGCCAGCACCGCATGCCCGCGGAGCAGGCGCTGCTGCATGGCAGGGGAGCCATCGCCATAGATGCAGTCGGCAATCACATCCAGCTTCTCCGGCGGGATCATCGGGGCATAGCCGCTTTCCGGATCCTCGCCGAGCGTGGCAGGCGCAATGGCAATGATCTCGAGATTCTCCGGAACGCCGCCAGTGGTGATGGCTTTCGGCAGACCATCCTCACCGAACTCGAACCGGCACCCGTCACTTTCATAGCCGATGAGCGGCACATCGGCGCCCAGCTGGTCCCCATAGAACAGGTCGGTCCCGTTCAGGGCCCAGTGCTTGTCATTATAGACCGTGAAGCCGGAAGAGCCGCGCGAGACGCACATGCCAAGCCGGTGATAGCCCCCGAAATTGAAGCTCAGCCCGGTCAGTTCAGCCTCCGGCGCGCCGAAAGCCGGGTGAGACCAGAGATGCGTTGCCTTCTCAGGCCCGGCATCCTCCGCCGTGAACCCTTTCCACTTGTGGCAGACATAGGTCTTGCCATCATTTTCCCAGCGGACCTTCCAGAAACACGTATTGCCCGACAGGATCGCGGCATGGCCGCCATTGTCGACAAATTGCTCCACCTGCGCACGTTCATCGCCTGACCAGTATTCCGAATGGCCGACAAAGAAGGCCGAGCTATAGGCCGAAAGAAGGTCCGGATCGGTGTCGAGATCGTAATCGGTCACATAGTCGAAGACATAGCCTTCCGCCTCCGTCCAGGCCGCGAAGGCGTGCTCCCATTTGTTCATAAAGCCGGCCGAGCCATCATAGGGCGAGATCTGGTGGTGACGCATCCATTCGGGGTCCGCCGCCCATGGCTTTTCCCTGAAGTCCCGCTTGCGCATATTGATCAGGCGCGGGGCGCCTTCCGGCGCGGCGACGATCATCTGGATAAAAGGCCGCTGGGTCGAAAGCACACCGATCGCCTGATCCATCGCCTCATCGAACGGAACCTTGCCACTCATCAGCCCGGTCACATTGGAATAGGCGTTCGCGCCGCCCCACCAGTTATAGGACTGATAGGTGTTCGTCGCGAGAACCAGGACGGCCTTCGAGCCGGTCGTACCGGCCTTCGGTTTGATACAGACGAAATGGTGGGTCTGCTCTCCTGCTGCGTCGGTCAGCAGGATATCGTAATAGCCAGACCGCCAGTCCTCGCCCGCGGTCACTTCCAGCGCCGCTGGCCAGCCGCATCCGTCCCGGTCGGCATGCGGCGGCACCGGATGATGGCCCGCCTCAATATCTTCCATTGTCAGCACGGTTTCACGGTTCAGGCCGACACGTGCAATCTCCAGCCGGCAGGGGCCGTTCTCCACGCTGATATGGAGCGCGAAGCTCTCACCGGGTCTGAGGCTGAGGCGGTCTGTATAGCAGGCGAGCATGCGGAACTCCGATCTTGGTCACAAAGCAATGATAGCGATCATTACTATATGAGCAAGCACAGCGACGCCGCACCGGAGCTCAACTTTTCTTCTTTTGCCCATAGGAGCGAAATTGCTCAGCGATGCGCGCCATTTCATCACCGCCAAGCAGGGTCGGGCCGCCTATCGCCAGCGTGCCCCAGTAGATGGCGGCCTGCTCCTCGACCTCTTCGGCAATCAGCAAGGCCGCCCGCAGGCTGGGCGCGGCAACGATCTGCCCGTGATTGGCCATCAGGGTCGCATACTGACCCGCCAGCGCCTCGCAGACCACCTCCGCCAGCTCGGCAGACCCGAATGTGGCATAGGGCGCGACCGGCACGGAGGACCCGCCACTCACGGCGACCATATAGTGCACAGCCGGTATGGGCATGTTGGCGCAGGCGAGGATGGTGGCATGACGCGAATGACAGTGAACGACAGCGTTGGCATCCGGGCGAAGCTGCAACAGTTTCAGATGCATCAGCCACTCGCTGGAGGGCTTCATGCCCGCCGGGTCATAGCTGCCATCGGCGGAGAGCTTCACAATATGCTCCGGCTTAAGGGCAGATGGCGGAATGCCGGTCGGCGTCACCAGCGCGCCCTCCCCCAGGCGCGCCGAAACATTGCCCGATGTGCCGCGGTTGAGGCCGCGCGCATCCATCGCCGCCATCACCTCGACAATCTGCTCGCGCAGTTTGGCTTCCTGTTCGTCTATCATGCTCCGGTCTCCGCAAGAGGCAGCGTCTTCATGGCCCGCTCCACCTGTTCATAGCTTTCCAGCTTGCCATAGGTCGCAAGCCCCTGCGCGACCATGGCCGCGGTCGCAGCGGCAAACCTCAGCGCATCGAAATCGCTCGCGCCTTTAAGGTGCGCGGCAACGAACCCCGCACAGAATGAGTCGCCGCAGGTCGTCGTGTCCACGACCTCGATCCTGAAGGCTGGCAGCCGTCCGCGCAATTCGCCCGCCGCCAGCACAGCGCCGCGCCCCCCATCCTTGATGACGCAATTCTTCGCGCCCATCGCAAGGAAGGCGTCTGCGGCTGCCTGAAGATCCTCTTCACCGGTCAGCAGCCGTGCCTCCTCGGCGCTCGGCAGGAACCAGGCGACATAAGGCAGCAGACGGGCAAGCTCCTCAGCTGCCGTGGGGCCCGGCGCGATCAGATCACACACCACCTCAACGCCGGCCGATTTCGCCGCTTTCAGAAGCGACTCGCCCGGCCCGCCATCCAGGGTCGGTGCCCCGATACCGCCATAGTGTAGGCATCGCACCGAGGTTGCTGCATGCATCAGCTCATCACTCAGAGGCGGCACGGACCCGGCGCCCGGCGCATGCAGCGTCGGGCGGCGCCCCTGCTCATCGATGGGCAGGATCGTTGTGGAAGTCGGATACCCCTCAAGCGTCGTCAGAAGGCTTGTATCCACGCCGCCATCCTCAAGCGCGAACCGGACGAACTTGCCCGTAAGATCGCTGCCGATGGCCCCGGCCACACCGGTGCGCACGCCAAGCCGGGCTGCGACGCAGGCCGCCCCTGCGGCCGTGCCGGCCGGGGCGCATGCGATCTGCTCGATCAGGCGCCCTTCCTCATTCGGCGGGATTTCCGTGATTGGCCGCCCCACAACATCCAGCGTCGTCAGGCCGACACACAGAAGATCGAGTTTCATCCGCTTTTCTCCCAGATTCCATCTTGCGCATATATCTACGTCAAGTATGGTAGTCAAAGCTATCTTATTTAGCCGTACAGCGAGGGGAAGATGTGGACCAATTCTGAAGACAAGGCGCTTCGCGAACGGGCAGAAGCCGTCATTCCCGGTGGCATGTACGGGCACCAGTCGGTGCGGCTGCTACCCGACGATTATCCGCAATTCTTCGAGCGGGCGTCCGGCGCGCATCTGTGGGACGCAGACGGCAACAAATATACTGACTATATGTGCGCCTACGGCCCGAACCTGTTCGGCTATGGGCACGAGGGCATTGATGCCGCCTATATCGCGCAGATGAAGAAGGGCGACACGATGACTGGCCCGTCCGGTCTCATGGTGACGCTCGCCGAAGAGATGACGCGCATGGTCACGCACGCAGACTGGGCGATGTTCTGCAAGAATGGCACAGACGCCACGACCATGGCGCTGATGATCGCCCGCCAGCATACCCGGAAAAAGACAATCGTCCTGGCAAAAGGCGCCTATCACGGCGCTGCGCCCTGGTGTACGCCGCTGAAGAACGGCACCACGCCCAGCGACCGCGCCAACCAGGTCTTCTACACCTATAATGACGTCGAAAGCCTGGAAGCGGCGGTCAAGGAAGCCGGCGACGACCTCGCCGCCATCTTCGCCTCGCCGATCAAGCACGACACATTCGTCGATCAGGAAGACCCGGCACCGGACTATGCGCGCCGTGCCCGCGAGCTTTGCGACGAGACCGGCGCCCTGCTGATCGTGGACGATGTCCGCGCCGGCTTCAGGCTCGCCCGTGACTGCAGCTGGGCACGCGTCGGTATCGAACCGGACCTTTCCAGCTGGGGCAAGGCGATTGCCAATGGCCACCCCCTTTCGGCGCTTCTTGGCTCTGACAAGGCGCGCGAAGCGGCCGCCCATATCTATGCCACAGGCTCCTACTGGTTCTCGGCCGCGCCAATGGCGGCGGCCATCGAAACGATGAAACTCATCCGTGAGACCGACTATCTCGAACGCACCCAGGCGCTCGGCCAGCGTCTTCGCACCGGGCTGGACGAAGCAGCGGACCGTCACGGCTTCGCCCTGCGCCAGAGCGGCCCTGCAGAGCTGCCGCTGATCATGTTCGCGGACGATCCCGGCTTTTCCAAAGGCTATGCGTGGAACCAGGCCCTGATCAAACGCGGCGTCTACTTCCATCCCTGGCACAACATGTTCATCTGCGCCGCCCTGACCGACGCCGATATCGACCAGACGCTCGAAATAGCCGACGAGGCGTTCAAGGTCGTGAAGGAGGCCGGACCTCTCCCGCCGGTCGAGAAACTCGCAATCCTGGCCACACTCTCGGACTGATCCACATGACCCCCATCAAACCCCGTGACCTCAGATTTGAGCTTGGTTCAGAACTCGCCGCTGAATGGAACGGCGATGACTGGTTCCAGACCGCCTTCTTCAACTCGATGTCGATCCTTTTTCCCTATGGGGAGAAGTCCTTTATCGACAGCGTCAAGGCGCACGAAAAATGTGTCAGTGACGAAGAGCTGCGCGACGCGGTGCGCGGATTCATGGCACAGGAATATGTCCACCGCCGTGAGCATCAGCGTTTCAACGAATTGCTCTGTCAGCTGAAGGGCTATGATCTCGACTATCTTGAAGGCGCCATTCGCGGCGACGCCAAGACGCTAAAGGATATGGACCCCCTGTTCTGGCTGGCGACGACGGTTGCCTATGAACACCTGACCGCGACCATCGCAGGCCAGTTACTCAGGCAGGATGGCTGGATCAGGAACGCCTCCCCGGAAGTCGCCCAGGTCTGGCGCTGGCATGCGGTGGAGGAGATCGAGCACAAGTCGGTGGCCTTCGACGTCTACAAGGCGGCCGGCGGTACACAAGGCATGCTGCGCAAGGCCATGATCCTCATGAGCTGGGAATTTCTGGTGCGCTACCAGTTGCGCAGTCTGGTGCACATGTACCGGCGGGATAAGCCGCCCTTCTGGCGCACACTCGGCCAGGCCTTCCGCTTTCTATTTGCGCGCGGCGGTTTTGTTCGCGGGAACTGGAGCCATTACTGGAAATTCTTCCGCAAGGGTTTCCACCCCAACGACATTGACGACACGGCTCTTCTGAACCGCGCGGTCGAGGTCTATGGGCTCGCCCACTGACACGCCGCGTCATGTCGAGGGGGCAAATGCCTCTTCGCCGATGAGCGGAACGAATTTGACGCCGCCCAGATCCTCTTCCTCAAAGCGCTCCTCGCCATGGCGTGTGACGCGCAAAAGCCTTTGCTCGCCATCGTCCCGGCTCACCGGGATGACAAGCCGGCCGCCCGGGGCCAGCTGCTGCAAGAGCGGATCGGCAATATGGGGCGCCACGGCCGACACGATGATCGCGTCAAACGGAGCCTCTTCAGGCCAGCCCGCCGAGCCGTCGCCCGCGAAAATCTCGACATTCTGACAGCCAAGTCCGGCCAGTCTTGGCCCAAGCTCAGCGGCCAGCGTCTCATTGCGCTCCACCGCAAACACCTTCTCTGCAATCCGCGCCATGATGGCGACGCAATAGCCAGAACCGGCCCCCACTTCCAGCACGCGCGAGCGCGCGGTCAGGGCGGCCGCCTGGATCATCAGGGCCACGATGTAGGGCTGGGAAATCGTCTGCCCCTCACCAATGGGAAGCGGCGCATCATCATAGGCAAACTCACGCAGATTCTCCGGCACGAAACGCTCACGAGGCACCGCTTTCATGGCGCGCAGGACCGCCTTGTCGCGGATCCCGCGCCCCTTGATCTTGCGGCGCACCAGTCTTTTTCTTTCAGAGGCGAAAAATCTTTCAATTTTCGCCTCCCTCTTTGAGCGTTTCATGCCGTATAAACGGCCGCTCAGCTTCCAGCGTTCCTCTTCCTGTTCTTGTGACAAAAAGCGGGAAAGCAGGGAACTTTTCTCTTTATTGGCCCTTCAGGGCCGGTCTATTTGGCCCCGGTTCGCTGCAGCTCGGCCTTCTTGATCTTTTTCGCCAGTGACCATTTGTGCACTTCTGTCGGCCCATCATAGATGCGGAAAGCGCGGACCTCGCGGAACAGCTGCTCGACGATCGTGTCCCGGCTGACGCCCATGCCACCCATCACCTGGACACACCGGTCAGCCACCCGGAACAGCGCTTCTGAAACCGCGACCTTCGCCATGGAGCTTTCAACGTTTCCGTCCTCGCCGCGGTCCAGCGCATCGGCGCACCAGTCGATCATCAGCGCAGATTGCTGCAGGTCGATCTTGTTCTCTGCCAGCATGAAGCCGACGCCTTCATGATCGACCAGCAGCTTGCCGAAGGCCTGACGCTTGCACGCATATTCGGTCGCGATTTCCTGCGCCCGTGTCGCCACGCCGTGCCAACGCATGCAGTGTGAAAGACGCGCCGGTGCAAGCCGGATCTGGGCATAGCGGAAGCCCTCTCCCGGATTGCCCAGCATGTCTGAGGCGGGCACGCGCAGATTATCGATAACCACTTCCGAATGGCCGCCCGGCATGGAACTGTCGATCGTGTCGAGCACACGCTCAATCCGGATCGCTTCATTCGGCAGGTCGACGAGGAACATGCACGCCCCCTCATCCGATTTCGCCATCACGATGCCGACCTTCGCACCCTCAGCGCCGGTGATGAAGGTCTTGCGGCCATTGATGACCCAGTGATTGCCGTCCTGCCTGGCGGTGGTCTTCATCATCGAGGGGTCAGAACCTGCCCCACCATCAGCGGCCGGTTCGGTCATGAAGAAGGCCGAGCGCGCCTCCCCGGAGACCAGCGGCTTCAGGAAGCGCTCATGCTGTTCCGGCGTGGCCACCTTGCCCAGCAGGAACATGTTCCCCTCATCCGGCGCGCCGGTATTGCACGCGACCGGTCCAAGCGGTGACAGGCCCGTCTTCTGCAGCACATAGGCCGTTCCACGTTGGGAAAGATGACTGCCGTCGTCCAGAATGTGCGGCGTCATCACACCCGCGGCGCGCGCTTTGTCCCGGAGCTCCTTGACCAGGTCTTCGCTTGGGCCGTGGTTTTCGAGTCGCGGATCGCGCTCATAGGGCGCCACCACATCGCGGACAAAAGCTTCAACACGCGCGCCGATCTCTTCGGCTTTCTGGCGGTCATCATAACTCATCGGGCAATTCTCCTTGATCGCCGCAAGACCTATCCATTGCCCGGCGTCCTGCCTAGTCTGGCAGGTCTGATAGGGCGAAAGGTCTCAAACCGTATGACAGCGCACAAGCTCCATGGCGGGATCGATGCAGGCGGCACCACTTTCAAATGCGGGCTGGCCGACAGGACAGGCGCGCTCATCGAGACGCGCCGCATCCCTGTCAGCACGCCGGATGAAACGATTTCTGTCTGCCTCGACTGGGTCATGGCGGCCGCCGCCAACGCCACACTCAAATCTTTTGGCATCGCCAGTTTCGGGCCGATCGATGTGGACCCTCAGTCAGAGAGCTACGGGACAATCACCGGCTCGGCCAAACCGGACTGGTCGGGCACGAATTTGCGGGCTCGCTTCAGCGAAACCCTCGGCCTGCCCGTCACGGTCGACACCGATGTGAACGGCGCCCTGCTGGCGGAGATGAGGAAAGGCGCCGCGCGGGGCTGCGCATCTGCGGCCTATGTCACGGTCGGCACCGGTATCGGCGCCGGTCTGTACGCGAATGGCGGCTTTCTCGGGCGCCCCTCTCACCCGGAATTCGGCCATATCGCCCTTCGCCGCCACCGCGATGACGACACATTCGAAAGCGTCTGCCCCTTTCATCCAGACTGCCTTGAAGGCCTCGCTTCCGCCCGGGCCATACGCGCCCGGGCTGGCGACCCTGAAGCCCTCGCGCCAGATCACCCGGTCTGGGACATCGCGGCCGACTATCTCGCCCAGGCCGCCCGCGCCCTGACCCTCACCTTCCGGCCAGAGCGGATCATCTTCGGCGGGGGCCTGCTGCTTGCCCCGCATTTGATCGCGCGCATCCGCGCAGCCTTCGACAAACAGATGGGCGGCTATCTTGAACACGCCCCTTCAAGCCGGCTCATCGCGACCCCGGGCCTTGGGGATGATGCCGGCCTGATCGGCGCCATCCTGCTTGGGCAGAGCGGCTGAGCCCCCTTCAACGGCTTGTAATCGGCGGCGCAGACCAGGTCCCGTCCAGAATATCCTCGCCCGGCCCGAACATGCGCAGGGTCACCTCGAACGTATCCTCGGGGACAGGCAACCAGTTCTCCTGCGGCACGCCGTCTGGTTTTTCGGCCGCAAAGGTAATGACGATCTCGCCCTCCTCATTGGCGCTGAGGCTGGAATTGCTGCCAAGCGCATAGCGGCCGATGGCGTTTTCCGACAGGAAGCCATCGCTTTCATAGACAGTGACGGACCAGAACCCGCTGACGTGCGGTGTTTTCCCGCGCGCAAAACGGAGTTCATACACGCCCTTCGACCCGTCGAGCGTCTTGCCACCGCCGGTCTCGCGCGCATTCTGATAGACGGCATATTCATTGCGGTTCGCGCCAAACCCGATCTGCGCCACGACTGCACGCACCAGATAGCTGTCGCCATAAGCCCCTAGCGGCACCTTCGTCGGATCGGGGGCCCAGGCCCCTCGATTACCGAACCCGAAGGCCGCATCGATGAGCTTCTGCCCGCGCTCAATCCCTCCATTTAGGGCATCCTTGTTCGAGGCGGACAGCCGCTCGACACGCCCCCCCGCATGAGGGCCGACATTGATCAATCCCAGCTTTTGCAGCTTGTCTTCGTCGGCGGGGGTCGGCGGATAGAGGTCGATCAGGCGGTCCAGCCGGCTGAAGAACTCGGCTCCGGACAGCCCCTTGATGACGTCTTCGGGCTCCTGCTCCCCTGCAATCGGCCGGCAAGGCCCCTCCGCCGGGGCAGGCGCCTTCCCCGAAAGCGGGTGGAGTTTGTATGACCTCTGGATCTCATTCACCGCAGCGACGTCATCCTTGCCCTTCAATTCAGTCCGGCCAATGATCCAGACAAGATTTGTCGGCGCATCGATCCGCGTCATCCCGCCGGGCACCTTGCCGGTCCAGCCCGGCCCGGCAATCAGATAGGTCTCAGGCTCACCCCCATTCGACTGACTGCCCGGCCCGGCGAAATTATTGGTCCAGGCGTCGAGCATGGCCATCAGATAGAACCGGTCCTTCACCTCAGGCACCTCAAGCACCATCGGGCCCTCCGCGAGGTCTAGGAAGGCCGATGAATAGAGCGTGTCGACATTCGGACGCACCACCGCCCTGAAATCCGGACCGGGTATAGAGAATTTGTGGGTGAAACTGTTCACCGGCCCACCAAGCCCGCAGAGATACGGCTTTTCGGTCGCCGCCTGATAGGTCTGATCCATAAGCAGGACGGGAAAACCGAAAACATAGCCGTCCGACGCGATGAGGCTGGTGCGCATCTGCAGCGCCGGACCATCCTCATCCGCCTTTGCCGCCAGGCAGGCGGTCTGGGTAAGCAGCAGGCCCGCCAGTGCGGCCGCGCCGAGATATCTCTTTTTCATGGGATCTGGATCCTTTCACGCAATGCAAAAGCGGTGGGCCTTCCGGCGACTCTCCGGATGACGCAGACCTTACTATGAAAAAATTTTTCGACAATACTTGTAGAAAAATTTTTCAATAATATCTTCACCGGGTTCGCTGAATGGCGGACGGGGCGGCTCAACAAGGAGCAGACTTATGAATTCGAAGGATATTTCGCGCACCGTGGAGATCACACCGCGCGACCAGAACTTTTCCTTTGCCGATATCGAGACGCGCGACTGGCTCGGCGGCGATACATTCAGGTCGCTCGTCTTCAATGCGCTGTCGATCACCTTCCCGGCCGGAGAGCGTTTCTTCATCCGCAGCGTGAAGGCTTTCCGCGGCGATGTGCGCGACGAGACACTCCAGTCGCAAGTGGCCGGCTTCATGTCGCAGGAAGCCATGCATACGCGCGAACATGTGCGTTACAATCAACGCCTCGCCGAACATGGCTACCGGGCCACACTGCTGCATGAGGAAACCGAGGCGCGCTTTGCCTTTGCCCAGAAGCACACCACCGATCTTCAGCGCCTGGCCGCGACGTGCGCGCTTGAGCATTTCACGGCCATCCTCGCCGAAGAACTCCTCTCGGAGCCGGACCTCCTGGAAGGCGCCCGCGAGGCCTATCGCGACATCTGGCTCTGGCACGCCATCGAGGAATCCGAACACAAGGCGGTTGCCTTCGATGTCTATCAGGAAGTGACCGGCGGCAAAGGCTACTGGCTGCGCGTGCGGACCATGCTCATGGTGACCCTTCTCTTCCTCCACCACATGCGCCGCATATTCAACGTCATGCTCAAGGATATGGGGCTTGGGCGATCGCTGAGGGCAAGGCTGCAGCTCAACTGGGTTCTCTGGGGGCGCCCCGGTCTTTTCCGCAGGATGATGCTGCGATGGGCCACCTATTTCAGGCCCGGCTTCCACCCTTGGGACCATGACAACCGCAAGGACGTCCAAGAGGTTGAGCAATCCTTGGCCTATGCCGTTCAATGACGTAAGCACGGGCCATCGACAGACGGCGCGGACTCAGGAATTGGCAACCACAAGACCCAAGCGAAAGCGCCGGACGCCGGAAGAGGCGCGCGAGGAGATCCTTCTCGCCGCCGAAGCCCTCATCCTTGAAGACGGACCCGCCGAGCTCAAATTCCAGTCCCTTGCCGACCGCTCGAACGTCGCCGTCTCCAATGTCTACCACCATTTCGGCGGCGTTCTGGAGATCAAGCGCGGCCTTGCCGAAAAGGTGTTCGACGAGCTTACCCGTGACCTCATGACGGCCCTTGGCGAAGAGGCGGACAATGAGCCGCGCATCTTCGCCCGCAAGGTCATGTCACGCGTCTATTCTGTCCTTCGAAGCGAGCGCTATGCCAAGCTGATCGGCTGGATCGTCCTGTCGACGGAGCTGGGGGAGCTTGAAGGTTTCACCCGGCCGCTCCCCGCCATGGCCGCCCTCATCGCCGGTCACATGGGCCAGCACCTTCCGCCTGATACCTCCGAACGTCTGGCGCAGTTCATCATATACAATGTCGCCATCGTCGCGGTCGGCGAAGGCCTGGTCGGGCCTGCCATCAAGACCGCCCTCACCATGGATGAGGCGGCGGCGGACGGCTCTCTCTGGCTCGGCGACCACTGGGAAGAGCTTCTGGCCCGCGAGCTTGAGAAAGCCGCCTCCTAACCGCCTGCCTCAGCAGATTTGCGTCAGCTTCCCTGACCCGACGCCGGGTCAGCCTGTGCGCGGGCGCCCTCCCGGTCTAGAGATCAGACAACAAGAAAAGACCAGCAGGGAGAACGCGCCATGGACATAAAGGGATTTCCACTCGAAGGGCTGAAAGTCCTTGATCTTTCACGTGTCCTGGCAGGCCCCTTCGCGACGCGCATGCTGTCGGACCTCGGTGCAGACGTCCTCAAGATCGAACCGCCGGAAGGCGATGTGACCCGCCATTTCGGCAAGTCGGACACCGGCGTCGCCGGCTTTTACCTGCAGCAGAATATCGGCAAGCGGAATGTCTGCATCGACCTCAAGGCAGACGGCGCGCGCGAGCTTGTACTCGACCTCTGCCGTGAGGCCGACATGCTGGTCGAGAATTTCCGCCCCGGCGTGATGAAACGCTTCGGCCTCGACTGGGAAAGCGTCCATGCGGTCAATCCGAAACTGGTCATGCTGTCCATTTCCGGCTTCGGACAGACGGGGCCGGAGGCGAAACGCGCCGCCTATGCGCCTGTCGTCCACGCCGAGACCGGCCTTATCGCCCGCCAGGCCGAAATCAGCGGCGGCCCGGCGACAGACCTGCAATTCTCCCTGGCTGACTCCTACAGCTCCCTGCACGGCCTTGTCGGCCTCCTCGCCGCCCTGCGTGTCGCGGAGAAGACCGGCGAGGGTCAGCATGTCGATATCGCCATGATCAATGTCGTCCATGCCACCGATGACTATGCCCACTGGGCGCTCGATGGCGTCTGGCCGAAGCCGAAGGAAAACCTCGTCTGGGACGCGCCGGAGGGCAAACAGATCCTCATTGCTTCCGACATGAAATGGATCTGGATCGTCCTCTCGAAAAAGGCCGGCCTGGTCGACCCGACCCCGAAAGGCGCTGACCTTGAAACGAAAGTGGCCGCACGCCATCAGGCGGTCACCGACCACATCCTCTCCTATCCGAGCTTCGAGGCGCTCACAAAGGCGCTCGATGAGATGAACCTTGCCTGGGGCCTGGTGCGCAAATTCGGCGAGGAGTCCTACGCCCAGACCAGCGTCGGCCCGAACGGCATTCTGGTCGATGTCGAAGATGACAAGGGCAATGCCCGCCGCACGGTGCAGTCTCCTTACAATTTCTCAAGCTCGCAGAGCGGCCTCAAGACGGGCATGCGCCCGCCGCGCCGCGGTGAGCATAATGCCGAGGCGCTAAAGGACTGGCTCGGTGCAGATGCGGCGCGTCTTGAGGGTCTTACGAAAAAAGGCGTCCTGCTCAGCGAGTGAACAGGACGCCTTCATGAAATGGCGAAGATGCCGGCCTAGCTGACGACCACACCGTTGAGGCGTTTCTTGATGATCTCCTCGGCGTCGGCGACGATCCGGTCGATCAGCTCCTCGACACTCGGAATGTCGTGGATGAGGCCCTGGATCATGCCGGCTGACCAGATACCGTCATCGGCGTCGCCCTCTTCCATCGCCTTGCGTCCGCGCACACCGGCGACGAGGTGCTGGACGTCCTCGAACTTCGCCCCGCCCTTGGCTTCGATGGCGACAACCTCTTCCGACACCTTGTTCTTCATCACGCGGGCCGTGTTGTGCAGCGTGCGGAAGATGAGCTTGGTGTCACGCTCATCATTCTCGACCATCTGCTTCTTGAAGTTCTCGTGGATCGGCGCCTCTTTCGTGACGCAGAAGCGCGTGCCCATATTGATGCCGTCAGCGCCGAGCGCCAGCGCGGCCGCAAGCCCCCGTCCATCGCCGAAGCCGCCGGAGGCCAGCATCGGGATCTTGACCTTGTCGGCCGCCGCCGGGATCAGGATAAGGCCCGGAATATCGTCCTCGCCCGGGTGACCGGCGCACTCAAAGCCGTCGATGGAAATGGCATCCACGCCCATCCGCTCAGCCGACAGCGCGTGGCGCACAGCGGTACATTTGTGGATGACCTTGATGCCGTGCTTCTTGAATTCGTCGACATGTTCCTGCGGCTTGTAGCCAGCCGTCTCGACGATCTTGATGCCGCCCTCGATGATGGCCTGGCGGTACTCGGCATAGGGCGGCGGCTTGATGGCCGGCAGGATGGTGAGGTTCACGCCGAACGGCTTGTCGGTCATGTCCTTGGTGCGCTGGATTTCCTTGGCCAGGTCTTCCGGCGTCGGCTGGGTCAGCGCGGTCAGAAGACCAAGCCCGCCCGCATTCGAAACGGGCGCGGCCATCTCGGCATAGCCAACCCACTGCATGCCGCCCTGCACGATGGGGTGCTCAATGCCGAGCAGCTCGGTGATGCGTGTCTTGATAGCCATGTCGTCTCCTCAAATCATGTTTTCCCGCCCTTGATAGGACAATCATTCGCCCCTGCGAAGGATTGCCCTCGCGGCAGCAAATCCCCCGCCCCTTGCACTCGTCTCCAGACGGTCCATTCTTGCGCCAGACAAAAGATTTATGGGAGGACCGCCCCGATGGCCGATGTCAGCGAACTCTGGATCAACCGCAGCGACTACCGCAAGACAAAAGCCGTCAGCGCCCAGCAGAAGCGGCTGGAAGACGGGCAGGTCCGTGTCGCCATCGACAAGTTCGCGATCACCTCGAACAATGTGAGCTACGCCGTATCCGGCGACGCGATCGGCTATTGGCGGTTCTTCCCGGCCGGGGAAGGCTGGGGCAAAGTCACGGTCTGGGGCTTTGGCAATGTCGTGGAATCGCGCAGCCCGGACATTGCAGTCGGCGAGCGTCTCTATGGCTTTTTCCCGATGGCGAACGAAACCGTACTCACCGTGGGCAGCGTCAAGGACGACTATTTCATGGACGCCGCCCCGCACCGCGCAGACCTCGCCGCCGTCTATAACCAGTACCGCCGCCTCGCCGGAGAGCCAGACGCCCTGCGGCAGATGGAAGACGCGCGCAGCCTCTATTTCCCGCTCTTCATCACCTCCTTCGTTCTCTATGATTACCTCACCGACAATGACTATTTCGGCGCGGATCAGGTCGTGATCGGGTCGGTGTCCTCGAAAACCGGCTTCGGCCTCGCCCAGTTCATCCATGAGGACAAGAAAGCCGGAAAGCGGGTGATCGGTCTTACGTCACCGGGTAACAAGGCCTTCGTGGAAAGCCTTGGATGCTGCGATGACATTCTCCTCTATGGCGAGGAGGAGAAGATCGACCCATCGGTGAAGACCGCCTATGTCGACATGTCCGGCAACCGCGATCTGACCATCACGCTGCATAATCACCTCCAGGAAAACATGGTTGAAAGCTGCATGGTCGGCGCCACCCATTGGGAAAGCACAGGGCGCGCCACCGGCCTGCCCGGCGCAGAGCCGCGCTTCTTCTTCGCCCCATCGCAGATCGCCAAACGCAACAAGGACTGGGGGCCGGGTGTCCTCTACATGAAAGCCAGTGAAGCGAGCGCCCGCCTTGCCAAGGACGCCTCGAAGGAAATCGAGATCGAGCGCCTTAAGGGCGCAGATGCCGTCGCCGCAATCTGGCGCGACTTTCTCGACAACAAGGTCGCGCCAAGCCGCGGGATCATGGCCTCCCTCTAGCTTGCCTGCACAGCTTTTCGGCAAAACCGGGTCCTTCGCCGGCCGATACTGCGTCTCTTGTTGACGCCGCGCTGGTCAGGGCCTCCCTCTGAACAAGATAAGAGGGGAGACAAGCGCAAGACCTGCCGGAGCCCTGCCCATGCCGAAAACCCAGACCCCGCTCGACCCTGCTCGCATCCGCGAGACGCTGAGAGGGTATGCCGACAGTATCGAGACCGATCCACTCACAAATTCGGTCTTCTCTTTCGCGCTGGGGCTGTTTCAGGATCTCGATTCCGGGCGCACCGATCTTGGCCGCATCGGCGAGACGGTCGACGCGCTCCACTTCGACCTCCTGCGCGAGCGCGCCGAGCAGTTCAGCCGCCAGCACGCCGACATCGGCGACAGGAAAGACCCGTTCGCCACTGTCCGGGACCACCTCGCCGCCACGGCGAAGAAGGACCCGCAGCGCTTTCGCGATGCAGTCACCCGGCACGCAGGCGGCATTGTTTTCACCGCCCATCCGACCTTTGCCATGTCCCTCTCGCTGCGCCAGGCCTTCGCTGCCTATGCGAGCAAGCCGGACAAAAGCAGTCTCGCCGCGCTGGAGTCCGCCGCCCACGATCCGCAGCCGGACTGGCCCGATCAGATCACGCTGACCCACGAACATGAAGAGGCCCAGGCCGCCATCGCGAACGCACAGGACGCGGCCGGCCACTATGCCAGCCTCATCGTGGAAACGGCACGTAAATATCTGGGCGACGAGTGGCGCAGCCTCCGCCCCGTCCTGCCGACGCTCGCAAGCTGGGTCGGCTATGACCTCGATGGGCGCACCGACATTCACTGGTCCCAGTCGATCACCTTGCGGCTGCGCGAAAAGGCCGCCCAGCTTGCCTATTATCGCGGGCGCCTGTCGAACTTCGCCGGGTTTGAACAGATCGCCGCGCTGGAACACCGCCTTGCCGAAGCGCAGGCGCATACCGAAACGGCGGCGGAAAAGTTCGGACGCGACCTTTCAGACCCCGACACCCTCAGCGATGCGGCCAACTTCCTGACCGAAGCCCCGGACGCGAAGATTGTCGACGCGGTCGAACTGACATCCCCGCTCGATACACTCATCGAAGACCGCGAAACACCTGACGACACCGCCGCCGCCCTGATGATCCTGCGCGCGGAGATCGATGCGCTTCAGCTCGGCACCGCCCGTATCCATCTGCGTGTCAACGCCGCCCAGGTCCGTACCGTCCTGCAGCGCGACCTCGACCTTGAAACCGAAGACAGCGAGCTCGGCCGCCTCGCCCTCAGCAAGCTTTCTGAAATGGCAGACAGCACCGAGGTGCGCCCCGTCAACTTCGCCGACCTCTTCCTTGAGCAATCGACCGCGCGCCGCCAGTTCATGATGTGCGCGCAGATCCTCAAACATATCGATGCCGGCTCTCCCATCCGCTTCCTCATCGCAGAGAGCGAGAACCCCGCCACCGTCATGGGCGCCCTCCATCTCGCCCGCCAGTACGGCGTCGACCATGCCCTCGATATCTCGCCCCTTTTCGAAACCCCGGAAGCGCTTGAGACAGGCGGGCGGTTCGTCGAACGCCTGCTGGAGGAAGAGAGCTTCTGCGATTATGTAAAAACGCGCGGCTATCTCTCGATCCAGCTTGGCTTTTCTGACTCCGGGCGCTTCATCGGTCAGGTCGCCGGCAATATGGCGATCGAGCGGATCCACAGCCTGATCGGCCGTGCCCTGGGCGAGGTCCTGCCCGGCACCGGCCTTCTGGTCTTCAACACCCATGGCGAATCCATCGGGCGCGGCGCCTATCCCGGCAGCTTCCAGCAGCGCCACGACCACCTCCTGACACCCTGGACCCGAAACCAGCTCCTCGCCCGCGACATCCAGCCCATCCATGAGGTGAGCTTTCAGGGCGGCGACGGCTTTCTTCACTTCGCCACGCCGCAGCTGTCGCGCGCCACCTATGCCGCCTTCTGCGAACACATCCTGTCGGACCCGCCGCCGACAGAGGACGATGCCTTCTACACTCAGACCGATTTTGTCTGGGACGCCTATCGCGCCCTGCGCAGCTGGCATGAGTCGCTGTTCGTCGATGAGGATTATGGCGAGATGCTGAGCGGGTTTGCCTCCGGCTTTCTGGTCAAGGCCGGCTCGCGGCCCGTCAAGCGGGCCGGGGGCCCGAGCGGGCCGTCCGCCATCCGCGCCATCTCCCACAATGCCATGCTCCAGCAGCTTGGCGTCCCGCTCAACTCAGCCTGCGGCATCGGTTCTGCCATGCCGCGCGAAACGGCCCGCATGCGCGATCTCATCAACCGCTCACCCCGGCTTCATGCCCTTATCATGCTGGCCGTTCGGGCACGCATGCTGACCAGCCTGCCCGTCCTTCGCGGCTATGCCAGCGTTTACGAGCCGCATGTCTGGCTGGCCGTCTCGCGCCATGGCGACACCGGCCAGCCCTCCAGCCTGCGCAGGATCGCCGACATTCTGGGCACCCAGCATACCTCGACCAGCCTGCAGAAGATCGCCAACCGGCTCAGCATGGACCTTGTCGAGTTCGATGCCCTTCTCGCCTCGCTCGACGACGCGCCAAGTGTCGAGCGGCGCCATGAGGACCGGCTCAATTTCCACGCCCTGCACGCAATCCGCCAGGCCATCATGATGTATGCGCTCAGCCTCACCGGACGCCTGCGCGGTGTCTCGGCCCGCCACGACACCAGCCGGGAGGACATCATGGCGCTGGTTCTTGCCATGCGGATCGATGAGGCGGCCGACCTGCTGGAGACGATCTACCCGCCCTCGCGCGGCGAAGCGGACCTGTTCTCGGGCATGGAAGAAAAGGGTTTCGAAAGCGGGGCCTCGGGCGCGTCGGGCTATGACCGGCTGCATGAAGAACTGATCGCCCCACTGCGCCTCTGCGCCGCCCTGATTTCCCGGCTTTCCATCGCGACCAGTCACGCCTTCGGCGCCTGGGGCTGATCGACACCGGCGGCTGTGCCAAACCGGCATGGATGGATATCTATGTAAGACCTTATTCTGTTGCACTTGCAACAGCTTAGGCGGCCTGGCGTGCAACTGTGCCAAATCGGACGGCATTTCATGCTGCACATGCGAGAAAGCGCTGGTCCGATCATTGCAGTTCCCCCCAAATCAGTCTCTAGTCGCAACCAGAAGGGGAATTGCTGGCGAATGAGGATTCAGCACTGGAATTCCGATAGCCACAGCGGCCCAGCCATGAAGGTTGAGACGCGCACACCCCACTTGAACCGCCCGACAGAGCAAGCCGAAAGCGCCATCTATCCCGAATGGCTCGGCGACCACACCTTCACACGCACGCATGGCAGCCGTTTCGCCTATGTCGTTGGAGAAATGGCACGCGGCATCGCCACACCCCGGATGGTCATCGCCGCGGCTGCGGCAGGTCTGGTCGGTTTCTATGGCAGTGCGGGCCTCAAGCCCGAAACCATTGCCGCAGGTCTCGATGAGATCGAGGCCGCGCTCGGCAAGGGCGCGCCCGCCTGGGGCGCCAACCTCATCCATACCCCACAGCAGCCGGGCTATGAGCGTGCCGTGGTGGACCTCTTCCTCTCACGTGGCATCGCCCGCGTTTCGGCCTCGGCCTTCATGCAGCTCTCGCCGGAAATCGTCCGCTACAGCGCGGCAGGCCTGTCGCGCGCCGCCGATGGCATCATCCGCCGCAGCACGCATGTCTTCGCCAAGGTCTCGCGCGCCGAAGTTGCCCGCCAGTTCATGGCGCCCGCGCCCGATACCATTCTGAAACAGCTCGTCGCGCGCGGCGACATCACCCCGCAGCAGGCAGAAATCGCCGCCAGCGTGCCGGTCGCCCTCGACATCACTGCCGAAGCTGACAGCGGCGGCCACACCGACAACCGCGCCGCCGGGCCGCTCTTTTCCTCGCTCGTTCAGGCAAGACGCGAGACCTGCGACACTCACGGCCTCAACCCTGACGATATACGCATCGGCCTTGGCGGCGGCATCGGCACGCCGTGGGCGGCGGCCGCAGCATTCCAGATGGGCGCTGCCTATATCATTACCGGCTCGGTCAATCAGGCCGCCACCGAATCCGGCCTCTCTCTGGCTGGCCGCAAGCTGCTGGCAGAGGCTGGCCCGGCAGATATCGCCATGGCGCCTGCTGCCGACATGTTCGAACAGGGTGTAGAGGTTCAGGTTCTCAAACGCGGCACCCTCTTTGCCATGCGCGGACGCCGCATGCGGGAAATCTACAAGACGCGGACCGGCTTTGCCGACTGCACGCCGCAGGAGCAGGCCTTTATCGAGACCGCCCTGGGAGAGCCCTTCTCCGCCACCTGGGAAAAGACACGCGCTTTCATGGCGGCCACCAACCCGAAAGAGCTCGCAAAAGCCGAGGCCGACCCGCGTCACCAGATGGCGCTCGTCTTCCGCCGCTATCTCTTCTTCGGCGCGCAATGGGCGCGCGAAGGCGATGAGAGCCGGCTGCGCGACTATCAGATCTGGTGCGGGCCCGCGATGGGCGCCTTCAATGAGTGGGTGAAGGGAAGCCCGCTCGAAGCGCTGGAGAACCGCAGCGTGAAACAGATCGCGCTCAACCTGCTCGACGGGGCCGCGCAGCTTACCGCGCTACAGGCGCGCCGGGCGCGCGGGGAAAACATACCACAATCGGCTTTCGACTATCGCGCGGGGCTGTTCGACTAATCTCTGGCTGAGGGGCTGAGAACATTATGGCAGACAGAACGTCCGAACCCACCGACATCGCCATTGTCGGCTATGGTGCAATGTTTCCGGGACGCGGCGATACGCCGGGCTTCTGGCGCGACATCGCCGAAGGCGTCGATACGCTGGGGCCGGTGCCATCGACGCACTGGCTGATCGAGGATTATTACGACGCAAACCCGCGCGCCAGGGACAAGACCTATGGCCAGCGCGGCGGCTTCCTTTCACCGCAGGGTTTCGACCCGCTCGCCTTCGGCATTCCGCCCAACCAGATCGACGCGACCGACAGCGCGCAGCTCCTCGCCCTGATGGTCGCTCAGACCGCGCTCGATGAGGCGGAGAAAGCCACCAAGGGCGCAATCGACCGCAAGCGCACCTCCTGTATTCTGGGCGTCGCTTCTGCAACCGAGCTCGTCGGCCACATGTCAGGCCGCCTGCAGCGCCCATCCTGGGTAAAGGGACTGCGCGAGTCCGGGCTGCCCGAGGATCAGGTCCAGGCTATTGCCGACCGTATTTCGGAGAATTTCTCCGAGTGGAAGGAAAGCACCTTTCCCGGCCTTCTCGGCAATGTCGTCGCCGGGCGGATCGCAAACCGGATGGACCTTGGCGGCTCCAACTATGTCACAGATGCGGCCTGCGCCTCCTCGCTCTCCGCGCTGCACGGCGCCATTCATGAGCTTCGCGCAGGCGACAGCGACCTCGTCCTCGCCGGCGGCGTCGATGCGCTGAACGACATCCTCATGTATATGTGCTTTTCGAAGACGCCGGCCCTCTCCCCGACAGAGGATTGCCGGCCGTTTTCGGACAAGGCCGACGGCACCATGCTGGGCGAAGGCATCGGCATATTGGCGCTTCGCCGCCTTGCCGATGCCGAACGCGACGGCAACCGGATCCATGCGGTCATCAAGGGGATCGGCTCTGGCTCTGACGGGCGCGCGACCGCCATATATGCCCCGCTGCCAGAGGGTCAGGCCCGCGCCCTCACCCGCACCTATGAGCAGGCTGGCTATGATCCCCGCTCGGTTGAACTCGTTGAGGCGCATGGCACCGGCACCAAGGCTGGTGACGCCGCCGAACTCTCAGGGCTCAAGCTCGTTTTCTGCGAGGACGGTGAAACCATAGACGCGCCATGGTGCGCCATCGGCTCGGTGAAGTCCCAGATCGGCCATACCAAGGCGGCCGCCGGATCGGCCAGCCTGATCAAGACGGTCATGGCGCTTTCCCGCAAGGCCCTGCCGCCGACGATCAAGGTCGATCAACCTGCGCCTGCGCTGGCTGGCTCGCCTTTCTATGTGAACCGGGAGCTGCGCCCCTGGATCCGGGACAAGTCCCATCCACGCCGCGCCTCGGTCAGCTCCTTCGGCTTCGGCGGCTCGAACTTCCACGTCACGCTGGAGGAATATACCGGCAAGCTCGCCCCGTATCCGGAGCGTATCCTTCCCGCTGAACTCATCATGCTGTCGGCTGAGACACCTGAAGCGCTGGCCACGGCAATGGAGGCGACGGCCCAAAAACTGGTGCATGAGGAAGACCTCGCCATCGCGGCCAGCGACAGCCATGCAGGCTTCACCGCCGATGCGCCCTGCCGCGCGGCCATAACCGCCAGCGACAATAAGGATTTCGCGGCCAAGGCAGGCAAGATTGCCGGTCTCATCCGCGCCGGAACGGTCGAAACCGCACCGCTGCCCAAGGGCGCCAGTGTCAGCCTCACGCCGGCAAGTCCCGGCAAGCTCGCCTATCTCATGCCGGGTCAGGGCAGCCAGTATGTCGGCATGGGCCGTGAGCTTGCGCTCGCCTTCCCCGAAGCCCGTGCCGCCTGGGATTTCGCCGCCAGCCACAAGAAGGCGGGCAAGCTCGGTCTCCACCGCCTTGCCTTCCCGCCATCGGCCTTCAGCGAGGCCGAAGCCAAGGCGCAGGCCGATACGCTGACCGCCATGGAAAACGCCCAACCCGCGCTCGCCGCGGCATCGCTGGCCGTCCTCGCCGTGCTGGAGAAAGCCGGTCTCAATGCCGATATGGCGGCCGGTCACAGCTTCGGGGAGATCATGGCCCTCAATGCGGCCGGCGTCCTCTCGGACAAGGATGCGCTGTCGACCGCCTGCAAGCGCGCCAGGCTGATGAGCCAGGCCGCCGCAGACAATGAAGGCGCCATGCTCGCCACACAGGCATCGAGCGAGCAGCTCGCCCCGATCCTCAAAAACCACCCGGATGTTGTTGTCGCCAATGACAACGCGCCGACGCAGACCGTCCTCTCTGGCCCGGTCGATGCCATCGAAGCGGCCCGGCAGGCGATAGAGGCTGCGGGGATCAAGGCACGCCGCCTGCCGGTCGCCTCGGCCTTCCATTCGCCCATCGTTGCGGGCGCGGTCGCCCCTTTCCGCAAGGCGCTCGGCAAGACCGATTTCGACAAGGCGGATTTCCCCGTCTTCGCCAATGCCTCTGCGAAACGCTACCCGCTCGCCTATGACAAACAGCGCGACCTGCTCGCCGGACAGATCGAAAGCCCCGTCCGCTTCCGCGAAATCGTTGAAGCCATGCATGAGGCGGGCGTCACCACTTTCGTTGAGGCTGGGCCCGGCACGGTGCTCACCGCCCTTGTCGGCCAGATCCTGCCCGGTAAGGCGACCGCCGTCGCGCTGGACGACAAGAAAGGCAACGGGCTCGCCGCCTTCCTCGCAGGGATCGGCAAGCTCGCCGTGCTCGGCCATGAGGTCGATTTCGAGGCACTCTTTGCCAACATGCCAGCCCCGGCGCCGCGCAAGCCGCGCTCAAAGCATGCCATCGATCTCACCGGCGCGAATTACAACAAGCCCTATCCGCCAAAAGGCGGCGCGGCCGCCCTGCCCCCTCCGAAGGCGGCCAGCGCCTCGCCGCCACAGATAAACAGACCGGTGGACACCGCGCCGCCCGACCCGAAACCGGCGCCCCCGCCAACCGCGACACCTTCTTCCGTAAAGACTTCCCAGCCAGGACCGACACCCATGACTGAGCCCCGCCAGACCGCTCCCGCCTCCACCGCCGCGCAGATCCACGCGCAGATGACAGAGGCGCACACGGCCTACATGCAAGCGCTGCAGACGGCCCATGCCCAGTATATGGAAGCGACGCAGGCCATGCTTGCCGCGGCCAGCCCGGCGCCTGCCCCAGCGGCCCAGCCACAAGCGCAGCCAGCCCCGCAACCGGCCCCCACGCCCGCCCCTGTCGCGGCCGCGCCTGCGCCCCAGCCTGCCCCTACCCCTGCACCAAAGCCCGCCCCGGCGCCTGTGACACCGCCGCCTGCACCAGCTGCTGCGGCTCCTGCACCGCAACCGGCCCCCGCGCCGGCACCCGCCCCTGCCCCAGCTGCCGCGCCTGCGCAGGACTTCACGGCGCTCGTCACCGGCCTCGTCGCTGAAAAGACCGGCTACCCCGCTGACATGCTCGAAGCCGATATGGACCTTGAGGGCGAGCTTGGCGTCGACTCCATCAAACAGGTCGAAATCCTTTCAGCCCTGCGCGAGAAGATGCCCGACCTGCCGGAGATTGAGCCGGAGCAGATTGCAGAGCTGCGCACCATCGCGAAGATCGCCGCCTTCCTGAAACCTGCAGCAGGCGCTGCAACGGCCGAAGCGCCAGCCCCGGCCCAGCCAGCTCCGGCAGCCCAGGCCAATGGCTATACAAACGGCAACGGCCACCACGCCGCGGCCCCGGCAGCCCCCACCCCCGCCCCGGCTGCGGGCGGCGCCGACATGGCCGAGCTTGTCCGCAATCTCATCGCCGACAAGACCGGCTATCCGCCGGAAATGCTCGAAGACGATATGGACCTTGAGGGCGAGCTTGGGGTCGACTCCATCAAACAGGTCGAAATCCTCTCTGCCCTGCGTGAGCAGATGCCAAACCTGCCAGAGGTCGAACCGGAACAGATCGCAGAGCTGCGCTCGATCCGGAAGATCGCCGATTTTTTTGGCTAGGGGGCGCGCCGGCGTCGCCTGACGCTGCCCGCCCCGCTTCGCCAGCTCACGAGCCAGAACCGTCCACGGTTCCGCCGCTCGCCCTGAAGGCTGTCGCCTATGTCAGCCAGCCCGCAATAGGCCGGGTGACACCGGGCCTGCGCGAAGCCTCGCTGATCGAATGGGTGACGCCAGACCTTGCCGCCGCCCAGCCTTTCGTCGCCGCGCTCAACGCCTCAGGTTTTCAGGTGAGCGCCGTCACCGCTCCAACCGGCAAGGCCAGCGCCTTGATCCTTGCCCACGGCCTCGCCAGTCCGCGTGAGACCCTGCACACGGACGCCGTCGCCGCGCTGAAATCCGTCGCCCCGCACTTTGAAGCCCACGGCGGCACGCTCATCCTGCTCCAGGACACAGGCGGGCTCTTCCAGCCGCACGACCACCGCGCCTGGCGCGGCGGGCTCTCCGGCCTCGCTCGCACTGCCGCGCGCGAATTTCCGGCCGCCACTGTCCGCCTGATCGATATCGACACCGCCGGCTTCGGCGCCGATCTCGCCGCCAGCCACCTCGCCGAAGAACTCCTCACCGGCGGCACCGCGCCTACTGCCGGCCTCAGCCCAGCCGGCCGATACGTCCCACAGGACACGGGCCTCACCCTGCCGCGCAACCAGCCCGGCCACCTCGGCCCAAAGGACGTTATCCTCGTCACAGGCGGCGCGCGCGGCGTGACCGCAGACTGCGTGATCGAACTTGCCCGGCGCACCGGCGCCCGCTTTGCCCTGCTCGGCCGCTCGGAAATTACGCCGTGGCCGGAGGGTCTGCCTCAGACAACGGACGAGAAAGCTCTGCGCGGCGCCCTCGCAAAAGCCGCTAAAGAGACCGGCGAAAAGGTCACCCCCGCCGCCCTGAACCAGCGCGCCCGTGCCCTGCTCTCCGGCGCTGAAATCCGCCATACGCTCGACGCCATCGCCCATGCAGGCGGTGAGGCGCACTATATCCCCACAGACGTCTCGGACCCCGCCGCCCTCGGCGCCGCGCTGGGCGATATCCGCACCCGGCTCGGAGAGATCACCGGCCTCGTCCATGGCGCGGGCGTTCTTGCCGACAAGCTCATCCGTGAGAAGACACCCGAGCAGATCGCCCGCGTCTTCGGCCCCAAGATCACCGGCCTCGAAGCGCTCATCTCGCAGCTCGACACCAGCCAGCTCAAGACAGTCGTCTTCTTCTCTTCCGTGGCCGCTCGCTATGGCAATGCCGGACAGGCCGACTACGCCATGGCGAACGAGATCCTGAACCGGATGGCATGGTGGCTGAAATCGGCCAACCCAACCGCCGCCATCACCTCCATCAACTGGGGCCCATGGGATGGGGGCATGGTGGACGATGGCCTTCGCGCCAAGTTCGCTGAGCTTGGCGTCTCCCTCATTCCCAAGGCCGCCGGCGCCAATGCCTTCGCGGACGCCGTTCTCGCAGGCGCCGCCTGCCCGGTTGAACTCGTCGCGGGCGCGGAGATCGCGCATGTCTGAGCCGAAATTCGAGCCGATTGCCATTGTCGGGCGCGGCTGCGTCCTGCCGGGCGCGCTCACCCCCGACGCGCTCTGGCAGGCCGTGCTGAATGAGGAAAACCTCATCACAGATGCCCCGCCCGGCAAATGGGGCGTCACCGACGCCGAGCGGAAAGCGATGGGCTATAAAGGCGCCTTCGTCACCGGCTTCGACAAGGTCTTCAACCCCGCCGCCCATGACCTCGACGGCCTCGACGCCGCTGACCTCGACCCGGTCTTTCAGTGGCTGCTGCACGCAGGCCGCGAAGCCTGGCGCGAAGCCGGACAGCCAAAAGCGCGCAAGTCCCGTATCGGCGTCATCGCCGGCAATCTCGGCTATCCGAGCCGCGCGCTCTCGGACTTCGCCGCAGACATCTGTCTGGACGGCACCTCTCCCATCCACCCGCAGAACCGCTTCAATACCGGCGGCCCGGCCCGGCTCCTCGCCCGCGCGCTGGGTGCCAGCGGCCCCGCCTTCGCCCTCGATGCCGCCTGCGCCTCCTCCCTCTACGCCATCAAGCTCGCCTGCGACCGGCTACAGGATCATAGCCTCGACATTGCCATCGCGGCGGCTGTGAACGGCGCCGATAATCTCATCCTGCATCAGGGATTTTCCGCCCTGAACGCCCTCTCGCCGACAGGCCGCTCACGTCCCTTTGTCGAGGGCGCAGACGGTCTTGTCCCGGCGGAGGGCGCCGCCGCCATTGTCCTCAAACGCCTGTCGGACTGCGATCTCGCAGACCGCGTCTTCGGCGTCATCCGCGGCATCGGCCTCTCCAATGACGGGCGCCGCAAGTCGCTGCTTGCCCCCGATGGGGACGGCCAGCGCGAAGCCATGGCCGCCGCCTGGGCCGGCTCCGGCCTCAACCCCGCCCGCGATATCGGCCTCCTCGAAGCCCACGCCACCGGCACGCGCACAGGCGACGCGGTCGAGCTTGCAGCGACCGCGCAGCATTTCGCCGGGCTCGAAGACCTTCCCATCGGCTCGCTCAAGGGCAATCTCGGCCACCTCGTCACCGCCGCAGGCATGGCGAGCCTCATCAAGCTGACCTATGCGGTGAATGAGGGCATCATCCCGCCAACCCGGCTCGATGGCGGCACGATTGCAGGCTTCGACGGCTCTCCTCTCACGCCCGCCCGGCAGGGGCAGTGGCCGGAAGACCGCCCCCGGATCGCCGCTCTCTCCAATTTCGGCTTTGGCGGCAATAATGCCCACCTCATCCTCGCCGCCGATGACGGCCAGCGCGCCCGAAAGAAGCCGGCCAAGGCCAGCCAGAAGCCGCCCCATATCGCCATTACCGCGACCGGCCTCTCCCTTGGCCCGGATCGCGGCGTCGCCGCCGTTCTGCAGCGCCTCATGCGACCGCCGAAAGACCCGCGCGGGCCCATGCAGACCACGCATGCCGACCCGAAAGCCCTGCGCGCGCCGCCGTCCGACCTCGCCTCGGCGCAAGGCCAGCAGGTCGCGCTCTGGGACGCGGTCGACGAAGCCCTCGCCCGCACCTCGCTGCCGAACGGCGCACGCGTCGGTGTCTTCACAGGTTTTGCCTGCTCGCCTGAAGCGACCCGCTGGATGCTCCGTGCACGGATCGCAAAGCGCCTCGCCCTCGACCCCAACTCAAAGGAAGCCGATACCGCCCGCAATACCATCGCCCCCCCGCTCAAGGCGGGCGACGTTCTCGGCGCCATGCCCAACGTCTCGGCCAACCGGCTGAATGTGCGCGGCGACTGGCGCGCCCAGGGCTTTGCCGTGATGGAGGAAGAGGCGTCCGGCCTTCGCGCGGCAGAGCTTGCCATACGCGCGCTTCAGGCGGGCGAGATCGACGCCGCCATCGTCGCCGCCGCCGATCTCTCGACCGATCCCGTTCACCTTGCCAGCGGCAGTGAGCGTACCGGTGACGGCGCCGCCGCCCTCATCCTGCAACGCAGCGCCGACGCACCTGCTGCCACAGAAATACGCGCCCTTCGCATCGATGCAGAAGCTTCGCCCCCAAACGCTCTGATCGCCCGCCTCTATGGGCACGCCCACGCCGCAGGCAGCCTTGTCGAACTCGCAGTGCAGGCCGAAGCGACATCGCGTGGTCTCCAGCTCACCGGCGACGGCCTCATCCCGCGCCTTGATCCTGCCAAAGCAAAGCCCGCCATTTCCGGCGCCGCTATCAAGCTGAAAGCGCGCCCACAGCCTTCACCGGACCTGCTTCGCCCGCCGCTGCATCTCGAAACCTACGGCGCAGACAGCTCCGACGCGTTGATCGCCAGCCTTGAGGCACAGGACCAGGCCAATGAAGGCCAGCACCGCGTAGCCCTGCTCGCTGCCCGCCCTGAAGAAATGAAAGCGCTTCGTCTCGAGGCCGCCTCACGTCTGTGGTCCGGCCGGCTTGAAAACACGGGCGGCCTCTTCTTCGGGCAAGGCACGCCGGCGGGTGAGCTTGCCTTTGTCTTTACCGGCGCGGCGGCTGCCTATCCCGGCATGGGGCGCGATCTCTTCTCCGCCTTCCCGGAGCTTGGCAGACTTGTCGCCCAGCGCTTCCCAGCTGCCCAACCGGTTGCCGATACGCTCGCCACCGGCCTCGAAACCGCGTTCAGCCAGCTTCGCGCGACAACGCTGGTCTCGCAGGCCCAGCATCTCCTTCTCACAAGAAAGCTTGGCCTCAAACCGGCTGTGGCCATGGGCCTCTCCTCCGGTGAGACCAACTCCCTCATCGCCTTCGGCGCATGGGAAGACGCGGACGGCCTGATGGGCACGATTGGCGAGAGCGGCATGTATGACCGCTATCTCGCCGGCGCGTTTGAAACCGCCCGCAAGGCATGGGGTGAAAAGGCGCCGATAGACTGGGCGACCTGGCGGCTTCGCACCAGCGAAGCCTCGGTGCGCGATGCCATCAAGCCAGAGCCGCGCTGCGACATCACCATCATCTATAGCGCCAGCGATGTCGTCATCTCCGGGGAGGCCGCCGCCTGCCAGCGCGTCATCAAGCGCCTCGGCGCACCGGCCATCCGCGTGCCGCATGACCTCACCGTGCATACGCCGGCCATGCGGCCCTATGAGAAGACCTGGCACCAGCTTCACTTCCGCAAGACAAAGGCCCCGGACGGCATCCGCTTCTACGCCAATGCCATTAATGGCGCCTATGAGGTCTCTGCCGACAGCGCCGCAAACATGCTCACCGGCCAGGCCATCGCGCCCATTGATTTCCCTTCCACGCTGCGCGCCGCCTATGCCGATGGCGTGCGCAGCTTCGTAGAAATCGGGCCGCGTGACACGCTGACAGGCGCCATTCAGGAAACTCTGGGTGCGGGCGTCATGGCGCTCTCTACCGACAAATTCGGCGCGCCCGCACTCGACAGTATCAGCCGCCTCGCCGCTCAGCTATTCGCCGCCGGTCACGCGCCCGATGTCGACTGGCTCAAGGCGCAGCTGGTTGAGGCCGCCAGAAACACGATCCCGTTGCGAGCCGCGGACAAGATGTCCGTGACCTTCGATGCGCATGTGGCCCCGCCGCACCTGCCGAAACTCCCCGGACACTCAGGAGGCGGCACACGCCGCCACCTTGTACGACCCAGGCGGCCTTCCTTTGATCCGGGGCCGCTTCCGTCTGCGAAACCCGGCCGGGCGCGCACCTTGCCACTGCCCCCCGGCGCCAGCTGGACCCCGCCTGTCGTGAAGACGGTGGGCACGGCTGTTCTGGACCGCAAATCAGCCGCGGCAGACACAAAGCCTGCAGCCCCGACGCCACCCAAGCCGGCGCCTGCCAAACGGGTCGCCTCCGCCCCCGCGCAGGCCCAAAAAGCCGTCGCGCCTCTGGAGCGCAAGACGCCCACCGGCCCGTCCTTTACGCGCGCGCAGATCGAACAGGCCGCCGCCGGGAACATCTCGGACGTGTTCGGCAAGGCCTTCGCTGCGCAGGACAAGTATCGCCGTCAGGTCCGCATGCCGCGTCCACCCATGCTTCTCTGTGACCGCATCACGGGCATCGACGCCGAAGCGCTCGTTCAGGGCAAGGGCACGATCTGGACCGAGACCGATGTCACGGAAGACCTCTGGGCCGTCAGCGACGGCATGCTGCGTCCCGGCCCGCTGATCGAGGCAGGACAGGCAGACCTTGCGCTCATCTCATGGATGGGCGCCGACATGCTGAACTGTTCAGATCGGGTCTATCGCCTGCTTGGTTGTGAGCTGACCTTCCATGAAGGCGGCCTGCCGCGCGTCGGGGAGACGCTGCGCTTTCAGATCTCGATCAAGGGCCACGCCAACCTCTCCGGCGTGCGCATGTTCTTCTTCGAATATGACTGCTACGCCGATGAGCGCCTGCTTCTTTCGGTCCGCAATGGGCAGGCCGGTTTCTTCACCGATGAGGAGCTGGCCAATTCCAAAGGCGTGCTCTGGGATGCCAGCGAAGGCGCGCCCACCGCAGACCCGCGCCTCGACAAGGTTTCTGCCTCCACGAAGCGCAGCTTCGATGCTGCCGAAGTCGCAGCATTCCGCGCAGGCGACACCTATCGCTGTTTCGGGGCCGGTTTTGAGCGCGCCGCCCCGCATACACGGCCCGCCCGCCTGCCTGCCGGAAAGCTCGCTTTGTTCGATGAGGTGATGGAATTTGCGCCAGAGGGCGGCCCATGGGGGCGCGGCTATCTCAAGGCCCGCCACCATGTCCCAAAGGACGCCTGGTTCTATGATGGCCACTTCCATGAAGACCCCTGCATGCCGGGCACGCTCATGGCCGAAGCGGCCGTTCAGGCGCTGGAATTCACCGCCGCCGGGCTTGGCCTCACCGTAGAGCGCGACAGCCATGTCTTCGAACCGGCACCGGGTGAGCCCGCGACCTTCTATTGCCGGGGCCAGGTCACGCCAGACGCAGACCATGAAGTGACCTATGAAGTGTTCGTCGATGAGGTGATCGACGGCGAAGAACCCATGGTCTTCGCCAGCCTCCTTGCCCGCTCTGATGGCCGCAAGGTCTTCTATTGCCCGCGCTTCGGTATCCGTCTGCGCCGCCAATGGCCGAAAACGCCAAAGACCGCCGCCATACCCTGGTACGTCAATGACGCCTGCGATGTGCGCGGTGACAGCGCCGCCCTGATGGAATGCGGCTCCGGCGCGCCAAGCGCCGCCTTTGGCAGCATGTATAAACCCTTCGACACGAAGGGCGCTGTCCCCCGTCTGCCCCAGCCGCCCTATCATATGGTGAGCCGCGTGCTTTCGGTGACAGAACCCGCCGGTCAGCAGGCGGCCGGTCTCACCGCTGTCGCTGAATACGACATCCCAAAAGACGCCTGGTATTTTGAGGATGGCGGCACAGGCACAATGCCGTTCAGCGTCCTCACCGAAGTCATCCTGCAACCTTGCGGCTGGCTCGCTTCCTATTGCGGCTTTGCCCTGTCCGGCGAAACCCGCTTCCGCAATCTCGACGGGGCCGGAAAGCTCGCCCGGCAGATCCGCCCCGGCGACGGCACCATCCGGACGGCCACGACGCTCACCCGCTGCTCTCGCGTCGGGCCGATGACCATCGTCTTCTTTGACCTCACCGCCACGCTTGGCGACGGCACACCTGTCATCACGCTTGAGACGAGCTTCGGCTTTTTCACCAAGGCCTCACTCGCCGCGCAGGCCGGCCTCAAACCGACCGAGGCCGACCGCGCCTTCTTCGACGCCCCGGCCGACCCGCCAAGCGAAGCCGGAACGGCGCTTCAGCCCTCGAAAAACCGGCTTGCCCTCTTCGACGTCATTGACCGCTTTGAACCGGCAGGCGGCGAGGCCGGCCTTGGCCGTATTCGCGCACGTCAGTCGGTTGATCCCTATGCCTGGTACTTCAAGGCGCACTTCTTCTCAGATCCGGTCCAGCCCGGTTCGCTCGGTCTCGACATGCTGGTCCAGCTCCTCGCCCGCGCCGCCGACCTCAAGGGTCTCGCTAACCGTTTCGACCATCCTGTCTGGGAGCCGATTGCTGAAGAGGGCGAGGTCAACTGGACCTATCGCGGACAGGTCATGCCGACCGCGAAACAGGCAACCCCCATGGTAGAGATCACCTCGGTCGAGGAGAGCGACGAGGCGACCATCGTGACGGGACGCGGCGTTCTCTGGGTCGATGGCATGAAGATCTATGAGATGCGCAAGCTCAGCGTCCGTCTGTGCACCGCCCATGCACCGTCCATGCACCGCCAGTGCACCGTGTTTTCTGATGGAAACTCCGGCTGGATACAGTCGCATAGACCAACGCACACCCTCCCCGCCCTGCCGCTGCTTTCACAAGCCGGAATGGCCCTTCGTCAGGCGGCCGCGGCCGGTTTCGAAGGATACCCGATTGAATTAAGGGACTTTTCCCCAAAACGCTGGGGCAGCCTCACCGGCGAAGGTCTCAGCGTCGAGACACGCGTGACCCCTGACGGCAGCGCGACGCTGCGCGGCCGTGACAGCCTCTCGGGCGACGCGCCCTGGTATGAAATTTCCAACGGAAAGATCAGCCAGCCGGTACGTGGACCGAAGCCCAGACTGGACGCCAAAAAGCATGGAAAGAAGCGCGCTGATCCTTATGCGTCCGGCGACCTTTTCCACGGCCCCGCCATGCAGCCGGTTATCTCCATGCGCCGTGACAGCAAGGGATTTGAGGCCATTCTCGACCTGGGATGCGCGATCCATCCCGGGGATCCGTTCGATCCCGTCATACTGGATGGCCTCGTCCACGGCCCGCCCCACGAAACGCCCGAAGACTGGTTTGAGGATGCGGAGAATACCGCCATTTACCCCGTCCGCATCACCCGCCTGACCCTGCTTCAGGCCCTGCCAGCAAGCGGCCAGCTCACCGTGCGCGGGCGGCCCGAAACCCGTATTCCAGGCTCCGATGATTTGCCCGTCACCATTGAGGCCTATCTCGAAGACGGCAGCCTCTGGGCGCGGCTCGACCTCATCGAAAAAGCCTATCCGAAAGGCAAGCTCGGTGCGCTTAACCCTCTGTCCCGAAAGGCTTTTCTGACCGGCGCCAGCGACGACACAGTCGCCCCGCTGAGCTGGGAAGAGCATGGCCGGACGCTGGTCGCGCCCGCCGATGTCCTCGCCTGCGACTGGCTACCCGGCACGGTCGCCGCCGCCTGGGGCCTTCCCGGCCTCAAGGGCGCCGACCTCGTCAAAGGCGTTGCCATCAAGGAATTCTTTGCCAGAAGATGGGGCCTCCACCCCCAGAAACTGACCCTCGATCCGCCTTTCGTCATCGGCCCAAATGCCCGTAGCCGTTACGATTTGCGCTTCGACAAGCAAGCGCGCGCCTGGTCTGTCGGAGATGACCCCTATGAGTGAGTTCGACCTTGTCGAAATGACCGACGCGACCCTGCCGCTGGTCCAGCATCTGCGCTACCGCGTCTATTGCGCCGAAAAGCAATTCGCCATGGCAGGCGCGGATCATGAAAGCCGGCTGCTTCGTGACGAGGCAGACCGGCTCGGCCAGACCTATGCATTGTTCGACGGGGCAGACCTTGTCTCCAGCGCGCAGGTCATCCCGGTCGAGGTCGATGACCCTCCTGAAAAGTTTAGGCTTTTTGATCTTCCCGGCATCCTGCCGGCAGGCACGAGCTGTGTCATCGTTTCAAAACTGGTGACCGCCCCAGAGCGGCGCGGATCGAAGACGCTGGGGCCCATCATGCGCGCCGTGCTCGGCTATGTCGCCAAAGGCCAGCACCGCTTCATCGCGATTTTGGCTGAACCCCAGATGCGGGAGTTCTATGGCTCGATGGGCTTTGACATCCGCAAGGAAGGCATCGAGGCGCCGCCCTTTGGCACTGTTTCCCTTATGGTTTTTGACATGCAGGACGAGCGGCACACCAGCGGCAAATCGCTTGCCGGCTGGATGTTCAAATCCCTGTTCGCACGCTGAAGACAAGACTGCAGCAAGCCTCAGCTCCTACGTCCAGCCTGACCAGCCGAAACGCCCCGAAAGTCTCCACCAGTGTGGCTGCATCCCGCTCGCCTGAGATAAAATCTTCCGGTATTTCAACCTTCTTCGCGCCGCCGCGCAGCCCCTTTCCCCGTGCCTTCAGCACCGCTTCCTTGGCTGTCCAGAGCCGGTAGAAACGCTCAAGACGCTCGGTTTCTGCGCCCGGTGAGAGCACACACTCGGCCTCCTGGGGCTGGGCCACCATCTCCAGCATGGGACCGGTCTGCCGCGCAGCCTTCCGCTCTATGTCGATCCCAATGAGGCCGCCCGCCTGAATGGCGGCCACGCCAAGCGGGCCGGACCGCGACCAGCTGATCGCCGCCTCCGGCCACCCCGTAATCTGCGGGCGGGCATCGTCAAAGCTCTCAATCCGGATATCGCCCGCACCCGGCAGCGTCTGCGCCGCCAGCGAGCGGGCAAGCCAGCGGGCGTGCAGAAAGTCCTGCGCGTCTTCGCTGCGTTTCAGGCGCCCGGCGCGAGCCGCTTCAGCCTCATCCAGGGGCTCAAATGGGTCAGAAACCGCCCGCCGGTCAGAGAACGCCCATTGGGGAAACGCAGAATCTGGGACGTGCGGCGAGGTCACGCCGACGACTGGGCGCTGGCCAGCATCTCATCGAGACGCGAGAGGAGGGCCGGGAACCCGGCCTCGACCGAGGAGGGCAACATATCCGGAGACCGCTCCGCCGAGACAAAACGCTGGCGCACGGTTTCGCGGGCCCGGCTGACGCGGCTTTTGACCGTTCCGGCCGAACAACCACAGACCTCACCCGCTTCCTCATAGGTCATGCCGGCTGCAAGAATGAGGATCAGCGCGTCGCGCTGGCCATCGGGCAGCTCGGCGATGATGCGTTCCAGACGAGCAAAATCCTTGGCCGACTCCGGCCTCGTCTCGGTCACAAGCGCACGCGCCACCGCGTCCGGTTCGATATTCACGCTGCGCCAGGAGCGGCGCTGCTGCATATAGTATTCATTGCGCAGGATGCGGAAGAGCCAGGGCCGCATCGGCTCGGCCGGATCGAACATTTCCTGCGAGGTCCAGGCCTTGAGACAGGTCTCCTGAACAAGATCATCTGCCAGGCAGGTATTTCTGCAAAGGCTTATGGAGAAGGCCCGAAGCTCGGGAAGAAGCGCTTCCATGCGCGCCACAAACGACATGTCCAAGTGATCTGCCAATCACCGACCTCCCAACAGGGACGAGCTTCCGCCGCGCCCTACTTCCCCTTGTTTTCCTGCTCTCGCAGGCGTTCGATCAGCGACTGCAGCCTTTCCGGGACCGGCTCCCCAACCGTCTCCCGATAGACGTAACGCAGCGCCTCTCCAACGGGCGGTTCCTTCATCCAGGGCGATGGCGATGTCCGGGGGCGTGGCGGGGATCTCTTCTCAGTCAAAGATACAGACTCCCCAAGATAAGAATTTCAGGCCCCGTTTCGTGCCACACTGCCCTTTCCGTCGCAACTCAACCGAAAGGGAGCTAACACGAATTTCCCTAACCCCTTTCTAAATTCACCTGAAAACCTGCCATTGTCTCTTGTCATAAGGCCGTCCGGCGCCGACCAGAAGCCGTGTCGGCCGGGCGCACATGTCGGAACTGTAAATTGCGCGCTTTGACCAGCAACATAAGCAGAATACGGACGTTGAATTCGTTCGCACGCGACATACCGCTTATGTACAAGGGCCCAGACGACTGGGGGATTTTTTCTGCGGTTTTCGCGCCGCGAATGTGCCGGACTGGCTTGGGAAGAATGTTGAATAGATTTTTATTTTCCCTGCTCGCTGCCCTCATCTTCGCCGGCGTGGCGGCAGCCAAGACCGTAGATGTTGAGTATGCTGGTGACCGGCCGGACGAGGCGTTGCGCGAAGCGGTGCGCAATGCGTTGCCGGACGAAAATACCCCGAAGACCGCCCTTGAGGCCCGAAGGCAGGGCCGACGCGCAGCTGAGGCCGCCCGCGCCGCGCTCAACAGCAAGGGATATTACGACCCGCGCATCGACCTTGCCATTCTCGGCACCGATGCGCCTGAAGCCCGCCTGCGGATCGATACCGGACCCCGTTTCGCGCTGGCCAAAGTGGCTGTCTCCTTTCGTGGAGAGGCCCCCACCGAGGAAGACCAGAAGACCATTCGCGACAACCTGCCTGTCAAAAGCGGCCGGCCTGCCATTCCTTCCAACGTGATCGACGCCGAACGCTGGATTGTGAACACCTTGCGCGATGAGGGCTATCCCTATGCCAGCGTGGACGAGCGCCGCGTCCTGGGCGACCGCGACGCCGAAACCATCAGCGTGACCTATGAAACGACGTCCGGTCCCCGCGTTGTCTTCGGCGAAACGACCTTCCCTGAGGAAGACGTCCTGACAAAGGCAAGCTATCTGCAGCGCCTCGTCCCCTATGAGGAGGGCGAGGTTTACGATCCGGCCAAGCTGTCGCTTTTCAATACGCGGCTTGCGGAAACCCGCATGTTTCGCGTCGCGCGCGCCTCGCTCGCCTCAGAGCCTTCAGGCACGACAGAAACGGGCGAGGAGATCCGCAATGTCGAGATCAAGCTGACCGAACGCCCGCGCAACACGGTTGCCCTCGGCGGCAGCTATTCGACCAGCGAAGGCTTTGGTGTGACCGCGGAATTCGCGCGCCGTAATCTGACCCGCCGCGGCGACCTCCTGACAGCGGATCTGACCGTCGCCGAACTTGAACAGGCGCTTGAAGTGGTCTGGCGCCGGCCCAATGAATTCGGCTATGGGCGCGGGCTTGTCCTGTCGACGGGCGTCAACAATGAAACAACCGATGCCTATGACCGTCAGGCGGTGTCGCTCGGGGCGGCCTATGAAGTCGTACAGGGCCCTGATTTCACCTATTCCTACGGCGTGCAGGGCGAGATCGCGCGCGAGGAAGACGAGTATGGCAGCCGCGACCTGCAAATCCTCTCCGTCTTTGCCGATGCCCGCCTCGACAAGACGGACAGCCTGCTGGACCCGCGTTCTGGCTGGCGGGCCAATGCCCGGGTCGAGCCGAGTTACACTTTCGGCGACGAGACCAGCCCTTATGTGCGGTCTGTCGGCCAGGTCAGCGCCTATCTGCCTTTCAATGAGAGACGTTTCGTTCTGGCCGGCCGGTTCAAGGCGGGCGCGGTCGTCGGCGCCGATGTCGAAAACCTTTCTGTCGATACCCGCTTCTATTCAGGGGGCGGCGGCAGTGTGCGCGGCTATGCCTATCAAGCCATCGGACCGCGCGCGGAGGATGGGACCCCGCTTGGCGGCTCGTCACTCATAGAGGCGTCTCTGGAGGCACGGTACGCCTTGCGTCCCAAGATTGGCATTGTTGGCTTTATCGATGCGGGGGCTGTCTCGACCGACCAGTTCTCTGATTACAGCGAGACGCGCTATGGTGCGGGTCTTGGCGTACGCTATACCACACCGGCGGGGCCGATCCGGCTTGACGTGGCCACGCCGCTGAATCCAACCGATTTTGACGACCCGGTCCAGATCTACATCTCTATCGGGCAGGCATTCTGATGCGTAACGAACAGTCCGCCCCAAACACATCCGGCGAGAAGAAAAGCCTTGGACGCCGCATCCTCAAATGGGTGCTGATCGCGGTCGGCGTGCTGCTGGTGCTCGCGCTCGTGCTGCTACTGGCCCTGCGCTTTGCAGCCCAGTCAGGCTTCGGCCGGGGCTTTGTCGAGACCCGGATCGAGGCAGCAGACCCGTCGGGCCAAGAGATTGAAGTCGAAGGTCTGAGCGGCGATCTTCTTGGCAAATTCAGGATCGAGCGCCTGACGGTTTCGGACGAGGAAGGCGTATGGCTGGTCGCCGAGAACCTGCTCGCCGACTGGAAACCCTTCGCGCTGCGCCGGCGCGCGCTCACAATCGAGGCGCTGGAAGCCGATCTTATCCATGTCATGCGGCGCCCCATCCTGCAGTCCAAGCAGAAGGACAACACCGGTGGCGGATCGATGCCTATACGGACCGGCAAGCTGGACCGGCTGAGGATTGGTGAGCTGCGTGCCGATGAGGGCGTCCTGCCGCGTGCCCTGTCGCTGAATATAAATGGTCAGGGCCTGATCGGGCGCGATGGCGGGCGCACGCAGCTGGAAGTTCTGCCCCTGGATGGCAATGGCGACGAACTGGTCGCCGACCTTACCTGGTCGGATGATTTCCGCGTGGATGGCAAGCTGAGCCTGGACGGGCCCGCTGGCGGTCTTTTTGCCAGCCTTGCCCGGCTGGAAGAGGATCAGTCCATTTCCGCTTCGCTTGATGCCGATGGCGCGCTCAATGACTGGCAGGGTGACGCGGACATTGAGGTGAACGACCAATCTCTTCTGCAGCTCGACGCCAGGGCGCGCGGCGACCTCATCAGCTTCCAGTCGGAGATCCATCCGGGCCTTCATCCGCTGGGCCGCTCTGTCGCCGGGACGCTGGGGGACACGCTGAATATCGAGGGTGACTTGTCCCGCGATGATACCGGGCCGGTGCTGGATGTGACCGCGCTCGCCGAAGGTCTCGAACTCAGCGCAATTGCCAGACAAAACGGCGATGGCGGCTATACGAGCGATTTTCGCCTGACCGCCGACAATCCGACCCGCTATGCCGAGATGGAGAATGTCAGTGTCGGCCAGGCGACGCTGGATGGTGTGCTTGTCTATTCCGATGGGACGGCGCGTTTCGACGGCGATATCCGCGCTGCCGGCGTCGATGTCCCGTCCTTGCAGGCAGAGACCATTTCCGGACCGGTCACCGCGATCTATGGCAACGCCACTGCGTCCGTGCGCACGACGCTGGAGACGCAGGGCACGGTCCTGCCCGGCATGGCCGGACAGGTTGCCGGGCGCCAGCCGGTGCTTGTCCTGAACGCTGACTATGACCTTGGCGCGAAGACCCTCGACTTTCGCGAAACAAGCGTGCGTGGCAAGGCCGGGCAGGTCTCCGTACAAGGCGATCTCGCTTTCGGCCCCCAGCTCAGCGCCGATATGTCGGGCAGCTTCCAGATCGATGGTGCCGAGGCTGATCTTGCCCGGCCCGTCAATCTGGCAGGCAATTTCGAGGCAGACCGTGCAGGCGGCGGCGTCACCCGGTTCAACACACGCATCTCTGCAAGCCGGCTCGGAGACCTGCCCTCTCCGATCAGTGACTGGGCCTCCGATGAGGCTTTCCTGACCGCGGAGGGACAATTGCGCGCCGACAATTCGGTCGACCTTAACGCGGTCACGCTGGAAAGCGGCACCCTCTCGCTCAACGGATCGGGGCGCATCTCCAGCGACCGGCGCGTGTCAGCCTCCGCGCAGCTATCGGCTGGCGAAGCGGTTGTGGCTGGCTACATGCTGGAGAGCGTCACGGGCGGCGCCGAAGCCTCCGGCCAGCTGGACAGCCTGGACTTCGTCATCAATCTCAATGCCCCGCAGCTTGCCAATGACACGCTAACCTTCACCGATATCGATCTTGGCGCGGACGGGACCTATGGCGAGGGCGCACTGAGCGCGAAAGCGCGTCTCAACGCCGATACGACCAACGGGCCGCTCGATTTCGATACCGCGCTCACCCTCAATGGCAGCGACTGGCAGGTGAGCGGGCTGGAAGCAAACTGGGGCACGCTGCGCGCCGATGCGGACCTAAGCGGCTCTGGCGGCGAGATCGCGGCAATTACGGGCGAGGCCAATGTGCGCGGCGATCTGCCCAAGGGTCTGCCGGCCCGGCGCATCGATGCAAGCGCCAACATCAATGGCGAGGCGCTGGCTGTCGACGCCATTCTGGAAGAAGTGTCTGCCGGGCCGACACGGGCGGACGCGCTCATCATCCGGGCCAACGGAGCACCGTCAAATGTGGACTTCGTTGTCGAGATGGAAGGCAGTACGCGGCTGGATGATCTTTCATATCCCACAGCGCTCAACATAGACGGCAATGTGCGCGGCCTGACGGAGGGCGCGCCCGATCTCAGCGCCTCGATCAGCGCCATTCTCGGCGATGTCGGCTTCGTGACCGAAGAAAAGCTGCGCTACACTGCCTATGAAGACGGTTATGAGGTGACTGCAGAGCTTGCGGCACTGGGCGGCTCCCTGACCCCGTCGCTCAGCACGCGCGGGGAGACCCAGATCCGCGTCGACGCCGAAGGCCTGCAGCTTGCCCCGGTCCTCGTCCTGATGGGGCGCCCCGCACTGGATGGCGCCCTCGATCTCAGCCTGGCCTTCAGCGAGACGCCCGGCGGTGGCCTCTCCGGCCCCATTGAAGCGGAGATGAAGCGCATTTCCCGGCCAGGCTCGGACATCGCGCCGGTCGACCTCTTCGTTTCCGGCGAGCTCTCCCCCGATCTGCTCGATCTTAATCTGCGCGCCCTCGACAATGAGACGCTGGAAGCGCGTGCGGCGGTCGATATTCCTGTGACGACATCCGGCAACGCACCCTTTATCCAGCCTGTTCCCGGCGCTGAAATGCCGTTTTCGGTGCAGGCCAATGGCGAGATCGAGGCGATTGCCGCCCTCTTCGTGCCACCTCAGATGGTGCTGCAGGGCGAGGTGGCGGCAGACCTCTCCGGGCGCCTGCCGACGCTGGACGAGACATTTTCCGGCACGGTTCAGTTCAGGGACGGCGTCTTTGAGCATGGCGATCTCGGCATGGTGCTGAACCGCATTTCCGCCGATACCCGCCTTGGCTCTGGCACCGTGACCCTGGACGCCTTCAGCGCGCGTGGCCGGGCCGGCGGCACGCTGGAGGGCAGCGGCTCTATGGCCATCGATGGCTCGGGCCGCAGCGATGTGGAAATTCGCGCCGACAAGCTGGTCGTGACAGAACGGCGCGAAGGCTCCGCCACGGTCAGCGGCACGCTGTCGCTCAACCAGCAGCCAGAACTGCTTGAGATAACGGGAGACCTGACCGTCGATGAAGGTCAGCTCAATCTTGAGAACCTGCCCCAGGGCGGACCGCCAACGCTCGATGTCAACTTCCGCGATCCGAAGCAGGAAGAAGAAGACCAAACAGCAGAGGAAGCGGCAACGCGGCTCGATATCTCCCTCAACGCCCCGGACCAGATTGATGTCAGCGGGCGCGGCGTCAATGCAGAGCTTGGCCTCAACGCCGATATTGTCGGGCCGATTGGCAATCCGGTCATTACCGGACAGGCGGAAATCGTGCGCGGCCGGTTCGATCTGCTCGGCAAGCGTTTCGAGTTCCGGGAAGGCACAGTGAGACTGGCGCCCGAACTGGATGAATCGCGGCTTTCCGTCCGAGCGGTTCATGAGGCCCGCGACGACATCACGGCGATCCTGAACGTCACCGGCACGATCTCCCGCCCGGAAATCGAGCTGACGTCGCAGCCGGTGCTGCCGGAGGATGAAGTCCTCTCGCGTGTCCTGTTCGGCCGCTCGCCGACGCAGCTGACGGCGCTAGAGACAGCACGTCTGGCGGCAGCACTGGCGCAGCTTTCAGGTGGCGGCGGGTTTGACCTGCTCGGCGGGATCGAAACCGCGCTTGGCCTCGACACATTCGATGTCGGCAGCGGCGCCGGTGGAGGCGTCGAGGTGACCAGCGGGAAATATCTGACAGACAATGTCTATCTGGAAGTGCGCTCAGGCGCGGCCGGCGCGCCTGGTCTCGCCATCGAATGGGAGCCGATCGAGAATATCGAGGTCGAAGCGGCTACCAATACGGGCGAGGATCAGGGGCAGGAACTGTCGATCCAGTGGACGCGCGACTTCGATGATCCGGGCAGCAAGAAGAAAGACTAGAGTTCACCCTTCAGGCGGCGCATGACGCCCGAAAAGTCGAGATCGCCGAAACCATCCTCATCGAGCTTGGAATAGATCTGCTGGGCGTGATTGCCGAGCGGCGTATCAGCGCCGACATCGTCGCCCGCCCCCATGGCAAGGCGCAGATCCTTCAGCATCATGGCGACGGCGAACCCCGGCTTGTAATCACGGTTGGACGGCGCGGCAGGAACGGGGCCTGGCGCGGGACAATAGCTCGTCATGGACCAGCACTGGCCGGAGGCTGTCGAGGAGATGTCGAAGAAGGTCTGCGCATCAAGGCCCAGCTTCTCAGCCAGATTGAAGGCTTCACAGGTGCCGATCATGGAGATACCGAGCAGCATGTTGTTGGCGATCTTGGCGACCTGTCCATTGCCGGGGTCACCGGCATGGAAGACGTTCTTGCCCATCACATCGAGCACGGGTTTTGCCTTCTCGAAACCGTCCTTTGGACCGCCGACCATGAAAGTGAGGGACCCTGCCTCGGCGGCTGCGACGCCGCCCGACACAGGTGCGTCCATATAGGAAAAGCCGGCTTCAGCCGCTTTGGCAGCCGCATCGCGGGCTTCCTCCACAGCGATTGTCGAGCAATCGAGGAAAAGCGTCCCCGGCTTTGCGTGCGCCGTGACGCCATCATTGCCGAAATAGACCTGATGGACATGCTTTCCGGCTGGCAGCATGGAGACGACCACATCGACATCGCTCACAGCCTCGCCAACAGTTGCAGCGGCTGTGGCGCCTGCGGAGACAGCGGCCTTTACGGCGTCTTCATTCAGGTCGAATGCGAGCACGTCATGGCCGGCCTTGGCGAGGTTCGCGCACATGCCGGAGCCCATATTACCAAGGCCAATGAAAGCGATCTTCGTCATTGTGAGGTCTCCTCCCTAGAGAAATGTAAGCTCGTCCGCACCCAGCGGCGCAAAGAAGCTGTCGACCAGCTCTTCATCCACTGAGGCAAGATCGGCCGGGACCCATTTGGGGTCATTGTCACGGTCAACGAGAACGGCGCGCACACCTTCGATGAAGTTTTCGGTGCAAACCATGCGCGCCCCGATGCGGTATTCCATCTTCATATTCTCGCGGAATTCACTGAGTTTGCCGCCTTCGCGCAGCTGGCGATGGGCGACCTTCAGCGTGAGCGGTGATTTGGATTTCAGGGTGTCGGCCTGTTTCTGTGCCCACTCGCTGCCCGCTTCGAGACAGGAGATAATCTCCTCGACCGTCTCCTTGGCAAAGCAGCGATCAATTTCGGCGCGGTGCTCAGCAAAGCTGCCTTCTGCCGACTGCTCCAGACCATCGAGGGCCTCCAGGCCCTGCTCGGCGAGCTTGCCTGCAAGACCCGATGCATCCTCAACGAAATGCGTGGCCACACCGGCGGCGAGGACATCCTTACCCTTGAGGCGCGCCCCCGTGAGCGCCAGCCATTGGCCCAGCTCACCGTCGAGGCGTGGCAGGAACCAGCCGCCGCCGACATCCGGGAACAGACCGATCCCGCTTTCCGGCATCGCAAAGACCGTGTTGGCGGTGGCGACGCGCACATCGCCGTGCACGGAGATACCGACACCGCCGCCCATGGTGACCCCGTCCTGAATGGCAACGTAAGGCTTCGGATATTCCTCGATCAGGGTGTTGAGGCGGTATTCCGCCGCGAAGAAAGCCTGCGCCTCCTTGCCATCGGCCTTGCCGGAGTCCTGCAGCATGCGGATATCGCCGCCCGCGCAGAAGCCACGCGTGTCTTCGAGATGATCGACAACGACCAGCTCAACCGCCTCGTCCTCGCGCCAGGCGAGCAGCGCCTCAATCATCAGCTCGCACATTTCCTGATTGAGCGAATGGAGCGCTTTTGGGCGGTTGAGCGTGATCCGCCCTGCCCGGCCTTCTTTACGGGCGATGATGACTTGATCGGTCATACCTGGCCTTTCATCATTTCACGCGCGACGATGACGCGCATGATTTCATTGGTGCCTTCAAGGATCTGGTGGACGCGGAGATCGCGCACGATGCGCTCGACTTCATAGTCGCCGAGATAGCCATAACCGCCATGCAGCTGGAGCGCGTCATTGGCGACCTTGGACGATGTGTCGGTGACAAAGCGCTTTGCCATGGCGCAGAACTTGGTCGCGTCCGGCGCTTTCCTGTCGAGCTTGGAGGCGGCCTCATAGAGAAGCGCGCGGGCGGCAGCGAGTTCGGTTTCCATATCGGCGAGCTTGAACTGCGTCGCCTGAAAATCGATGATGGCGCGGCCAAACTGTTCACGCTCCTGCACATAGGCGAAGGCGCGGTCCAGCGCGTCCTGCGCCCCTCCAAGGGCACAGGCAGCAATGTTGAGGCGTCCACCATCAAGGCCGGCCATGGCGAATTTGAAGCCATTGCCCTCATCACCCACACGGTTCGTCGCCGGGATGCGGCAATCGTCGAAATTGACCATCGCCGTGGGCTGGGCGCGCCAGCCCATCTTGTCTTCATGCTTGCCAAAGGAAAGCCCTGGCGCATCCTTGTCGACGATGAAGGTCGAGACGCCGCGTGCGCCGCCCTCATCGGTACGTGCCATGACGACATAGACATCAGAGAAGCCCGCGCCCGAGATAAAGACCTTGGCGCCGTTGAGGACATACTCGTCCCCCTCAAGCCTGGCCGTGGTCTTGAGACTGGCCGCATCAGACCCGGCCCCCGGCTCGGTCAGGCAGTAAGAGGCGATAAGTTCCGTGGCCGTCAGGCGCGGGACATATTTTGCGCGAAGCTGGTCATGCGCGAAACTGTCGATCATCCATGTCGCCATATTGTGGATCGACAGGAAGGCTGCGTGGCTGATGTCGCCGCGCGAGAGCTGTTCGAAGATCAGGGCTGCATCGAGGCGCGTCAGGCCAGAGCCGCCATGTTCCTCACTCGTATAGATGCCGCCAAAGCCAAGCTCGCCCAGCGCTTCCAGCTTGGAACGGTCGAGATTGCCATCCTTGTCCCATTTCGCCGCATTGGGGCGTAGCTCGTTCATGGCGAAATTCTTCGCCATGTCCGAAATCATCGTCTGTTCTTCAGTCAGAAGCATCCGTCCATCCTTGTCTGAAAGGCGGTTATCCTACTGCATGGTCGGGATGATGAAAGCCTGATCGCCAACATCGCCTTCCGGCCAGCGCTGGGTGACGGTCTTGATCTTGGTCCAGAAGCGGACGCCTTCCGGGCCGTGCTGGTTGGTATCGCCAAAGGCAGACCGCTTCCAGCCACCGAAGGTGTGATAGGACACCGGCACCGGGATCGGGACATTGATGCCGACCATGCCGACATTGACTTGCGCGGCAAACTCGCGCGCGGCGCGGCCGTCCGAGGTGAAGATCGCAACGCCATTGCCATACTGGTGATTGGACGGCAGGGCTGCTGCCTCTTCCAGAGTCTCGGCGCGCACGACCTGCAGGACGGGGCCGAAGATCTCTTCCTTGTAGCTGCGCATCTCCGGCTTCACATGATCGAACAGCGACGGGCCGACGAAGAAGCCATTCTCATGGCCCTGAAGCGTATGTCCCCGGCCATCGAGTTTCAGCTCAGCGCCTTCCTCGACACCCATGCGGATATAGTCCTCGACCTTCGCCTTGTGTGCGGCCGAAACGACCGGGCCGTAATGGGCGTCAGCGTCTGTCGAGATACCGACTTTCAGGTTCTGGGCGGCTTCCAGCATGCGCTCCACGAACTCGTCGCCGGTCTTCTTGCCCACGGTGACAGCAACCGGCAGCGCCATACAGCGCTCGCCAGCCGAGCCATAGGCTGCGCCGACAATGTCCTTGACCGCCTGCTCCATATTACAATCCGGCATGATGATGCCGTGGTTCTTTGCCCCGCCCATAGCCTGGACACGTTTGCCGTGCGCGGTGCCTGTCGCGTAGACGTATTGGGCAATATCGGATGAGCCGACGAAGCTGACAGCCTTCACATCCGGATGCTTCAGGATGGCATCGACCGAGCCCTTGTCGCCATGCACGACATTGAGCACGCCTTCTGGCGCACCCGCTTCGAGGAAAAGCTCAGCCAGACGGACCGGCACGGACGGATCCTTCTCGGACGGCTTCAGCACGAATGTATTTCCGCAGGCGACCGCGACCGCGAACATCCAGCAGGGGATCATGGCCGGGAAGTTGAACGGCGTGATGCCGGCGCAGACGCCCAGCGGCTGGCGCATGGAATAGACATCGATGCCGGGGCCAGCGCCTTCGGTATATTCGCCCTTCTGAAGATGCGGGATACCGCAGGCAAACTCGACCACATCGATGCCGCGCTGGACGTCGCCTTTTGAGTCTGCGACCACCTTGCCATGCTCGGCGGAGAGGAGCTCGGCGAGCTCATCGATATTCTGCTCCAGCAGGTCCTTGAACTTGAACAGGATACGGGCGCGGCGCTGGGGATTGGTCGCCATCCAGCCGGGAAGCGCGGCCTTTGCGGCCTCAACCGCCTGATCGACTTCGGCATCATTGGCAAGACCGACCTGCGCCTGCACCTCTCCGGTATTCGGATTATAGATATCGCTAAAACGGCCAGAGCCGGATTTTACCGTCTTGCCGGAAATGAAATGGTCAACGCTGCGCATCTGGTTTTCTCCCATAACTATCTTTGTTCCTGTTTATCTCTGGCGCTCACGCAGTTAAATACGCACACATGCAGGTTGAACCTGCAATATCGCAGGCAGGGACCGCGCTATGAACTGGGATGATCTGAAACTCCTGCTTGAGATAAGCCGGCATGCGAAACTGTCAGATGCCGCCGCGCGGACGGGCCTTGATGCCACAACGGTCGGGCGACGCCTGCGGCGGCTGGAGGCTGACCTTGGCCTCTCGCTCTTCGAGCGGACGCGGCGGGGCCACATCCTGACATCGGCCGGCGAAGAGATCGTCGCCAGGGCTGAGGCCATCGAACAGTCAGCTCTGGAAATCTACGCGCAGGCCGATACGGGTGGAATGGAAGCGAGCGGACGCGTGCGCCTTGGCGTGACCGAAGGCCTCGCCAACAGTCTGATTGCCCCGGCACTGGCAGGCTTCCGGGACCGCTATCCGGCCATCGCCCTCGACCTTATTGCCATGTCCGGCTTTGCGAGCGTGCCCAAGCGCGAGGCTGACATGGCGATCATGCTGGCCCGGCCGACATCGGGGCGCCTCAAGGTTCGCAAGCTGTCGGATTACGCCCTGCACCTGTTCGCCAGTCCGGCCTATCTCGCACGCAAGGGCGTGCCCGGCGCCCCGCACGAACTCGCCGCCCACACGCTGATCGGCTATGTCGACGATCTCATCTATTCACCGCAGCTTCGCTATCACGCAGAGATCGCGCCAGGCCTGTCCCTGCAATACTGCAGCCCATCCATCATTGCGCAGCTGCAGATGGCGCGGGCGGGACTCGGGATTGCGGTCCTGCCGAACTTCATGGCGGCGCGCGACGAGACGCTTCGACCTCTCCTGAAAGACAAGGTGCGGGTCGAGCGCAGCTTCTGGCTGAGCACCCATGAGGATCTCGCCCCGCTTGCCCGCATCCGGGCGCTCAGCGAGTTTCTGGGCGAGTTGTTCGAGACGCACAGAGAGATCGTCCTGCCCAGCCACGACTGAGCGTCAGAGCATGGCCGTATCGGCCGGCTGGCCGAGGAAGAGCCGCCCTGTCGTCTCCCATGTGGAAGCACCGACCATGATGTGCTGGGTCGCCACATGAACATCGCGAAAGCGGCGCTGGATGGGCGACTGGCTGTAGACGGCGGTGCCGCCGGCCAGCTCATAGATGCGGTCGACGGCGCGCCTGGCCGACTGTACCGCGCTAGTGGTGGCGAGACGAAGGTCGCGGCGGGCGTCAAGGCTCACGGGGCCGTCCAGGGCCGTTTCCCACGCGGCTTCGATCGCCTGGTAAAAGAAAGCGCGCGCCTGCCGGATGTCTGCCTCGCTCATCGCGACATCGCGGTGGGTGAGCGCCTTTTCCGACAGGGTCTTGCTGCTGCCTGAGGGTTTCTTGGCGCCGGCAAGCTCATAGAAGTCATCCATCGCGCCGCGTGCCGCCCCCAGCGCAACGGCGGCAATCCCGATGGCAAGCAGGCCGAAGGCCGGAAACCGGAAAATGGGCTCATCCTGACGTGTGCGGCCAAAACCTGCGGTCACGCGATCTGCTGGCACGAAGGCGTCTCGCACCTCAAAATCAGTGGACCCGGTGCCCTTCAGGCCGGTCACATGCCAGGTGTCGATGAAATGGAGCTGGTCGGCGGAGAAGATCGGGGCAAGCTGTATCGGCCCGCCCTTGTCCGACATGATGAGCTTGCCGTCTTCCCCCGCGAGGAAACAGCCCCCGCTGACCCAGTCGGCATTCTGCGTGCCAGAGCCCCAGGCCCAGCGGCCATTGATGCGGTAGCCCTTCACGCCCTCCTGCTCGGTTTCCACAGCGCGGCCCATGGGCGCGAAGACGCCGGCGGTCTTGACGCCCGGCCGGGAGAGGAGGGCGCGCACCGTGTCATTATCGGCATAGGCCATGCCGAAGGCGGCCGTCGTCGCAATGAAGCTGCACCAGGCGGGCGCGGCATCGCCGCGCGCAAGCGCTTCCACCGTCTCGGCATAGTCGGCAGGGGAGGCACCCTGCCCGCCATCCTCAACCGGATTGCACATCGCATAGAAGCCCGTCTCGGCGAGTGTCTGGGCCAGATCCTGCGGCAGCTTACGGACATCTTCGGCTTCCGGCGCCCGCGCGGCAAGTTCCTTCTGCCAACGCCGCGCGCGCTCGATTAGCGATATCTCTTCGTCTATGTGTGCATCAGTGTCCGCTGGCATAACTTCCTCCCATTCTCCCGGCTCTCGGTCCGGTTCAGAAGACCGTACCATAGCCGGGCGGGCATTGTCGCGAACTGCACGAACGTGGATGTAAGACGCTATCCCGGGCGTGATGCAGTACGGTGACAGCCCCACTCGCGAGCGAAGATTTTCTGCCCGGAATCAAAAAAGCCCCCGATCCGAAGATCAGGGGCTTATTGGGTGCGGGAGTAGGATTTGAACCTACGACCTTCAGGTTATGAGCCTGACGAG
>NZ_CAXFSW010000007.1:0-106619 GCF_964005855.1 uncultured Henriciella sp.
GGTCATCTTTCTGTTGTTTGCTCAAGGTTTTTCCGGTGCGTGCCTCTTCATTCGATATGCAAAAATTCCGCATTTCCTTAAATTTTCCATGTCTTATCAGAAAGCACGCAGCGCCTATCTCAAATATCATTCGAATTAGCGCTAGCCCCGAATATCGCGAGTCATAGATATCGTGGGCTTTAGCCTCATGAACTAAATCTAAAAACTTATCCGTGCAGTGAACTTCGTTGATGTCCTTAGGTAAAACGCTTCGATAGCCGATGGGCTTTGTGATCGGTTTTTGAGACGGATGTTGCTTAGCTTTTGGGGCTTGTGGCTTCGGAACTTTTGGTTTGGCTGGAGGCGGGTGAATGGGAGAACTTTTAGGCTGCCGCTTCATTGAAGAAATAAAGCGTCGCCAAGTTCGCGTGAAATTCCTCATATCTTCAAGAACTTGCTGATAGGTGTCATCAGAGACGACGACATCATTTTTAGGTGAGTTCCAAGGTAGTAGTTCCCCATTCTCTGCCGAGAACGAAACTGAACCTACAAAACCATTAAATTCGTTATGCCAATTCTGGTCCCATCCGGTCTTGGGGCTTCTGTCAGCCCGCACCACAACCCGACCATTACAGGATACAGACCAGCCATATTCACTACCCAGGGCCGTGTTTGTAGCTAAGTCGTAGTCTGGCTCTCGCTTGAAACGATGCTCTTCGTGCTGTCCTGCAACAATTGAGACTCTTACGCCCGATGGCGTTTGAAAATTTTTCGTGAGCGGCTTGAATAGGCCATTCTCCCTAACGACGACACTCCTTGGCTGAATGCTGTTCTTATTGATGTTCAGCGTGAGGCCGCGTTCTAAAAACCTGCAATACCTAATAGAGGCCTCAGTGGATAAGCGATCAACAAAGCTCGTATCCGAAAGATGTCGAATTATGGGTGCGGGCGGACTGGTGATCTCAATTGTGGTGCCGGCTTGGGCCTTAGAGGTTTCAGTTTCTCCCTCAATAAGCCATTCATCATCGTCTGATCGATAACTAGTCATATCGAGAGAGACGTGAGAGCGTTCCTTCCCTGTGTGGGTGCTGATCGTAGTGTGCTCGCCAAGTTTGAAGATCGCCCTGTTTAGACCGACGCCGTACATCCCAATTGAGAAAGGCTGCGCTGAACGATGACCAAACTTCAAGATGGAGTTTTCTAGGTCTGCCGACGACATTCCCCCGGAATTATCGACTATCTTCACTCCACGAGCCGATACAAATAGCTTAATCTCTATCGGGTCATAAGTTTTGAGAAGGCCTTCTAGATCTGGCTTTGCGCCTAAAGTTCTCAGATGCGCGCTGCCAGCATCAATTGAGTTATCTAATAAGTCAAAAATGCAATCAATGGCGGACGCATCGCGGGAGAAGGTGTCAATAAGAAACTGCTTGTCGGGCGACGTATCTACGCGGAGTTGTTTCTTGACCACTGGCTCTCACTCAGCCGCTAACACCCTATGATGTAGCTGCTTGCTTTCGATTCGGGTTTTGATTTTAGATAGAATTGACTTCGATACCAGCGGTGGAACGCTATTTCCTATCATTCTAAAGCTGTGCCATTTTGTTGGGTGAAAGACAAACCAGTCAGGAAAGCTTTGCAAACGGGCTGCTTCTCTGACCGATATTACCCGAGGTTCAACGGGATGTAGAGGACGCATAGACTGATAGCTGCCGCGGTCTGCGCCCGTACCTGCGCGAAGAGTTGGACATTGCCCATTTGAGCTTAGTCGCGGGTATCGGCTGACACTTTCAGTTTTGCCTGGCGGTGTATTACGAAACCGATCCACAACAGCGGGCGAATGTTCCGTTGCTAAATTTCCCGACGTTTGGTTGTTGAGCAATTTAGCGACAGCTTCTTTCCACCCTAGATGCTCATTAGGTGCTTGACGCATGAGTTGCGCATACGTGGAAGCTTCCTCAACCGCGCACGTGTACTCTCCCCAGTCGAACTGACCTCTCTGAGATTGCTTCGAAGGAGAAGGGAGGTCGCTGATTGCATCCGCGATGGTGACGAGTGACGTTTGTTTGGGGACGAAGTCGGATGGCTTGAGGTCGATGGCGGAATCGTTGCGAGCGCCAATTACTAGAACTCTTTTTCGCTTTGTAGGCGCCCCAAATTTTTCAGCAGAAATGGTTATCGGTTGCAAGATACGATAGTCATCGATGATCGAAGACATACTGCTTTGCAACATTTCGGAAAATTTCGGGTCTAAGATCCCTGCGACATTCTCCATTACAAAGAAGTCTGGCTGAATAATCGATACCTGCTTGAAAAAGCTCGCCAGCAAAGTGTTTCTAATATCGTCAGGCGCTCTCTTCCCGATTGTGCTGAAGCCTTGGCAAGGAGGCCCGCCAATGACCCCTGCTGGTCGCTTGCCACGGAGTATTTTTCTCCAGAAAGCATCATCAAGTTCATTCACATCCGAAACGACAGCGCGCGCCCTTGGAAAGTTTAGGCTATAAGAAGACTGAAGATCGGGATCTTTGTCGACCGCTACAATAGTCTCAAAACCTGCCCATTCCGCACCCAAGCCGAAGCCGCCGCAGCCTGAGAATAAATCAACTATAGAAGGCTTATCCTCTACCAAAATTCGCTCCTGCGCAAACCGTGGATTATTGACTGATTCTCCTCGATCATGCGGTTTTGTTAACATCAGATTGACCTTCCCCCGCCTCCCAAAACCCGCTAAACGCGGCGCCATGAGCGATACCCCACAAATTCCCGCGCAATTTACCGCTGAAACCCTGTCTGAGGCGCTGCCCTATATCCAGCGCTATGACCGTCAGACCGTGGTCATCAAATATGGCGGGCATGCCATGGTGGATGAGGCGCTGTCGGAGGCGTTTGCGCGCGATGTGGTGCTGCTGAAGCATCTGGGGGTGAACCCGGTCATCGTGCATGGCGGGGGGCCGCAGATTGCGAGCCTTCTGGACCGGCTGTCCATCAAGTCGGAGTTTCGCGACGGGCTGCGGGTGACCGATGATGCGACGATGGAAGTGGTCGAGATGGTCCTGTCGGGCCCGATCAACAAATCCATCGTGCGGGCGATCAACAAGGCGGGCGGCAAGGCGGTGGGGCTATCGGGCTCTGACGCCGACATGATGCGGGTGCGCCGGGCAACGCGCACGGCGCGCGACCCTGACAGCCATGTCGAGCAGGTGATCGACCTTGGCTTTGTGGGCGAGCCGGAAGCCGTCGATGTGGCGGTGCTGAAACTGCTGACCAATTACGACCATGACTTCATCCCGGTGATCGCGCCTGTGGGCGTCGATGCGTCGGGCAAGCGCTATAATGTCAATGCCGATACCGCGGCGGGCGCGATTGCCTCCGCGCTGGGGGCGAGCCGGTTGTTGCTGCTGACCGATGTGGCCGGTGTGCTGGACGGGAACAAGGAGCTGATCCGCGAGCTGAAGGCCGATGATGTGCCGATGCTGGTGCGCGACGGGGTCGCGTCCGGCGGGATGATCCCCAAGCTTGAAACGGCCGCGTCGGCTGTGAAGAATGGCGTCGGCGGGGCGGTCATTCTGGACGGACGTGCGAAACATGCGCTTCTCATGGAGCTTTTCACCGAACACGGGGCCGGGACGATTGTCCTTTAGGGCGCTGGCGGTTGCGGGTCTGCTGGCACCCCTGCTGGCTTTCGGGGCCGCTGGCGGGGCGGGGGCGCAGGAGGCGTCTGCGGATTTGCCGGAAAGCCCCGGCGGCTGGCAGCTGTGTAATCAGACAAGCTATGTGATCGAGGCGGCGACGGGCCATTATGAAGGCCAGGGCGTCACGGTCGAGGGGTGGACGCGGCTGCGGCCGGGCGGGTGCGCGGTGGCGCTGGAGGGCCCGCTGGAGCCGGGGGTGCATTATCTCTTCGCGCGCTCTTCGTCTGCCCATCGCGGCGGGCGCAAGGTGTGGGGCGGGGAGAGCGCCTATTGCGTCGACACGACGGGGAGCTTCTCGGTCGAGAGCCCGGCGGACTGTTCCTCCATGGGGCTGGCGGCGCGCAAGTTCCGCCCCGTGCTGATCGAGGCGGCGGGCGGCTGGACGACGAGCTTCACCGAACTGGACGAATATGACCTTGAAAAGGCGACGGCGGCGGGGGTGCAGCGGCTGCTGAATGAGGCGGAGGTCTATGAGGGCAATATCGATGGCTATATTGGCCGGCGCACGCGCGCGGCGATTGGCGAGTTCCTGGCGGAGAATGACCTCTCTGCCGAGACGAGCGATGCCGACCTCATCGACCTTCTGGAACAGATTGCGCGCGAGAAGGGCCGCGAGGTGGGCCTGACCCTCTGCAACCGGACGCATGAGCGGATCTGGGCGGCGATTGCGCGGCGCAAGGGCGAAGGCTGGGAGAGCCGCGGCTGGTGGCAGCTGGAAAGCGGCGGCTGCGCGCGGGCCATCGATGACGCGCTGCTGGCGACGCCGCATTTCGTCTTTGCCGAGATGGAGGGCGATGAGGGCGGCCTGCGCCACCTGAAGGGGGCGAGCGACGCGTTCTGTGTCGCGCGCGGGCGGTTTGCGATTGCGGGGCGGACCGATTGCGAGGCATCGGCCTATCGCACGGTGAATTTCAAGGGCACGGCGCCGGCGGCTGGCGGGAAGCTCACCTATGAGTTCTTCGAGCGCGATTTCGATGAGGGGGAGCGCTGATGGCTGGGACGGACGGGTTTGAGGCGCTGGCCGGGCGCGATGTCTGGGTCTTCGATCTCGACAATACGCTCTATCCGGCAGAATGCGACCTCTTCGCCGAGATCGACCAGCGGATGACTGATTTCGTCGCGCGCTTCCTGCGGATGGAGCGGGCCGAGGCGCGGGCGCTGCAGAAGCGCTATTATGCCGAACATGGCACGACGCTGAAGGGCATGATGACGATGCACGGCATGGCGCCGGAGGACTTCCTGGCGCATGTGCATGAGATCGACCTCTCGCCGCTGCCGCACCTGCCGGACCTCTGCGAGGCGATTGGGGCGCTGCCGGGCCGGAAGCTGGTCTATACGAACGGGTCGCGCCAGCATGCCGAGCGGGTGACCGAGTATATGAAGCTGGGCGCGAGCTTTGACGGCCTCTTCGGGATCGAGGACAGCGACTATACGCCGAAGCCGACGCAGGCGGCCTATGACGCCTTCTGCCGCCATCATGATGTCGATCCGGGCCGCGCGGTCTTCTTTGAGGATCTGGAACGCAACCTCGCGCCCGCGCATGCGATGGGGTTTGCGACGGTTCTGGTCCATTCGGCCAAGGACTGGAGCCATGAGCCCATCGAGGCGCGCCCGGCAAGCGCGGCGGATGCGGACCATCCGCATGTCGATTACCTCACCGATGACCTGACGGGCTTCCTGCAGGGGGTGCTGGGTGCGCTCAAGCCAGAGACAGGTTTGACTTAAGGCGTCTGCCCCCTAACTTTATACAGTGTATGCTTTCGCAGACGCTCACCCCTCCCGTGCACGGCTTCCCAGCCGTTCTTCTGCAAAACTGAGCACCAATTGAGTGCGGGTGAGACACCTGCCAACCCACGCGCGCGCCCTGCTGCGCGACCAAACCGACACATGACCCGATGGAGGTCCAATGACTGACTACAATCCCGACAAAGGCTATATCGCGCTCCTTGGCTGGAGCCTCAACGCAATCGACGCGATGGAGAAGTTCGACCGGCGGTATATCGTCGTCGCGCCGAGCTGGGCCAAGGACTATGCCGACAAGCACGATATCCCCTTCATGTCGTGGAATTTCGAGCGGCTGAACGAGAATTCCTTCGAGATCGCGCAGATGCTGAAGGATGAAGGTGTCGATGTCGCCGTGCCGCTCTATGAGGAGACGGTGGAATGGGCGGGTGCCGTCAATGCGGTGCTGCTCGACAATCCGCGCCTGCTGGCCCAGTCCATGCTGTTTCGCGACAAGTCGCTGATGAAGCGCCGCGCGCAGCTGGGCGGTATCCGGGTCGGCATTTTCGAGGAAGCCCATGACCGCGGCGATGTCGAACGCTTCCTGAAACGTGTGAACCAGACCCTTCTGAAGCAGGAAGGCGATGACAATGATCCGATCCACATCAAGGCCTTCGACCTGGCGGGCTGTATGGGTCACCGCGTCGTGCGGACGGTCGAGGATGTGGGCGAAATCCCGGACAGCGATTTCCCGGTCCTGATGGAAAGCCATCTGGACGGCTGGGAATACGCCGCCGAGGCCTGGATCCATGACGGCAAGATCCGCTTTCTCAATATCTCCGAATATGTCCGGCTTGGCTATTCGGTCTTCGTGCCGGCCAGCCCCGAGCTCGAAGCGATGCGGGCCAAGGTCGAGGCCGAGATCGAGAAGCTGATCAAGACGTTCGATATCAAGTTCGGCTTCATCCACCCGGAATATTTCATCGGGCCGGACGATGTCATGTATTTCGGCGAGGTCGCCTATCGCCCGCCGGGCTTCAAGGTGTTCGAGCTTCTGGAGCGCGTCTATGGCTTCAATGCCTATCAGGGCATGGTCATGATGTTCGACCCCAAGACCACCGAAGAGGAAATCGAGGCCTTCTTTCCCAAGCCCGTCGAGGATGCCAATGGCTATGCAGGCTGTTTTGGCGTCTATCCGCGAAACCAGGTCGTTTCCCGCCTCGAAATCCCGAAAGAGACCGAGGACCATCCCTATTTCGACTGGCATGAGCTTGGCGAGCCGATGGAAAACAAGGTCGCCAAACGCTCTGCGTTCGGCACGCATTGGGGGCTGGTCTATTTCCATGGCGAGGACGCCATCGAGATGCGCGATCTTCTGAAGGCACAGGAAGACGTCGATTTCTACGTCTGATGCCGCTTGCCGGTGCTGGTCAGGCCGGAACCGGTCGGCTAGCTTTTTAAAGCAAGTGACTCGAAGGGCACAATTGAGTTGAGCAAATTGAGCGAAGCCGAGGGCAGCGCTTCAGTGGATCCTGTTCTGCTGAAGCGGCTCGATTCCGCGATCGAGCGCCTGGCGAAAACAAGCGACAAGTTCAAGCTGACCCAGCAGGGGCCGGCCCTGGATCAGGCTGCGCGTGTCCTGCGCGCGCCGGGCGGGGTTGGCGCGTGCGCGACGCGTATTGGCGCCATGGTGGACGCCGGTATTTTCCGCGGCACCGACTGGGATGAGCCGGCTCGTCTGAAGCCTGTTCTGGTGCGTCAGACCCTGGAGTCTAACGACCCTCGCTCGCTGACGGTGGAAACGCTGAGCGAGCTGCGCTTTCTTGCCATCGCGCGCGGCGACAGGGTGAATCCCGGCGTGTCAGGCGAGCAGGCGCACCGCTTTCTTGCGCAGGTGCTGGGGCTGAATCTGGAGCGGCTTTTCGGCGCCTCCAGCGAGGCTGCGCGGGCACAGGATCCCGAATGGGGCGCGGCGCTGGGGGAGCTTTTCAAGCGCATTGGCGAAGAGGTCGGCTATACCCGCGTCTTCGACGCCGTCATCGATGAAATCTGGCGTATCCTGACGCAGCGGCCGATCCAGATCGACCGCGTCAGGACGATGATTGGCCAGCTATCGGTCTGGACGCAGGACGGGGCAAGCGACAGCTCTCCTTCCGGATGGGGCGCTGACCGCCTGACAAGTGCCTTGTTCAATCCGACAGCGGCCTGCCGTGAGGACCCCGGTATTGAGGTCTATGGCGAGCGGCTGACCGCCCTCGACAATATGGCTCTGTCGCAGGAGGCTGCCGGGATGGCCCGGGCCATGCACGATACCGGGCTCGTCTCTGCCTATCATGCGGTCCTGCTGCGCTATCTGCGGGAGACGCGGCGCGATCTCATCCCCGACTGTCTGGGGCTGACCGCCACGGGCCGTGACAGCTATTCGACCTATGCCGAACTGGTGGACGCCCTGATAGACCGGGCCATTACGGTCGAGACGGCGCAGGCGATTTATGGCCTCTCGCTTCTTCTTGAGCGGGGGATTCTTCACCTGAGCGCCATGCCGCCGGCCCTCTGGCGCCAGATCCGCCTGCCTCTCTCCGCAAGCGTGCGCGACCGGCTGAGCACAGAATTCGGGGCGAGCGACCCGGAAGCCTCTCTCCTTGCCGGCGTTGTCAGCGTCCTCGGACAGCCGCTGGGCGTGGGGCAGGGCAATAATCCGACCTGTCAGGCCGCGCGTGCGATTGCCATGTGGTCCTATACCGATCCGGACTATCTGCTGCAGCTGATCGCGTCGGCGGCCAGCCTGGATGACCTGCAGATGAATTTTGAGGGGACGCTTCTGTCTTCCAATGCGCTTTCGGGCGGCCTTGCCAAGGGCCGGCTTGTGGAGGTGGACCCCGTGTCGGCCGTGCTCGTGCCGCATCTCGACCGCCTGTATCTGGAGATGGGACGGCTTTGCGCGGACCGGGGCGGGGACCCGCATGAGTGGATCAATCCGGAGATGCATGGATGGTGGGTGCCGCGCCGCTTCAACATCGCCGTCGATGTCCCGACCGGCAAGCTGGTCGATATCGACGGATTCATTTCGCGGATCCATGCCACTTTCCATCCCGCCTATAATGGCGACCAGCCCCTGATCCATCCGAGCCCGGCAGGGATCGCGGTGACGGACAGTTCAGCGCGGTTTGTCGGCTGGCACGCGATTGCGTTGCTACGGGTGGCGCCGGACCCTTCGGGTGAGATGCGGTTCTATTTCTTCAATCCCAATAATGATGGCGGACAGGACTGGGGCAATGGCGTCCATGTCTCGACGTCCGGGAATGGCGAATTCTATGGCGAATCCTCGCTGCCCTTCGCCGATCTTGCCTCACGTCTCTACATCTTCCATTCTCAGCCGCACCCGGTGGAGAGCCACCCGGAAGTGAGCGCCGCAGAAACAGGGCGTATCCGTCAGATGATCGTTGAAAGCTGGGGCGCAGACCGGGTCTAGGGGCGCGGCGCGCTATAATTGCGCGCGTCAGGTGACTTTCTTGAACACGGTCAGCCCGAGAATGAGCAGGACCGCGAAGATCACCAGCGCGGCGATGAAGAGGAACATCGCGATATCGACCGCGACGCCGGCAATGCCGGTCAGGCCCAGAAGGCCAGCGATCAGCGCGATGATGAGAAAGACGAAAGCAAGCTTGATCATGTCGGGGATCCTTGGGTGGTGGTCTGAGAGAAAACAGGGCTGGCGGGGATAAGTTCCGGGCGCTGGCGTCAGCCGCGCTGATGGGCGGGCGTACACGTCGGTGTGTTTGGCGGGCAACGCGGTGCGGCGAATTTGCGCCATAGGCGCTAAAGTGCAAATAATTCTCATCCGCGCCCTTTACATCCGATCCGGCTTGACCCTATGCGCATGCGACTAAGTTGCAATTGCGTGGGCGAGGGGCCCGGAAGACCATGAAGAAAACCGTATTGATCGCATCGGCAAGCCTGTTGGCGCTGGCGGCAGGTGCCCAGGCGCAAACCCCTGAGGGGGCGGCAGATGATGAGGCCCGTCAGGATACGGTTATCGTCACCGGTCAGAAGATCGACACCGCGCTGCAGGATGTTGCGGCGAGTGTCGAGGTTGTCACCGGTCTTGAAATCGCGCGCGAGCCGGTCACTGACCTCTATGACATTGTCGAGCGTATCCCCAATGTCACGACATCCTATGGCGATCTCGGCTTTGCCATTCGCGGGATCGACCAGCGTGGGACTGGAGGGTCCAGTATAAGCCAGTTGTTGACGGTCTATGTCGATGACGCTTCCCTGGGCAACTATACGACGTTCTTCGGGCCGCTTGACGCGTGGGATCTTGGCCAGGTGGAGGTGTTCCGCGGGCCGCAATCGACCAATTTCGGGCGCAACTCGCTGGCAGGCGCGATCTATGTGCGCACGCAGGACCCGACCTATGAGAGCGATTTCCGCCTGCGTATGGAGGCGGGCGAATACGACACCTATCAGCTTGCCGCAGCCGCAGGCGGGGCGATCATCGAAGACAAGCTGGCCTGGCGCGTCGCCGCCCAGCAGCGCGGCAGCGATGGCTTCATCGATAATACCTTCCTGAACGAAGACGCGGATTCGAGTGAGCTCACCAGTGGGCGGTTCAAGCTGCTCTGGGAGCCGACGCAGGACATCCGGGTGCTTTCGACCACGTCCTATACTGACAATTCAGCCGGCGAGGATGGGATCGACCCGACCAACGGCTTCACCCGCGAGGCGCAATACGATGTGCGCGGCGAAGAAGGCACGGAGACCTTCCTGCAGTCAGTGAATGCGACCTGGTCGATCAATGAAAACTGGGAGGTCCAGTCGATCACCGCGTATCAGACGACCGACTACACGCGCATCGAAGACTACGACAAGACAATCGTGCCGACCTCCTCGCTCGAGCGGTTTGGTGAGGACGAAGCCATCTCTCAGGAGCTGCGCCTGAAATATTTCGGGGACCGGCTGAGTGGTGTTGTGGGCGCGTATTATGCAGATGCCTCGACCGACTATACCGACAGTTTCAGCCTGCCGCTGACCTTTGTCTATCCGCAGCTGCCGGTGGATAATCTGGTGGCGCGCGACAGTTTTATTGAGTTCGCGGTGGAGAACTATGCGGTTTTCCTTGATGGCGAATATGCGCTTTCGCCCAAGCTCGACCTTCTGTTCGGTGTGCGCTACGACAATGAAACCCAGACCAATGAAGCCGTGGCCGATACCCAGATTGTAGGTCAATTGCCCCCGCTGCCGCCCAGCATCCTGGCTCTTCTGGAGTCGCAGATTGGCGTGAGAGAGGAGCAGAGCGAGACCGAATATGACGCGTTCCTGCCCAAGGCGGGGATACGGTTCGAGCCCAATGACAATTCGACCTATGCCTTTGTAATCCAGAAGGCCTACCGCGCCGGTGGGTCGGAAATCTCCCAGCTTGACGGGACAATCAATTACTATGAGCCGGAATATCTCTGGAACTATGAGGCGTCCTCGCGCCAGCAGCTGATGGATGGTCGGCTGACCTGGAATACCAACGTCTATTATGCCGACTGGACTGACCAGCAGGTGTCGGTGCAGGTGCCGAACTTCCCGAACTTCTTCACAACAGCAAATGCCGGTGAATCCACAATCTACGGGCTTGAGAGCGATCTTTCCTATGTCGTGACACCCGAGATCGAGATCTATGGTGGCCTCGGCTATGCCCATACGGAATTCGAGGATTTCCCCGACCCCAACAATCCGGGTGAAAATCTTGCCGGCAACACTTTCCCGATGGCACCAGAATGGACTGCAAATGCCGGTTTCGACTACGAAGCCGCCAATGGTCTCTTTGCGGGCGTGGATGTGAACTATCAGGCCGCGAGCTATTCCGACACCGACAACCTCGAAAAGAACAAGGTGCGTTCGCGCACCCTGGTGAATGCGCGGATCGGTTATGCCTTCAATGAAAATCTGCGCCTGTCGCTGATCGGCCGGAATATATTCGACGAGGACTACTACACCTTCCTCAATCGTGAGCCGACAACGGGTTTTGCCCGGCTTGGCGATCCGCGGGTGGTGAGCCTGCGCCTCGACGCAGACTTCTAGGAGCGGAAGGGGAAGCGATGCTCGCGACGGCCACAGGAATAGGCACTCTGCTCGCCGGGATTGGCAGCCTGCGGCTGGCATGGGCGGGGCCGGCGGCGCGGCGGCCCTGGCTCATCGCCGGGGGCTGGCTGTTGCTCGGCGGCGCCCTGCTGGCCTTTGCCGCGGCGATTGGCGGAGAGACGGGCATACCGTTTGCCATCGCCATGTTCTGTGTGGCGGCGCTCGGCTTTGTGCTTGCCAATCGCGAGGTGCGCCCCCGCAAGGAGGGCCGCGAGCGCGAGGCGGTGATCGACCCGTCCGACCGCAGGCGCCGCTGGTGGCGCGGGGCTTTGCGGGTGATCCTGGCGGGTCCGCTCTCGGGCGCGGCGGCGATCCTGGTCGGCGTGGCGCTCGCCAAGCAGCTGCCGCTGAGCGATGTCGACGCAATTGCGATTGGCGGGCTGACCGTGCCGTTGCTGTGGGCGGGCGGTATGGCGTGGACACTGGCCGATGACAGGATATTGCGCGCGCTGGCGGCGCTTTTGATCGTGTCGGGCGTGTCCTATGCTGTGGCCTTCCTGGTCTAGAGGGGCGGAAGATGGCGCAAACGATCTGGCCGAAAGTCAAACCGAGCTTTGTCAGCGCCATGCTGGCGGGCCATTCGGCGCTGGGCCTTGCTTTCGCGGTGCTGATCTATGTGGTCTGCCTCTCCGGTACGGTTCTGGTAATGGCGCATGAGATCGACCGCTGGGAGACCCCCAATGCGCCGGTCATGGAAGAGGTCGAGACGCCCGTCCTGGCCGCCGCGCTTCAGGCCGGTATCGTCGAGGCGCGGGCGGCGGGAGTTACCGACTATGTAAACGTCACCACGCCCCATGACGGCACGCCGACGCTTTCGGTCCGCTATGCCGACTTCGAGACGGGCGAGGAAAAGACCTTCGCGCTGGATGAAACGGGCGCGGTTGTGGGCGAGCGGGCCGATGGCTTTGGCCACTTCATGGAGCATCTGCATTTCTATCTGCACCTGCCGCAGACGATCGGGCTGTTCGTGGTCGGCCTGATCGGGGTGGCGCTGCTCTCTTCGGTCTGGTCGGGTGTGCTGTCCCATCCGCGCATCTTTCGCGACGCCTTCCGCTTCAGGCGCGGCGGGACGAAGCGTCTGGAAGAGGCGGACCTGCACAACCGGCTGAGTGTCTGGGGGCTGCCGTTTCACATCGTGGTGCCGCTGACCGGGGCGATCCTCGGCCTGTCGACACTGGTGCTGGGTATTCTTGCCATGGCCGCTTTCGATGGCGACATGGCGCGCGCCGGTGAAGTTGTGGGCGGCCCGCGCGTGGAGGCCAATGACGCGCCCATGGCGCTGCCGGACATCGTTCCGCTGGTTGACGGGCTGAAGGCCGATCATCCGGATGCAAAGGTCGCGCGCCTCGGCATCCGCAGTGTCGGGACGAAGGGGCAATGGGTGCAGGTGGACCTTGCCACAGCTGACGACCTGACCGTGACGGACCGGTATATCTTCGACGGGGAAGGGGCCTATCTTGGCTCGCGCGGCTTTTCCGACGGGTCGCTCGGAAATCAGGTGATCGGGGCGCTCGGGCCGCTGCATTTTGGCTGGTGGGGCGCGGGTGTCTGGGCGGGCCTTGTGAAGGCGAGCTATGTGCTGCTGGGATTTGCGCTGACCGTCATCACCTCCAGCGGGGTCGCGATCTGGATTGCGCGGCGCAAGGCCAAGGGCAAGCCGGTGCCCGGCTGGGAGAAAGCGTGGACCGGTGCAGTCTGGGGCCAGCCGCTCGCCTATGCGGGGGTCGCGCTGGCGGCGCTTGCGGGGCTCCATGTGCCCGAAGTGGCGCTCTACCTTCTGTTATGTGCAGCCGCCTTTGTGCCGGCCTTCTTCGTCCCGGCGCTCACCCTTTCGCGCATGCTTCGCATCGCCTCTGCCGTGGCAATCGTGCTGGTCGTCGCCGTGCATGTGGGCGTTCATGGCCTCTTCCCGGCAGATGGCATGGCGGTGTTCATCAACCTGCTGCTGCTTCTGGCTGCAGGTCTGCTGGCCGGGTCTGTTGGCAATCTCCTCGGTGCCCTGTCCGGGCGCAGGCCTGCGGGCGTGCCCGCCGAATAGGACTGCGCCTGCCTGCGATTGAGGCGTCAGGTTTCCCCTGCGTTGGCGATTGTCAGAACGCGTTCCAGGCGCGACCATGACCGCAAAACACACAGGGAGAGACCGGTCATGAAACTGGACATCGCAACGACAGCCCTTCTTGCGCAGCTGGCGTCGGCGGAGGGGCCGCCCATGTATGAGATGAGCCCGGAGGAGGCGCGTCTTGTCGGCGAGGGCATGGCGGGGGCCTATCCTGACGGGCCTGAAATGGCTGAGACCCGTGAGGTGGAAATTCCGGCCAGTGACGGCGCGAAGATCCGCGCGCGCATCCACCGCCCCGTCGACAAGCCAAAGGGCGTGATGGTCTTCTATCATGGCGGCGGCTGGGTTCTGTCCAATATCGACCAGTATGACTGTGTCGGCCGCCAGCTGGCGGAGCGGACTGCCTGCACCGTGCTGCTTGTCGATTATCGCAAGGCGCCGGAGTTCAAATATCCGACCGCGCCGAATGATGCCTGGGATGCGCTGAACTGGGCGGCGGACAACAGGGACCAGCTGGGCGGCAAGGATTTGCCGATCATGGTGGGCGGTGACAGCGCGGGCGGCAATCTGGCCGCCATTGTCTGTCAGAAGGCCAAGGCCGCCGGGGCGCCGCAGATTGCGCTGCAGATGCTGGTCTATCCGGTCACCGATTGCGACATGACGCGTCCGTCCTATGCCGACATGGACAACCAGCTTCTGCTCAATACGCCGATGATGAAATGGTTCTGGGACCATTATGCCCCGGATGAGGCTGACCGGAAGAAGGTGGATGCCTCGCCGCTGCGCGCCGGAGACCTCTCCGGCCTGCCACCGGCCATCGTGGTCACGGCGGAGTACGACATCCTGCGCGAGGAGAGCGAGGACTATGCCGAGGCGCTGCGCAGGGCCGGCGTTCCGGTGACGTTCAAACAGTTTGACCGGCAGATGCACAATTTCTTCGCCATGCCGGGTCTTCTGCCTGCGCAGGCCAAAGCCATTGAATATGTCGGCGACCAGATCGAGCAGCATCTGGCGCGGTTTTCAGAGGCTGATGCTGTGATCGTCGGCGCGGGCTTTGCCGGTATGTACCAGCTCAAACGCCTGCGTGAGATGGGCCTCAAGGTGCGGGTCATCGAGGCTGGCGACGGTGTTGGCGGGACCTGGTACTGGAACCGCTATCCGGGCGCGCGCTGCGACATTGAGAGCATGGGGTATTCCTATGGCTTCGACCCGGAACTGGAGCAGGAGTGGAACTGGAGCGAGCGCTATGCAACGCAGCCGGAAATCCTGTCCTATGCCCAGCATGTCGCTGAGCGCTATGATCTGAAGAAGGACATCACCTTCCAGACCCGGGTGACCCGCGCGGTCTATGATGAGGATAGCGCGCGCTGGACGGTCTATACCGACACTGGCGAGGCGATCTCCACCCAGTACTATATCATGGCGACGGGCTGTCTGTCCGTGCCGAAGGATCCTGACATCGAGGGCAAGGAGAGTTTTGAAGGGGCGACCTATGTCACCGGCAAATGGCCCCATGAGGGCGTCGATTTTACCGGCAAGAAGGTTGCGGTGATCGGCACCGGCTCCTCCGCGATCCAGGCCATCCCGCATATTGCCGAACAGGCAAGCCACCTCACTGTCTATCAGCGCACGCCAGCCTATTCGCTGCCCGCCGGCAACCGGCCTCTCACAAATTCCGAGGTTTCGGAGATGAAGGACCGTTACCGCGACTTCCGCGAGGAGCAGAAGTATAATTTCGCGGGTATCCCGAAGCCGGAGCGCCATCTGGAGCCTGCGGCCATGGTGCCGGAAGAGGAGCGCCAGCGCCGTTATGAGCAGGGCTGGAAGGAAGGCCTGACGGGGCTGACCACCAAGTTTGCCGACGTGCTGTCTGACGAGACGGCGAATGAAGGCGTGGCGAATTTTATCCGCGAGCGCATCAAGGCGCGGGTCGAGGATCCGGAGATTGCCGAGGCGCTGACGCCCTATTCCTATCCCTTCGGCACCAAGCGGCCCTGTCTCGACACCAATTTCTACGAGACCTTCAACCGGGAGAATGTGACGCTTGTCGACCTTCGCAAGACGCCGATGGAGCGGATCACGCCGAAAGGGATCGAAACCAGCGAAGGCGAGGAGGCGTATGACGTGATCGTCTATGCAACCGGCTTCGATGCGATGACCGGGGCGATCCTCAATGTGGACATTCGCGGCAAGAGCGGGCTGGCGCTCGCCGACAAATGGGCAAACGGGCCGCACACCTATCTGGGGCTGGCCATTGAAGGCTTTCCGAACCTTTTCACCATTACCGGGCCGTCCAGCCCGTCGGTCCTTTCCAACATGATGGTCTCCATCGAGCAGCATGTGGACTGGGTCAGCGACTGTATTGCCTGGATGCGCGAGAAGGGACTTGCGGCCATCGAGCCGACCGAGGCGGCCGAGGATGAGTGGGCCGAGCATAATGAGGCGATGGCGGAGCAAACGCTCTTCCCGCAGGCAAACAGCTGGTATATCGGCGCCAATGTGCCCGGCAAGCCGCGCACCTTCATGGCCTATGTGGCGGGCGTCGATGTCTACCGGATCATCTGCGACCAGATCGCCGCCAGCGGCTATCACGGCTTCGAGACCAGGCGGGCAAAGAAGAGGCTGGAGGCGGTGCCGGCTTAAGTGCGCTTGAAGGACGAACAAAAAAGGGCCGGGCATGGCTGCCCGGCCCTTGCCTTGTGAGGGGGGAGACAAGGCCTTCTATTGCAGGAGCTGGCTGCGGATCGAGGCGAGTTCTTCGTCAGTGACGTCGACCTCTTCCTTCAGGAAGGCCATGACCGATCCGTATTCCTCTTCGATGTCGGCAAGCGCGGTCTCGATGTAGAACGGGTCAGAGCGCATCAGTGGTGCAACCAGTTCGGGCGGCAGCTTTGCGAGGAAGGCGTAGGGGCTGTCCTCATTGGCCGCGGCCTCATCCCCGGCAAAGGCTTCCATATAGTCCACATAGACCTCAGACAGGGCGTAGTCGGCAACGACCGTCTCACGCGGCACACCGAGCGCGGTGAGGAGAAGGGCGGCGCCGATGCCGGTCCGGTCCTTGCCGGCCGAACAGTTGAAGGCGAGCGGGATTTCACCTTCGGCCAGCCGGTCGAACATCTCCCGATAGGCGGGCGTCTGGTCTTCGGCGATGCCAGCATAGGCCTCGGCCATGGTCTGGCTGACCTTTTCCGGCGTCACGTCGGGATCCTGAAAGACCGCCATCAGGCCCATGGAGTCGTCTGAGGATGGATCGGGAAAGGTGATGTAGTCGATCTCGGAGCCTTTCCACTTTGTCGGCTCGTCTGCGCGTTCCTCTGCGGTGCGCAGGTCGCAGATTACCTGAATGCCAAGTCCGGAGAGATAGGCGTAATCCTCATCCGTCAGCTCTGACATGACGCCTGAGCGGTAGAGATGGCCCCAGCGGACGGTTTGGCCGTTTTCGGTCTCATAGCCGCCAAGGTCACGGAAGTTGCGGCCGCCCTCGAGCGGCAGGAGGCGAAGCGCGGTGCGCACCGGCTCACCCGATTGCGGGACGAGGGTGAAATAGTGGCGGGCGTCGAGGGTGTCGGCCGTCCATTCATAGCGGGAGGCTTCGGGCTGTTTGACCAGACGCTGGCCCTCGCCCGCCGGGGTGTCCGGCGAGGATGAGACTTCGAGGTAAAGGTCGGTGCCGATCTCTTCCGGCCAGTCGATGGTGTAGGTCTTCGATGCCTTGTCGAGGGTCACCGTGACGCCGGCCGGATCCTGAACGGGTTCCTGGGCGGAGACGGACAGGGCCAGGGCAGCCGTGGCCGACAGGGCGACAAGGCGAAAGCGCGACATTCTTGAGAACTCAGTCATTCTATTTTTCTCTCTCTGTGGTTTTTTCTAGAAGTCGACGCTGACGCCGAACATGTAGGCGCGGCCGAAAGCCTCGACCTGATCGGGGGTTGCGTCCGTTTCGATGTAGCGCCGGTCGCGCGCGTCGGTGAGGTTGTTGGCTTCTGCGAATATGACTGTGCGGGCCCCGCCATATTCGAAGGGCAGGGTGTATTGGATTTTGGCGTCGAGGCGTTCGGTCTCATCCCAGTACTGGTTGAGGTTCGGCCCGCTTTCGGTGGTCGAGAGCCAGGCGTCGCGCCACTGATAGGAAAGGCGGGCCGACACGCCGTACTTCTCGTAGAAAACCGAGGCGTTGTAGATGAGGTCCGATGTGCCCGGAATAGGGGCGTTGATGCCATTCGCCCCGATTTCCGGCGCGAAGAACTCGCTGTCGAGAATGGTGAGGTTGCCCGACGCGCCAAACCCGTCGAACGGACCGGGCAGGAAGTCTGCGGCTGAATAGATGAGGTTGAACTCGACACCGGTCAGGCGGCCATCCTCGCCGTTGAGGAAGGTGTTGTAAGGGACCTGCTCGCCAGCCGCGAAGACGCCAGGCGCAAAGTCAGATCCGTCCACGGTGGCCCCGCCTGGATAGATGACATTGTCGATGCGGCGGTGGAAGACGCCGGCCGAGAGGATGCTGGCGGTATCGAAATACCATTCCAGGGAAGCGTCGAAGCCAAGGGATTCCTCTGCCTCAAGGTCCGGATTGCCACCGCTGATCGTGCGGTTTGTCGGATCGACGGACTGTGAGGCGCGCGCTTCTGTATAGGTCGGCCGGCTGATCCCGGTCGTGGCTGAGAGGCGCAGTTTCCAGTCCTCAGCGAGGTCCACATTGAGGTGCAGGCTGGGCAGGACATTGGTGTAGTCATTGGAGGCGTCGATATCGGTCGCGACGCCGTCGATCACCTGATTGCCGGATGTCGAGAAGTCGGTGCGCTCGACGCGCACACCGTAGACCAGATTTGCGCGGCCGAACTCGGTCGTGCCCATGGCGTAGCCGGCGAGGATGTCCTCCTCGATGCCAATGGCGTCTTCGGGGGTGAATTCAGGTATTGGCGAATAGGTCGGGTCCGCCGCGAGGAGAGCGTTAAAGGTCGAGTCCCGCAGCGCTTCATTGCGGTAGTAGACGCCGCCAATCGTGTTGGTGAACTCAGCGTCCCAGAGCGTATCGGTGGCATAGTCATTGACGTTGACCGGCAGGCCCACGGTTACGACCTGCGCATTGTTGCCGGTGGCCTCGCGCTGGTCATAGCTGAGGCCGGCCTCGAATTTGGTGTTTCCGAAATCACGCTCGACATCGATGATGCCCTTGGTGGAGTCGGTTTCCAGCTTGTTGAAGATGTTGATCAGCAGGCTGAGATTTGGCGACAGCGTGTTGACATCGACCGGCGTGCTGGTGCCCAGCGCGAAGGGGGTCAGTACCGGATCATCAAGGTCGCGAATGTCGTAATTGGCCGAGATCGGCGTGAAATTCATCGTCTGCACGAGCGGCAGGCGCATATAGTTTTCGGTCTCGGTATAATTGAGGCGCGGTTCGACCAGCCATTCGCCGACCTCGAAATCGGCCCCGATCGTGTTGGTGAAGGTGGAAGTCTCATAGCGGCCCTGTTCGAGCAGGCGGGTGACCGAGATGCCGTCGATGCGGCCGGCTGATTTGAGCGGCACCGGGTCAAAGTCGAAGACAAGCTGGTTGCGTTCTTCCTCATCGGCGAAGCCGTAATAGATGCTGGAGGCAAAAAGGCGGTCCAGCGGGCCTTCAGCGGGGCGGTACTCGGCCTTGGCGCCGTAGGAATTGTTCTCGCGGTAGCCGCCATACTGGCGGTAGTCGAGCGATTCCAGACTGTCGAGCGTGCCGTTTCCGGTGGTATCGACAGGGGCGAATTCGCGGTTGTCGACGTTGCGGTCGCGCTTGTCGAGCGTGCCGAAGGCGAGGACGCCGAACCGGTCATTCGACCAGGAGGCGCGAAGGGCGTAGCGCTGCGTCTCGGCATCGTTGAGGTCGCGCGTGCCGGCGCCAACGGTAGCCGAAAGGCCGAAGCCCTCGGTCTCGAACGGGCTGAACGTGTTGATATTGATATGGCCGAGGATAGGCGCGCCCGGCAGGTCTGGGGTGACAGCCTTGTTGGCTTCGACGGAGCTCGTGATGACGGCCGGGATGGAGTCGAAGCGGGGGATGCGCCCGTTTTCGGCGCCGAGGACGTCAATGCCATCAAAGGAGATGGTGGTGTAGCGGAAGCGCCCGCCGCGGAAGTTCACAAAGCGCGCTTCGCCCTGGTCGCCCTCAACGGCGAGGCCGGGCACGCGGGTCAGCGCGGCGGCGAGCGTCTGGTCTGGAAACCGGCCGATCGTGTCGGCGGCGATAATATCGACGACATTGTCGGCATTGCGCTTGGCCTCGATGGCGGCCTGCTGGCTGTCGCGGATCGGTGAGGCGGTGACGAGGATGACCTCCTGGCGCGCTTCGGCGTCAATCTGGGCGTCGCCGGCTTCGGCGAAGGCGGGCGAGACGGCGATGGATGCCGCGCCGACGAGCAGCGCCGCCTTGATGGATGACTGGCTCATGTCTTTAAGCTCCCCTGTAAGACTGAGCCGCGCCATTAACAATTTCTGTTCAAATGTACCAAAACAGCTTCGTGAATTTTTTGGTGCGGATTTGTGACAGCTTCGGCGTGCGTTACCGTCGCTTTGGCCTAAACATAAAGCGAGAATGTGCGTGCACGGATCGAATCGAAGCAGAGTGGGTTGCGGGCGCGAAAACTTAGGTTATGGAGCGCGTTAAAAGCGTAAATCACGGATATACTGTTCTAATGTACCAAGATCGGGATGCAGGAGAGAAGGTCGAGGATCGGGACGCCATTCTGCTGGTGCAGGCGGGCGGCCTGGTCATGGAGGGCGGCCTGCCAAGCCTCACGCTGAGGAGTCTGGCGCAGGCCGCGGGCGTAAGCCCTTCGCTGGTGACCTATCGCTTCGGCTCGCGCGAGATGCTGGTCCGCCGCATGTTCGAGGCGGCGCGGGTGCGTGACGGGGCTTTCTGGCAGCGCATGGAAGAGCGAACCGGCGGGCTGGCCTTGTCGCCCGGGGGGCTGGCGGGGCTCATGGCGGGTCTTGCCATGACGGCGGTGACGGCAGGCGCGCGCGAGCAGGTGCTGCGCTGGGCCTGCGCGTCAGAGGCGGCGCGTGTGCCGGCGCTTCAGGATATCTCCCGCGACTGGAGCAGGCATGGCCTCGCCTTCTGGCGCAGCATCCTCGCGCGGGCCGGTTGCGATGAGGCGCTGGCGCCCGCCATGAGCGCCTGCATGCTCTGGGTGATCCGTGTCGGTCTGACCGCGCCGGGAGAGGCCCTCTTGACCCATAGCTGGATGATGGACCTTGCGCACCGTCTTGCCGCGCGTCTGTTTGGCGAGGGGGTGGTTTCGGCGGCGGACAGTCCTGCACGCCAGCAGATAGAGGCACTGGCGCAGCGCGGCCGCACGCCTGCCGAAGGGCCGCGGAAGCCGACGCCGGAGCGCATCATAGACGCGGCTGCAAAGCTTGCGGGCGAACGCGGGCCGGGCGCGCTGACCCACAGGCTGATCGCGAAAGAGGCGGGCGTGTCGCTGTCCTCCATGACCCATCATTTCGCCTCGCTGGGCGAGATCCAGCATCGTGCTTTCGCGAAGCTTTATGAGCACGCCCGCAAGGCCTCTGTGCCGGACCTGCCGGCAAACCTCTCCATCGACACATTCACCCGTGAGATCATGCCCGCTATTCTGAGGCGGGCCGAGGCGCAGGGGCATAGCGCAATCGCCATGGATGAAATCATCCTGGCGGCCAGCCGTGCGAGCCACACCGAAGCGCTCGGCAGCGGTCTGATGGCGCTTGTCGGCCAGTCGTCGACTGTCATGCTGAAGGCGATGGCGGGGGATATGGAGACCGACCGGCTGGACGGTCAGCTGTTCCGCTTTGTCATCACAGGGCTGAACGAGCAGGCGGACCTTCAGCCGGAAGACCAGCGCGACACATGGTTTGCAGAGAATTGCGCCCTGCTCCTGCGCCGCTATCTCAAGGGGCGTGCGTCAGACGATACGCAGGGGAGGGCAGGCTGACGCAGGATCAGGGCTGGACGGGCGGCCTGGTTGCGGGTGAATGGCAGGCAAAAGAGGAGGCCCGATTTGGCTGCCAATGACATGTTCGCGTCACTTAGCTTTCCGCATGGTCCGGCCTGGAAAAGCCGGCTTGCGCTTGCTCCGCTGACCAATCAGCAAAGCCATGCCGATGGCACATTGTCCGAGGAGGAATTTCGCTGGCTGACCATGCGGGCCGAGGGCGGCTTTGCCATGGTGATGACGGCGGCGGCCCATGTGCAGGCCTGCGGGCAGGGCTTTCCGGGGCAGCTAGGTGTCTGGGATGACAGGCATATTGAGGGGCTAACGCGCCTTGCCGATGCGATCCGGGCGGCTGGGTCGGTGTCCTCGCTACAGCTTCATCATGCCGGGATCCGGGCAGACAAGACGGCCGTGAAAGAGCGGGTCGGACCGTCGGATCATGCTGAAACCGGCTCGCGCGCGCTGTCATTGGAGGAGGTGGCCCAGGTTCGCGACGATTTCATCGCGGCCGCCAAACGCGCTGAGACCGCCGGCTTTGACGGCGCCGAGATCCATGGTGCGCATGGCTATATCCTGGCCCAGTTCATGTCGCCGGATACCAATCAGCGCGGCGATGAGCATGGCGGCAGCGTGGAGAACCGCACGCGGCTGACGCGTGAGATCACTGATGGCATCCGGGCGGCCTGCGGGCCGGACTTCCAGCTGGGTATTCGCCTGTCGCCGGAGCGGTTCGGCCTCAGCCTGCCGGAGAATGTCGACTTCGTGCGCGCGCTGATGGCCGAAGGCAAGCTCGATTATATCGACCTCTCGCTCTGGGATTATAAAAAGCTGCCCGATGACGAAAACTTGCGCGGCAAGAGCCTGCTTGCGCATTTCACCGATATTCCCCGCCATGGCACACGGCTTGGCGGGGCTGGCAAGATCCGAGATGGCGAGGACATTCGCAATGTGCTGGAGGCGGGGCTCGACTTTGCGCTGATCGGCCGGGCGGGGATCCTGCATCACGACCTGCCCAGGCGTGTGGAGGCTGACGCCGGTTATATGGCGCCGCAGACGCCGGTTTCGGTGGCGCATATGGAAGCTGAGGGCGTGAGCCCTGTTTTCGTGACCTATCTGCGCGACACCTTCCGCATGGTTGAGCCGCTTTAGGCCGGAAGTACAGGCGGAAGTCACATCGCAGGCCCTTGCCCAGAACGCTCAATCGCGCTTGAAGACGCGGGCTATAAGAACAGGACGGAGACCGCCATGACTGCAGCCCTTGAAACCGCGATTGAACAGGCGTGGGAAGACCGCGCAAACGTCTCGACCGAGACCAAGGGCGAGGTGCGCGATGCTGTCGAAGAGGCGCTCGCCATGCTGGACAGCGGCAAGGCGCGCGTTGCGGAAAAGGGCGCAGATGGCGACTGGATGGTTCATCAGTGGCTGAAGAAGGCGGTGCTTCTCTCTTTCCGCCTCAACGCCAATGGCCCGATCAAGGGCGGCCCGGACGGCTCGACCTGGTGGGACAAGGTGCCGAGCAAATTCGATGGCTGGAGCGAGAAGGACTTTGCCGAGTCTGGCCTGCGGGCTGTGCCGAACGCTGTGGCGCGGCGCGGCTCCTATATCGCGTCCGGTGTGGTGCTGATGCCGTCATTCGTGAATATCGGCGCCTATGTCGATGAGGGCACCATGGTCGACACCTGGGCGACCGTCGGCTCCTGCGCGCAGATTGGCAAGGGCGTGCACCTGTCGGGCGGCGCCGGGATTGGCGGCGTGCTTGAGCCGCTGCAGGCAAACCCGACCATCATTGAGGACAATTGCTTCATCGGCGCGCGCGCCGAAGTCGCCGAAGGCGTGATCGTGCGCGAAGGCTCCGTGCTCGCCATGGGCACCTTCCTGTCGCAGTCGACCAAGATCGTGCACCGCACGACGGGCGAAGTCGTGATGGGCGAAGTGCCGCCTTATTCTGTGATCGTGCCAGGGAGCATGCCGGCCGCGGATGGCAAGGGGCCGGGCCTCTATTGCGCGGTGATCATCAAGACGGTGGACGAGCGCACGCGCAGCAAGGTGGGTATCAACGAGCTGCTGCGGCCTTGATCGACCGCGCGCGCCGTTTCAAATTCTGGCGCGTGATTGATACAATCCAAAGTTTCGTAAGGGTGAGCCTTCCTGCCCTGATGCTTGTTTGCCTGCCGGGCGCAGTCGCGCCGGCTGCGGGTGAGGCTGCCGGTGTCAGCTATCCGTTGCAGGCTGGCACGCCATGTCCGTCCGGCCGTACGGTCAGCATTGCCGGCCCCTCCACGCTGCGCTTCTGCGGTCAGATCAATGATGAGACTGTCGACCTGGCGATCCGCGCGCTGGAGACGGGATATTTCGATAAACTCCTGATCGACAGTCTCGGGGGCTTCACGAAAGCCGGTGTCCGTCTGGGGCGTTATCTGAATGGTCAGGATATCGATCTCTATGTGGATGGTATTTGCATGTCTGCCTGTTCTCAGTTTGTGATGCTTGGCGCTCGCCGGGTGGCGCTTCGTGAGAACTCGATTGTTGCGATGCACGATACGCAGATGGCGACCAATCTGCTGACGGGGCCGCGCCTTCGATCACCCGAAAGCGATGCTGATCCTGCACTCGAGGCAGGCTTTTATGAAGAGATCGGCGTGCCGGAAGAGATGCTTTATGTCCCGCTGGCGCAATTAAGACCCAGCTGTCTCGCTGGGGCGGTGGAGATCGATGGTCATACCGGACTCCGCATAAAGACCCGCTATAGCTACTTCATGCCCGACGAGCGCTATTTCAAAAATATCTATCCGGGTTTGCTGCTGACCGACTGGCCGGACCGAGAGATGGTTCTCGACAGAGCCGCAGAGATAAATGCACGCTCTCCTGAATTCGACTTGAGACTGGTGTATGGTTATCCTGACAGGTCGATGACAGTGGAACGTATTCCAGATTGCGACAGGTCATGAGGAGGGGCACATCGCAGACACGATTGAGCGCACCAAGGCGCAGGCGCTGGTCGGCGATGCGCAGCCAGAGCCGAATGGCCGTTGGGAATTGCGGCTGACGATCCGGACAAAGATGATCGGGGTGGGCGCGATCAAGGCGGTGGCGGACTTCTTCCGGATCGGCGCGCAATTTGCCGGGCAGACGCAGATTGCCATCGGTGCGAAAGGCCAGGAGCTTCCGAGCCGTCCCGCCGACATTGAAGGCGAGATGACCGATAGCGAGGTCAGCCTCGACCTGCAGGTCCATGAAGGACTGCTCAAGGCCTATCGTTTTCATTGCACCGGCACGGCGGTTGCAGATGGCAATCGCTATGAAGGCAGCTGGCACGCGCCCTGTGTCCACCCCGGCGATTGCGGCTGTGAGGGCACGCGGAATGATTTCGTCATGGTGCGGCTGGACTGAACTCAGAAGCTTGAGCTTGCTGCGAAGCCGGTCAAAGTTCACGCTTCAGGCCTGTTGAAGCTGAAGAGTGTGCCGTGTTTGCCAGACTTGTGATCAGTTTCGCCGTCCTGCTCGTCAGCTTGCCGCTGTCGCAAGCTCAAACTTCAGAAGACGGCGATCCGCTGGAAAGCTATCTCGCATATCAGGGTGAAAACTTCCTGATCGAAGGCGTGAAACTCGTGGATGTCGGCAATGGGACCGCCGGGGACACTTACGATGTCCTCCTCCTTAATGGCTGGATCGCCAGGGTCGCGCCTGCCGGATCGTTAGAGGCTTCAGAAGGCACAATAGTGGTGGCCGGGCACGGCAAAACACTGATCCCCGGACTTGTGGGGATGCACAATCACCTGCACATGCCGGGTGCACCCTCAATGGCCGCTGAGGCGGCGCGCCTTTATCTGGCGTCCGGCGTCACCACCATCCAGACCGCTGGTAGCGCGGACCCTATCGGCGAACTTGCCTTGCAGCGAGACATCGAAGCTGGACTGGCGCCGGGCCCGCGCATCGCGTCATCTGCGCCTTATATCACCGGGCCGGGCGGAAATGGCCCGATGGAGAAGCCGCTCGACGAACTTGCCGCAAGGCGCTTCGTCGATGAGTGGGCAGGACGCGGGGTCAGCACGATCAAGCTTTACCGGCACACCGATCCAGTGATCGCCGAGATCATCATCGAACAGGCTCACAAGCGAGGGCTGAGGGTTGCAGGGCATCTCTGCTCGATAACGTATGAAGAGGCGGCCCGGATGGGCATCGATTCCATCGAGCATGGCCTGCACCCGGCCAGCGATTTCGTTGCGGAAAAGTCAAAAGGCGTATGCATTCCGAGCGTCGATGCAAAGGCGGAACTGGCCGTGAATGATCCAAGGCTGGACGAGCTTATCTCTATTCTGGTGGAAAAGAACGTTGCGCTGACCTCTACACTCGCCATTCAGGAATCGCGGTTTCCCCAGCGCCCGCAGGCCGATGACCGGGTTCTTGACCTGCTGGCGCCCCATCTTGCTGAAGCCTCCCGTCAACGCACTGAGGCTATGGCCGGAATGGACGTGACCCCGGCCATCTCTGAGGCTTATTGGGGGCTTTTGCTTAGCTTCGAGCGCCGCTTTGTTAAGGCCGGTGGTACCTTGCTTGCGGGGCCCGATACGGGGCGCCATGTTTTGCCGGGATTGGGTGATCAGCGAAATTTTGAACTGCTGCGCGAAGCCGGATTTTCAACGCAGGACGTGCTGAAAATCATGAGCCAGAATGGGGCCGATGCACTCGGTCTGGGGAAAGAAATTGGTGGCGTGCAAACTGGCCGCCGCGCTGAGCTCGTGCTTCTAAATGGAAATCTTGAGGCCGATCCATCCATTATTCGTGAAGTTGTGGTCGTGTTCAATGGCGGGCGGGCCTATGACCCGGCCCGTCTGATAATGGGCCTTGAGGGGATGATCGGAAAGTGAGGCTACTCATTTCGCCTGCGGGCCGCGATGGTGATAATGCGCCATCAGGGTCAGGGCAGGGGCATAGTCCGGATCGAGCCGAAGCGCGGCTTCCAGCGCGTCGCGGGCTTCATTTTTCTGTCCGGTTTCGTGACAGGCGAGGGCGAGGACCATCTGATCCTGCACGCGGTCGGCCGGGCTGCGGTCCGGGGCGCCGCCTGGCGCGCGCGCGAAGGCTGAGATCGCGAGGAAAGCTGCGGCGGTGGCTGTGAGGCCGAGACCTGTTCTGCGTCCGATATTTGCCATGTCCTGATCCTTTCCGGGGGTATCTGGCTTCGATGCTGGAAAGATGAGGGGTTGAACCGGCAGCGGGTATTGGCGATAAAGACATCATGTGGTCATTTTTCGCCAAATCGCTTCGCGTCGTTTTCGACCGGCGGGGTGTGTCATGAGTGGGGTGGTTTCCGGCAAGGCGCACCGTGTGGTCGTGCTGGCCTATGACCAGCTCTGGCCTCTGGAATTCGGGATCGCGGTTGAGATCTTCGGCTGGTCGCGTCCGGAAATACTGGATGTCGGCTGGTATGATTTTGCCGTGGCGGGCCCCTCCGCGCCCATCCGCAGCCTGGGCGGAATGACGCTGCAGCCCGATCACGGCTATGACATTGCTGCCGAGGCCGACACGATCATCATTCCGGCCTGGCGCGATGCCAGCGAACGCCCCCCGGAAGATATGCTGGACGCGGTCCGCGTGGCCGCCGCCAGTGGCGCGCGGCTGGTGGCATTCTGCACGGGAAGTTTCGTCCTTGCACATGCCGGGGTGCTCAGCCGCAGGCGGGCGACCACGCACTGGCGCAATTTTTCGCTGATGGCGCAGGAATTTCCCGACATCCAGCTGGTCGACGATGTCCTTTATGTCGATGATGGCGACGTGATTACTTCTGCCGGCTCAAGCGCCGCGGTTGATTGCAGCCTGCACATCATCCGGCGCGACTATGGCGGCGAGATCGCCAACCGCATCGCCCGCAGCCTTGTCACGCCGCCGCACCGCGAAGGCGGCCAGTCACAATATATCGAGGCGCCCTATCAGGAGCGGGCGGGCCAGTCTGTGGCAGGTGTGCTCGACTGGGCCCGGGAGCATCTTCATGAGCCCATCGATATTGCGGACATGGCGGATGTCGCGGGCATGAGCGGGCGCACTTTCCTGCGCCGCTTTCGCGAGGGGACGGGGACGACGCCGCTGAAATGGCTGCGGCGCGAACGGGTAATGCGGGCCATGCGCCTGCTTGAGAAGACAGGGATCGGCCTGTCGGACATTGCCGACCAGTGCGGCTTTGGCTCTGTCGAGACCTTCCGCACGGCGTTTCGCGATATCGCCGGGGTCGCGCCCTTCACCTATCGCAAACGCTTCGACCCGGCGCGGGTATCTGAGCCTGAACCGCGTATCAGCTAAGGTATGACCGGCGGGCGCAATTTGTCGCCCGTGATCGCGCTTGCAGCTGACGGCGGATGTTGGGACAGTCGGCCCTCACGCAATTGAGGGATATGGAATGCGTAAACTGGTGATGGCGTGCCTGGTGGCGATGTCGGTTGCGGGTCTGGCCTGCGCGCAGGAGAGCGGCGACGAGGCGGCGGTGGAAGCTGCAAGCGGGACGGAGAAGCCAATTCCCGACCCCGTCATGTTCGAGACCACGCATAGCGGGACCTTCAATGGCAAGCGCATCTCCTACCGGGTCGAGGCGGGGGAGACCTATATCACCAATGAAGAGGATGAGCCGGCGGCGAGCCTCTTCACGATCTCCTATATCAAGGAAGATGCGGGCGCGGACCGCCCGGTGGCTTTCGTGTTCAATGGCGGACCGGGGTCGGCGTCGGTCTGGCTGCATCTGGGGCTGCTGGGGCCCAAGCGCGCTGTCGTGGCGAGCAATGCGGACGCGGATGATGGGGCCGCCCCCTACCGCATGGTGGATAATCCGCTGAGCCTGCTGGACGTGACCGATCTGGTTTTCATCGACCCGGTCGGCACGGGATTCAGCCGCGCCATCGGCAAGGGCGAGGGCAAGGATTACTGGAATGAGGATGGCGACAAGGGCTCTATCGGGGAGTTCATCCGTCTCTGGCTGAACACGCATGGGCGCTGGAATGCACCGAAATACCTGATCGGGGAGAGTTTCGGCACCACACGGGCGGCCTATATCGCCGAGGATCTGACGACGGGCGATGTGAACATCGCCCTCAACGGTCTTCTCCTGATCTCACAGGCGCTGGATTATGAGGGATCAACCTCGGTCCATGACAATGTCTATTCCTATATCACCTATCTGCCGAGCATGGCAGCGGCGGCCCAGTATCATGGGCGTGCGGGCCAGGGCGTACCACAGGCGGAGTTCCTGGCCGAAGCGCGGGCCTTTGCGCGCGACGAGTATGCGCCGGCGCTGCTCAAGGGGGCGGGGCTGAGCGCGGCAGAGCATGACCGTATCCGGGACCGGCTGGCCTATTTCACGGGGCTGGACCCGGTCTATATCGAGCGCTCGGACCTTCGCATCCTGATGCCGCGTTTCCAGAAGGAGCTGCTGCGCGATCAGGGCCTCGCCATCGGGCGGCTGGATGGGCGCTATGCGGGCGATGAAGCCGATGATGTCGCCGAGCGCCCGGAAGGGGATGCGGCGAGCTATTTCGTCTCCTCAGCCTATTCGGCGCTGATGAACCAGTATCTCATCGATGAGCTCAAGGTGGAGATGGACCGGCCGTATATCACCTCCAGCCGCGAGGCCGGTGAGGGCTGGAGGTTCGGGCCTGAGGATGGCAGCGGGGAGCCGAGCTATGTCAATTCCGCACGCCAGCTGACCACCGCGATGCGCCGCAATGGCGCGCTCGAGGTCTGGGTGGCGAATGGCTATTACGACATGATCACGCCCTTCTTCGACGCGGAGATCACCTTTGCGCGCTATGGCATTCCGCAGGATCGGGTCACGATGAGCTACTACCCGGCAGGCCATATGATGTATCTTCATGAGCCATCGCTTGAGGCGGTCGCGGGCGACATGCGCGCCTTCCTGCGCGGTGATCTGGAAGATGCGCGGCCCTGAACGCGCTAGCCGGTTGAGACCTGTATCGCCATGAGGCCAACATAGGCGGCAAGGATGCCGAGGCCTTCGACGCCGATGCCGCGGCGTTCGCGCAGGATGAGCCCCATCAGAAGGATGGTGGTGATGACGGTCGCGCCGATCAGCATCAGCGCGTCGGCCTGCGTCATCGCATGATAGATCGAGCCCTCGCGATAGGCGATGTCGGAGAGCGAGAGGAAGAGCACGTCAAAGGTGTTGCCGCCGATGATGCCGCCGACGGCGAGCTGAAGCGCGCCGCGGCGCACGGCGGCGAGCGTCGTCACAAGTTCCGGCAGGGAGGTCGCGACAGCCGTGAGCAGGCCGCCGACCACGGTTTGCGAGATGCCGAGATTCGCCGAGATGACCGCGCCGCTTTCGGCAATGGCAAAGCCGCAGGCCGCGAGCACCAGGCTGAGGCCGACAAAGATGGCGATCATGACGGGCAGGCTGTGGATCTGGGCTTCGGCTTCATCCGGCTCATCGTCGCGCGTCTCATTGGTCTGGCGCGGGCGCCACATCGGTCGGTCCCGCAGCTGGACGGCGGCACGCGTGCCGAAAAAGTAGACCGCGAAGAGCAGGATGGAGACCGGGTGGATGCCGAAGAGGGCGACTTCAGGCGCATAATTGGCGGCGAGCGGCAGGCTCATCAGGAGGACGAGCATGGCGGCCATCAGCATATTGTTGGCGTCGGCTGCGGCGTGTTCGAGATTGACCCGCTTGTAGATCATGTCAGCGATGACAAGGAAGGATGTCTGCGCGGCGATACCGCCGACGGCATTCGAGACAGCCAGTGAGGCCATGCCCTGAGAGGCCGCGGTCAGCGATGTAACGATACCGGAGAGCGAGGTACTGGCGCCGAGAAGGACGCCGCCGAAGACCGCTTCGCCGAGACCGGTCCGGTCTGCCAGCCTGTCAGCGGTGGAAATGATACGGATACCGGCCAGCGCGACGACGAAGGTCGCTGTCAGGAAGACAATGATAGCGATATGTGTCGAGATGGTGTGCGTCCCTTCAGCCCGGCCGGAGTACCCTTGCTGAATGCACCTGCCGCCCCAGTGTTCCGGCGGGGTATCTGGCTAGCTGTTGCGGGCGCGGATCGACCAGCAGCTGGCAGTATAGCGAACCATGCCGTCTTCGATGAAAGGGTCATAGGCCTCGCGCACGGCTGCCTGGAGCGCATCGCGGTGTGCCTGCGGGTTCATCTCAAGTAGACGCGGCAGGGGGCCGAGCTTGTCTGTAAAGAGCGGGAGGTCGCTCTCTGGGAAGCTGCAGGGGAAATCTTCAGGCGTGATCTCGATGCCAGTCCAGCCGGCCTGGTCCAGTATGCTGCGGACATAAGCGTCATCCTCAAAGCCGAACTGGCCGGGGGCGTTCTTCTCACGCTTTGGCATGTCGTCGAGATAGGGCGCGGCGGCGCGGGTGGCCGTTGTCATGAAGGCGTTTTCTGCCGGGCTGCGCCAGGCATAGAGATGCATGCCGGCACGCGGGGCGGCGGTGGAGCGAAGATTTGCGAAGGCGCGCACCGGCTCTGCGAAAAACATGACGCCGAAGCGCGAGAGCAGACAGCCGAACTGGTCCTCGCCGAAATCATGGGCTTCGGCGTCAGCCTTGATGAAACGGGCTTCAAGACCGGCAGCTTCGGCGCGCTGGCGGGCGAGTGCGAGCATCGGGCCGGAAATGTCTATGCCGGTGAGGCGGGCGGCAGGCGCGGCGCGGGCTGCCGCGAGCGTCACAGCACCCGTGCCGCATCCGATGTCGAGGATATGATTGGCGCGGCTTTCGCGGGCCGTTTCCGCCAGCTGGTCCTCAATGGCGGAGAACATGGTGTCCATGACGGCCTGGGCCTCGACCCATGTCTGGCCGCCCTGGCCGTCCCAATGCGATTTTTGCTGTGCGCGGATATCCTCAGGTGTACTCATGCGGCGGGCTCGTCCTCAATCGGGGCGTCGGGATTACGCACCTTGATAAGGCCATTGCCAATGAAGCGCATCACCAGTTCGTCATTCTGGTTGTAGACCCGGTTCTCTGAGCGCGTGAGGCCCATGTCGGGACGCGATTTCATACGCCGCTTGGACAGCATTTCCATCTCAAGGCGGATCTCGTCACCTGGATAGACCGGCTTGATCCATTTCAGTTCATCGACGCCGGGAGAGCCAAGACCGGCCTGCGGCTCACCCTGCTGCATGGTCTCGACCATGAGGCGCATCGTCATGGCGGCGGTATGCCAGCCAGACGCCGAGAGCCGGCCGAAGAAGGTCTGTTTTGCGGCCTCGTCATCAAGGTGGAAGGGCTGGGGGTCGTATTTTGAAGCGAAGTCGATCACCTCTTCGCGGGTCACCTTGTAGGCGCGGGGCGAGTGCGTAAGCGTGCCCGGTTCGAGGTCTTCAAAATAGCGCATGTCTGGGTCTTCCTCCTTTTTATCCGACTAGATGCGTGAAGGCAGGCCCCGGTGCAAGATGGCGGAGGGAAGCTTGCCAAATGCCGTGCCGGGCTGCTTCATGACGGCATGAATGATTTGCTTCCCCTTGCCGAGGAGATCGGCACCATCCTCAAGGCGCGCCGCCAGACGATTGGCGTTTCGGAATCCTCCAGTGGCGGGCTGGTGTCGGCGGCGCTGCTCGCGCAGTCAGGGGCATCGGCCTATTTCAGGGGCGGCGGGGTTATCTACGCGCCTGCGGCCTTCAAGGGATTGATGGGGCTGTCGAAGGAAGACATCGGCGACATGCGCTCGTCCAGTGAGCCTTATGCGCGTTTCATGGCCGGGCAGATGCGCGAGCGTCTGCGTGCGGATTGGGGCCTCTGCGAGACGGGCGCGGCTGGCCCGTCCGGCAATGGCTATGGCGATGCGGCCGGACACACTTGCGTTGCTCTTGTCGGGGAGGGCACGGAGATATCGCGCACACTGGAAACCGGCCTCAGTGACCGCGTAACAAATATGCGCCTCTTTGCGCGTGAGGCGCTGGAGCTGCTTCTGGAGACGATCCGCCAGTCCTGAGGCGCGCCGGCTAGTTCAGCGGCTCACACCCTCTATCGTGATACGGTGCATCACGCGGCGCTGGCCCTGATAGTCATTGAGGGCCCAGTGCCAGGTCGAGCGGTTGTCCCAGAAGGCCACCGAGCCCGGCTCCCATTTGAAGCGGCAGGTGTGTTCCTCGCGCATGGCATGCGCGAAGAGCTTCTGGAGCAGCGCCTTGCCGCCAGCCTCGTCCATTCCGTCAATGCCGATGGTGAAAGCCGGGTTCACAAAGAGGGCTTTCTTCCCGCTCAAGGGGTGGGTGATGATGAGAGGGTGGGCGACATCGCTCAGCGTTTCGACAGCATCGGCATTTCCAATCCGCCCGCGGCCCGCGTCAGACTGCGAATAGTAGCTGTCGTCCTGACCCCCGAAGATGTGGCGGGCTGAATGGATGGCGCGCTTGCCTTCGACCGCGCGCTTGAGCTCATCTGGAAGCGTTTCATAGGCCCGGTACATGGAGGCAAATCTTGTGTCGCCGCCGGTCTTCGGGAGCTCCCGTGCCACAAGAACAGAGCCGAGGGCGGGAATTTCGTCATAGGAGTGGTCGGTGTGCCAGCCGCCGCCAATATTGTCGGTATCGCCAACATCCTTGGCGACCATGGCGATCTGCGGATAATCGGGATGAGCGGCGAAGAAGCGGTTCACATTGATCTGCCCGAACCGCTGCGCGAAGGCGATATGGTCTTCCTCGCTGAGCGACTGGTCGCGGAAGAAAATGACGCCCTGCTCGGCGAAAGCGTCTCGAATGGCTGTTTCTTCAGCTCTGCTGAGGGCTTTGAGATCGACACCCGTAATCTCGGCTCCGACACCTTCTAAGGGTCGTATGTCCATGGCCGGCATTGTTTCCTCCCATTATCTTTGCTTTTCGACATTGTGTGGACAGGGGCGAAGTTTGACAATCACCTGCGCGAAATAGGTCCTATCACCTTGCTCCCATGTTGGACCGGGGTGGAGGGGAGAGGGGGCAGACCCTTAAATGGCACCGGGGAGAAGATGAATTGGAAATCAGACCCTACCGGCCAGATGATGAGCCTCACCTTTTTGATATCTTCCAGGCCGCGATACGCAGCATGGGCGCGCGGCACTATTCCCCAGAACAGATAGAGGCGTGGGCGGGCCCGCGTGTCAGCGCTGCGCGGCTGGGCGCCATGTATGGCGATGGCCGGACAACCTTTATCGCGGTGGATGTGAAGGATAAGCCGGTGGCGTTCAGCGACATGGAGGCCGACGGCCACGTCGATATGCTCTATTGCCATCCCGCGCAGGCAGGCCGGGGCGTTGCCAGCTTGCTGCTGGCCGCGATCGACGGGGCTGCACGGCAGGCGGGTCTTTCCCGGCTGCATGCCGAGGCAAGCGAAACAGCGAGGCCCGTATTCGAGCGGGCGGGCTATAGAATGGTGATGCGCCGCGACTTCGAGATAGAGGGGGTGGCCATGCATAACTGGAAAATGGAGAAGCAAGTTTGACTGAGCTGCCGGACGGTCCACTGCGCCAGAGCGATATTGCGATCCGCCTCAACACGGCCAAGGCCGATGCGCTGGAGCCGGTTCTGAAAGAACGCTTTCCAGAGATCGAGGTGACAAGGGCGCCGCTCAAAACGGCGCGAAAGCTGCGCATCCTCGTGACGTTTCACACGCCGGATGATGAGGACCTCTCTGGCTATCAGTGGGTGCACTCCATCGGCGCAGGCGTCGATGCCATATGCAAGCGGCTGGAAGGCGCCGCCAATGTTCCTCTGGTGACCCGCACGACAGGCCGGATGGGCGAACAGATCGGCGAATACTGCGCGGCCTATACGCTGGCGCATCTTCAGAAGATGGCAGTGCGGCGGGCGCTTCAGGTTAGTGAGGACTGGGACCGCGAGCGCGCAGCGCCGGCCTATCTGTTCGAAACGCGTATCGGGGTGATCGGCACCGGCTCCATCGGGAGCGGTGTGACGCGTGCCCTGTCTGCGCTGGGAGGCAAGGTTACAGGCTTTTCGCGCTCTGGCCGGCCCAGCGGCGGCTTTGAGACGGTCAAACGGCTGGATGAGCTGCAAGCTGGCGACCGGCTCGATGTGCTGGTGGCGGCGCTTCCCTTCACAGAAGAGACCGATGGCGCCCTGAATACTGAGGTTTTCGCTGCGCTTCAGGGGGGCTTGTTTATCAATGTCGGGCGTGGGGCGACGCTGGACGAGGCGGCGCTGCGGCGCGCGCTAGAGGCCGGACAGGTAAGCCATGCCGTGCTTGACGTCTTTCGCGATGAGCCGCTGGAAAAGGGGCACTGGCTCTGGAAGCATGATCAGGTCACCATCACCCCTCATGTCTCCGGCCTGACCCTTGATGAAGACGGGGCTTACAGGCTGGCGGAGTTGCTGGACGGTGTGCTGGCCGGGGACTGGCCCGCGCCGGATGTCGATGTGAGGCGTGGCTACTAGCTGGCACGAAGCGGTAGGCCGAGACTGCGCAGCATGAAATCGGCGCGCGCTGGCGTGCTGGCTTTCGGCAGGTGGATGAGGCGGTGCCCGCGCGACGGATAGGCAAGGCACAGCCAGTTATATTCACGCACCGCGTCTTCGAAGGGGAGAGGGCGTTCCTCATCCTGCTCATAGAGGTCAGGCCAGGGCGGCGCCATGAAGACGGGGCGGGCATAGATGCAGGTCTGCCCTGCCGATCTCAGTGCCTGCGGGATCTGGATCGAAAGCCGGTCGAGATGGGCAAGCGCATCGATGGCGGAACGGTCGAAGAAAACCGGCCCGTCATGGGGGGCGTGAGCCTCAAGACTGGAGCGGGCCTGTATCACGGCCTTCTCGACAAAGGCCACCGGATTTTTCCAGGGCAGGGCATCCGAGCCGGTCTCCAGCGCTTCGCGGACAATGTTGCGGCCGGGCTCCTCCACGGTGCGAAAGCCACGCGTGGCGAGTTCCGCAAGAAGGGTGGATTTGCCGCCGGACGAACAGCCGGAAATGACAATCCGCCGCCGGTCCATCTCAGATCTCCTCATCATACATGACGCGCTCGAGATAGAGCCCGTCCGCCGGGGCGACAGGGCCGCAGGCGGTGCGGTCGCGCGCCTCAAGGATCTCCTTCACCCAGCCGGGCTCGTGCATGCCGCGGCCGACTTCGACCAGGCTGCCCGTGATGGAGCGTACCTGGCGGTGCAGGAAACTGCGGGCCGTGGTCGTGATCTCGATCCGGTCGGCAAGGCGGAAGACTTCCAGCGTGTCGAGCGTCTTCACCGGGCTCTTGGCCTGGCAGGCGGCATCGCGGAAAGTGGTGAAGTCATGTTCGCCGAGAAGGTACTGGGCTGCTTCCTGCATGGCATGCACATCAAGATCGAAAGGCGTGCGCCAGACAAGGCCGCGATCAAAGGTCAGGTGAGCGCGCCGGGTCTGGATGAGATAGCGATAGGCGCGGCCCGTGGCGCTGAAGCGGGCATGGAAGCTTTCATCGACTTCCTCGACGGCCAGTACGGCGATGGGGTTCGGGCGCAAATGATAGTTGAGCGCGTCCGGCAGTTTCCGGACGGGGCGCGGGGTCGAGAGGGTGAGGTGGGCAACCTGTCCGGTGGCATGGACGCCAGCATCGGTGCGGCCGGCGCCCTGGACAAGGACAGGCTCGCCGCCATTCAGCGCCGCGGCGGCGCGTTCCAGTGCACCCTGAACGGTGGGCTGGCCTTCCTGCCGCTGCCAGCCATAGAAGGGGCGGCCGTCATATTCGATAAGGAGGCGAAGACGCTGGCTCATTCTGTCTCCGTGAAGGCGCGGGGGTAGGTGAGCGTTCCGGATCGCGGGGCGGTTTCGCTAAGCTCGATGGCCATGAAGGCCTCGCCGGACCATGGCGCCTCATAGCGCGCGGCGACGGCGGGGTTGAAGCCGAAGCGGGGATAATAGTCCTTGTGGCCCAGTACGAAGACGAGCTGGCGGCCGAGCGCTTCCACCTCCGGCATGCCCGTCTTGATAAGGCCATAGCCGATGCCGCGTTTCTGCTGGCCGGGCAGGGCGCACATGGGGCCGAGGCCTGCGGCGACATCCTTGCCGTTCACGAGAATGCGGAAGAATTCGATATGGCCGATCAGCCGTCCATCGGAGTCTTCGGCGACGAGAGAGACAAGGCTATCGCCATCGCTTGCCAGCTGGCGCACGATCCGGCCTTCGTCATCGCTGGCGAAAGCGGCTGTGTTGAGCGCGGCGATGGCGTCGAGATCGCCTGCCTGTGCGGCGCGGATGGCCGGTCTCATTGGAAGCGCGCTCCGGCTTCGACCTTGTTGCCGCGCAGGAAATCATCGGCGTCCATTGCGCGCGATCCCGGTTTCTGCAGCCGCGTCAGCCGCACGGCCTTGCCTCCGCCGCAGGCGACCAGAAGAGCATCGTCCAGAAGTGTTCCCGGCGCTTCGTCATGGGCCTGGTCCACATATTCGCTCATGAGCGCCTTGATACGCAACGGTGTCTCTTCGCCGGGCGGCGTCCAGTGAAAAAAGGCGCCCGGAAAGGGCGACAGGCCGCGGATCTGCTGGTCGATTTTCGGAGCAGGGCCGGCCCAGTCGATACGCTGGTCGGCAGCCGTGAGTTTGGACGCATAGGTCACCCCGTCATCGCTTTGCGGTTCTGGCATCAGCATGCCCCCGGCGAGCCCTTCAAGGGCGCGGGGAGCAAGCTGCGCCCCAAGGCTTGAGAGACGGTCATGCAGGCTGCCGCCAGTTTCATCCGGTGCGATTTCAGTGGTCTCACTGGCGAGGACGGGGCCGGTGTCGAGCCCGGCTTCCATCATCATGGCCTGCACGCCGGTCACCTTGTCGCCAGCCATGATGGCGCGCTGGATAGGCGCAGCGCCGCGCCAGCGTGGCAGGAGGGAGGCGTGAATGTTCATGCAGCCAAGCCGGGGCGCATCCAGAACGGCTTGCGGCAGGATGAGGCCATAGGCGACCACCACAGCCGCATCGAGGCCCAGCTCAGCAAAAGCGGCCTGCTCATCATCGCCCTTGAGCGATCTGGGCGTGCGTACCTCGATGCCCTGTTCCTCGGCATAGCGATGCACTGGGGTCGGGGTCAGCTTCTTGCCGCGTCCGGCAGGGCGCGGCGGCTGGGAATAGACGCAGGCGACCTCATGGCCCGCCTCGATCAGGGCGGCGAGGACGGGCACGGAGAAATCCGGGCTTCCCATAAAGGCGATACGGAGTTTTTGGCTCATGGGCGCGGATTTATCGGCAAATCCGGTCCTTGCAAAGCGACAGGCTGCCGACTGCCCTAGACACCAGGATTGGCGGCGACTTCCAGCACGACCTTTCCGGTCCCCTTGCCCGAAAGGGCCGAAACCATGGCCTCGCCGAACTGGTCGAACGGATAAATACTCCCGACCGGCGGCTTGATCTTGCCCTCGCCAGCCCAGGCGGCAAGCTCCTTCAGGGTGGCGATCGCCTGAGGGAGCTCGTACTCCATGTGCTGACGGACATCGACACCCATTAGGGCCGCGCCCTTCATCAGGGTCAGGTTGGACGGCAGGGCCGGGATCGGTCCGCCGACAAAGCCAACCACCATGTGACGCCCGCGCCATTTCAGTGAGCGGAAGGCCGCTTCAAATAGCGGTCCACAGACAGGGTCGAAGACAACGTCCGGGCCTTTGCCCCCGGTTAGCGCCTTGAGACGGTCCCGCCAGCCATCGGTGTCTGTATCGATTGCCTCGTCAGCACCGTGCGCGAGGGTAAACGCCCGCTTCTCTTCAGTGGAGGCGGCCGCGATGACGCGGGCGCCAAGGGCCTTGGCAACCTGGATGGCGGCCGAGCCGACGCCGCCGGCCGCGCCGAAGATGAGGACTGTCTCACCCTCTGCCAGCGCAGCGCGGTCCTTCAGCCCGTGAGAGGCGGTCAGGTAGTTCAGGGGCAGGCTTGCCGCTTCGGTAAATTCAAGCGTCTCAGGAACGGGAATGACCATGGCCGCCTGGGCCAGCGCGTATTCGGCGAACCCGTTGGCTGCCATCGTCATGACCCGGTCACCGGGTTTCACATTCGTGACGCCTTCGCCCACCGTCTCCACAATCCCGGCGAGTTCCCGGCCGGGCGTGTGCGGCAAGGGCGGTTTTACCTGATAGCGTCCAAGCGCGACGAGGGCATCCACATAGCCGACGCCGCAGGCCGCGACGCGGATGACGACCTGACCCTTCTTCGGCTCAGGTTTGTCGACGTCCTTGAAGGCATAACTTTCGAGCGACTCAAGCGTTTCAGCGACAACGGCTTTCATGGGGCACATCCCTCTTTTTCAGCTGCTTTCGGCTTTAAGTCAGGGCGCTCGGCGAGTGAAGGGCCTGCGCTGATTGCCCAAGGGGAAAGCGGTGGGGCCTAGGGAGGGGTTGTCAAGGCTGTGCGGCCCTAGCGCATCGCCCCAGCTATACCGTTTCCGGAGAGGCCATTGCCAGCGCAAATAATCACGATGAGCGCTGCTATAATCATCACAAAGGTCCAGCGGACCCAGGCCCTTGCGAACAGCCGGCCCATCAGGCCGCGCTTTTCGATTTCGATTTGGCGGCTTTGTCAGCAAAGCGCTTGGCCTTCTTCACTTTGTCGACGGCGCGCTGGCGTTTCAGGCGCGAGAGGTGGTCGATGAAGAGCGTGCCTTCGAGGTGGTCCATCTCGTGCTGGATGCAGACGGCGTACATGCCCTCGGCGATCTCATCGACTTCCTTGCCATTGTAATCAAGGTATTTCACGCGGCAGCGGGTCGGGCGCTCGACCTCGTCGAACACGTCCGGTACGGAAAGGCAGCCCTCTTCATAGGGGGCAAGATCCTCGGTCAGCGGCAGGATTTCCGGGTTCACGAAATAGCGCGGCTGCGGCTCTTCCTCAGGGCCGGCAAGGTCCATCACGATGACGCGCTTGGGCACGCCGATCTGGATCGCCGCAAGGCCGATACCGGGCGCGTCATACATGGTTTCCAACATGTCATCCATGAGCGCGCGAAGCTCATCGGTGACGCCGCCTTCGACGGGCGTGGAAACTTCCTTCAGACGCGGGTCCGGGACGGTCAGAATTTCGCGAATAGCCATAGCCGGAATTTAGGAGGAGAAGGCGGCAAAATCAACGCCGGGGCGCTGCTGACGCGTTGAGGGCCTAGTCTTCGGTCTGGTCGAATTCCAGCTCGCCCGTGCGGTCTGGCAGGGTGGCCCGCTTTTCGATACTTTCGATCTCGGGCACGGATTTTTCCGGCGGCGCGATCTGGAGGTCCTCGAACTTCCGGGCGGCCGGCAGGACGCGGGAGGTGAGGCTGGAGCCCATCTTGTTATAGGCGTCGACAGCAGAATTGAGCGACTTGCCCATCTTCTCCACATGGCCACCAAGCGTTGTGAGGCGCGAATAGAGGTCGCGGCCAAGCTCCGCGGCTTTCTTTGCGTTTTCGGTGGCCTGTTCCTGGCGCCAGCCATAGGCGACGGCTTTGGCAAGGGCGAGGAGGGTGGACGGCGTGACGACGATAACCTGTCTTGCGGCGGCAAAGTCAAACAGATCCGGCTCATGCTCGAGCGCGGCGACATAGAAGCTCTCGCCTGGAATGAAGAGGGCAACAAAGTCCACGCGTTGGGAAAAGGCGCTTTGATAGTCCTTTGAGCCAAGTGTCTTGATATGGTCGCGCACCTTGCGGGCATGGGCGCGCATATAGGCGTCGCGGCGGGCCGGGTCGCTCTCATCCAGGGCTTTGAGATAGTCTTCAAGTGAGACCTTGGAGTCGATGACGATCTCGCGGCCGCCGGGCAGTTTGATCACGACGTCCGGGCGCTGGCGCCCGCTTTCGGTCTCGCCGTGTACCTGTTCGGAAAAGTCGCAATGGGCCGAGAGCCCGGCATGCTCCATTACGTTGCGCAGCGTCGTTTCCCCCCAACGCCCGCCGCCGCGCGGGGCCGAGAGGGCGCTGACCAGCTTGTTGGTCTCGCTGGTATGGACTTTCAGGCTTTCGCCAATGGCTTTGACCTGTTCCTGCAGGACCGATTTGTCGTCGGCGCGGACTTTCTCGATTTCCGAAACCTTCTTTGCAAACTCCTCAAGGTTCTTGGTGATCGGTGTCATCAGTTCTTTGAGGTTTGTCTGCGCGCCTTCCTTGTGGCGTTTGAAATGCTCGTCAGCGAGTTCGAGGAACTGGCTATTGGCGCGGCGAAGGACGCCCTGGGCAAGTTCTGCGAACTTCTTCTCGTCCTCCTCACTGCGCGCTTCGGCCTTTGCGAGGTCGATCCGGGCCTGTTCGGCGACGACGGACTGCGTCTTCAGCTGCTGGCGGAGATCGTCGCGCTCGGCTTTCAGGGTGTCGGCTGTGTCTTCAGCATATTCCAGATCGCGCCGGGCATTGGCGGCGCGCGCCTCAAGCTGGCCGCGAACGACAAACAGGCCGACCGCCAGACCGATCACGGCCAGCACCAGGACAAGGTGAATGAGGTCGAGCCCGACCGATCCGATTGTGACGAAGGCTTCCATGGCTTTCTCCTAATCCGATTCGGTGCTTGACCTTGGGGCGGAAAGTCTGAACATAGGGGGAACAAATGCGCGCGTCCAGATACGGCGTGACAGGCGGCGCGCCGGGGCGGGGTGATGAGTGAGAGCTGGGTGAGAGAGTTGAGGGTGGCGGCGCGGCGTCATGCCGGGCGCCGTGATGAGGCCGACGACCTTGTCCAGGCGGCCTGTCTTGCAGCCGTGGAGGCCGGGCGGACCGATTTTACGTCGCCGGAGACACAAGCCTGGCTGCGCGGCGTTCTGCGTAACAAGGCGCGGATGACTTCGCGCGGCGCTTTACGCCAGCGGGCGCGGGAGACGCGGTGGGCGAATGAAAGAGGGGATGGGGCTGGCAGTGAGGGGGCCGGCCCAGACCTCACCGCGCTGCCGCGGTCGCTGCGGGTTACAGCGCTTCTCTCGCTCAACGGGGCGACGCGGGCCGAGATCGGCTGGTTGCTGGGGCTCTCGGATGCGGCGCTGCGCCAGAGAATATCGCAGCTGAAGCGGGCGATAGACCGTGCGCCAGACGTGGATCTTACACTTCAGGGCGCCTTGCCATTTGGCGTGATGCGGCGAACGATGCTGGAGCGGTTTGGCAAACGGGACGGCTTTCTCGCCAGTCACGACCCGGACGGACATTTCTTTGTCCTTGCCTGCTCACAGAAAGATGGCGCGCGGCAACATAGAGGCTGAGCACCCATCACGAGGAGGACATCATGCTCAAGCAGACAGGACTCGGCGCCATTGTGTTCTATGTCGCCGACATCGACAGGACGGAAGGTTTCTATGGCGAGACGCTGGGCCTTGAGATTACGCGGATGCCAGGCGAGCCGGGAGAAGCCGGCGGAGCAGACTGGCTCATGGCCGAGCTTGCGAATGGTGTGAGCCTTGTCTTTTTCCAGATGGAGGGCAAGCGAGGGGACAGCCCCGTTATTGTGTTCGACCTTGGCGAAGGGGGCATTGACGCCGTCGTGGAGGGGCTGGCCTCAAAGGGGGTGACGATTGTGACGCCGGTGTCCCATGCGCCGGATGGCGGCCTGACGGCTGACTTTACCGATCCGGATGGGCACGTGCTGTCGCTTCATCAGGGGGCGGACAAGGCGCGATAGCGGGTCGCGTCAGCGCCTGCGGAACGGGGCTTCCATGCTGCCGTTGGTTTTCTTTGCAAAGGAGGTGTCCATGACATCTGGCAAGGAGAATTGGTCACAGGACGTGACCGGGAAGAGCGACGCGCTCAATCTGGAAGACAGTGTCTTTACCAAGGAGGACCCGGCCGAGATTGCCGCTTCGCTCAAGCGGTCGGCGGAAAAGAGTGGCAAGCGCAAATCATCGCCCTATGCCTCGGCGATGTCGATGCTGACATTTCATATCAACCGGGCAGGCAGCAATCTCTCCAAAAAGGATCGCGACCGGCTGGAAGAGGCAAAGGATGAGCTGCGCAAGCAGTTCGGGCGGGAGCCGAAGAGCGATTAGGCGTGCGGGGGGATTTGACGCTTCACCCTTCGACTGGTCCAGGATGAGCTTCCGCCCGGGCAGATGAGGTGGTCAGAAGACCCCCATCGCCAGACCAGCCGCCATGGCTTCGCCAAGCTCGCGGCATTTGTTCAACTCGTCCTCGCTGATTGTCTTGTCGGCGAGGATGTCTTCCTTTGTCTGGGCATGCGTGCAGACGATGAAGGGCTCCTGCGCGATTTTCAGTCGCCAGCCTTGTGCAATGCGGGCGGTCTGGCGCATCGCGTTTTCACCGTCAGAGCCTGCGCAGATCATCTGGGCGTAGGGGCGGCCCTCGATCTTTCCCAGCACCTCATAATAGGAGCGGTCAAAGAATTCCTTCATGCCACCGGCAATCGCGGCGAGGTTTTCCGGTGCGCAGAAGATGTAGCCATCCGCATCGAGGAGGTCGTCCGGGCCGGCCTCGGTTGCAAATTTCAGGATGGTCTCGCAGCCCTCTTCGGACTGCGCGGCCTCATGGGCGGCCTTCGCCATCTGTCCGGCGCCGCCGGTGCGGGAGAAATAGACGATGAGAAGCTGGGGCATGGGCGTGATGGTAGAAGCCGTTTAGGATCCGCCAAGCCCTTCCAGACGCCTAATTTTCCACGTTTCGCTACACGTTAAAGCGGAAATGCAGGACGTCGCCTTCCTTGACGATGTATTCCTTGCCTTCCTGGCGCATCTTGCCGGCTTCTTTCGCCCCGGCTTCACCATTGTTCGCGATGAAATCGTCAAAGGCGATGGTTTCGGCGCGGATGAAGCCCTTTTCGAAGTCGCCATGGATGACGCCGGCGGCTTGCGGGGCCGTCCAGCCTTCGCGGATGGTCCAGGCGCGCGCTTCCTTGGGGCCGACCGTGAAATAGGTCTGCAGGCCGAGAAGCTTGTAGCCGGAATGGATCAGGCGGTTGAGGCCGGGCTCTTCGAGGCCCTGCATTTCAAGGAATTCAGCGCGCTCTGCCGGGTCGAGCACGGCCATTTCAGCTTCGATCTGGGCGGAGATGACGACGGCTTCGGCGCCTTCCTTTTCGGCGCGTTCCATCACCATGTCGGAGTATTTGTTGCCGGTGGCGGCGCTGTCCTCGTCGACATTGGCGACGAGGAGGACGGGCTTGGCGGTCAGAAGCTGGAGCATGCGCCAGGCCTTCATGTCCTCTTTGGGGACATCCGCCATGCGGGCCGGGCGGCCTTCATGCAGTTCGGCCAATGCAAGGTCGAGAAGGGCGAGCGTTTCCTTGGCCTCCTTCTCGCCGGACTTGGCTTTCTTTTCGACGCCGGCGCGGCGCTTTTCGAGGCTTTCCATATCGGCGATCATCAGCTCGGTCTCGACGATATCGAGGTCTGCGATGGGATCGACGCGGCCGGCGACGTGGGTGATGTCATCATCCTCAAAGCAGCGCAGCACATAGAGGATGGCGTCGGTCTCGCGGATATTGGCAAGGAACTGGTTGCCGAGACCTTCGCCTTTTGATGCGCCCTCGACCAGACCTGCGATATCAACAAAGTTCATGCGCGCCGGGATGATTTCCTTGGAGCCAGCGACCTTGGCCAGTTTTTCCAGGCGCGGTTCTGGCACGGCGACCTCGCCGACATTGGGCTCGATCGTGCAGAAGGGATAGTTGGCGGCCTGCGCGGCGGCCGTCTGGGTCAGGGCGTTGAAGAGGGTGGACTTGCCGACATTCGGCAGGCCGACGATCCCGCATTTGAAACCCATGTGCGCGCTCCTTCGTCCAGTTGATGCCGGGCTGGCCCGGTCTGGCGCGCGGCATAGCGCATTTTCATCTTTAGAACAGGGGGCAATGTGGGACCGGGCTGGTATTCGGTTGCTTACAGGATAGGTCTTTGCGTAAACAGGCCCCGGTTCGAAAGAGAGTGTCTATGGCTTTTGACGTCCTGCTGGTCTCGGCAATCGGGGACCGCGACAAGGCAACGATTATTGCAAGGCGGCTGCGCGCGCTGAAATTCCGCGTGCGCCACGACGCCAACCGGACGCACAAGACGCCAAGCGCAAGAGACCTCAGCGACTGTAACAAGGCCGTGAGTGTCCTGGTCCTCTGGTCGAAACACTCCTGCGACACCAGCAAGCCGGACAGCGACTGGGTCCATGCCATGGCGCATCTCGCCCGCTCACGCGGCGACGCGCTTGTGCAGGCAGATCTGGACGGCACGCTGCCGGATGATCCGTTCGACAAGGATGACCGGTTTGACCTTTCAGGCCTGACGGCCCGCAGCACGCCGGAGCCGTTCCGCGAACTGGTGGAGACGCTGGGCGAAAAGGAAGGGCGCAGCGATCTTGGCGACTGGATGGCGCTCAAGGCCAGCGATGAAGCGGGTAAGGCAGCCTGGCGCGAGGCGCACCCCAATGATCCGCTCTCCCAGACAGGCCGCGCCAACCGCGCTGCGGCGACGGCAGCCGTCGCCAGCGCCGCCGCGACGGCGCAGATTGCGGACGCCTCGGCCGGTCACAAGATCGAGCTGAACCCGCCGCGGCCGGAGGTCGAGTTTGCCGACAACATGTCAGGGCGCGGCGGCACCAGTCTTTTCATGCTGGGATCAACAGGGCTGGTGGTGGCGGGAATGCTGGTTCTGGCAGGCCTGTTCGGTACCTCGCCTGTCCAGGCGGGCTCCTCTGTGGCCCAGGCCGGTATCCGTAATGTGGTCGAGGCCTGTCCGGCAGGCCAGGTGCCGCGTTCGCTCATCCATGGCTCATTGCTGGCCGACGAGGAGGCCGGCGCAGGCGAGAATGAGACAGGCGGCAGCGACTAGCTGGTCTGTTTCGGGTCGCGTTTTGGGGCCGGGGCAAGGCGCATGACTTCGCTCTGATAGCGGTCTTCATTGCCTTCAAAGAGAAGCGGCAGGGCGCGTGAGCACGCGTCTAGCAGGGCTTCGACCCAGTCTTTTTCCGCCTTGGCAAAATCGGCCAGCACATAGGGCATGACCAGCGACTTGTCGCCGGGATGGCCAACCCCAAGGCGGATGCGGCGTACCTCCGGCGAGAGATGGGCGAGCATGGAGCGGATGCCATTGTTACCGGAATGCCCGCCGCCGCGTTTCACGCGCAGTCGGCCGGGCGCAAGGTCAATCTCGTCGTGGAAGACCGTCACATCTTCAGGCGAGAGCTTGTAGAAGCGGGCCGCCTCACCTGCGGCGCGTCCGCTTTCATTGTAATAGGTCTGGGGTTTGAGGAGCAGCAGCTTGACCGGTCCATTAGCGGTCTGCAGCGTGCCTTCGGACGCCTCGCTCTGGAAGCGCGATTTCCACGGGCCGAAGCCATGGTCGGCAGCGATCCGGTCGAGGACCATGAAGCCGAGATTGTGCCGGTTTCCGGCATATTTTGCGCCAGGATTTCCCTGTCCCGCAAGGATATGCATGACAGGCTCCGTGGGACCGGCGCCCGAAGTGACGGGCTGGCCTTTCAGCCGGCCCGTCAGCTTTCGGACTATTCCTTGGATTCGTCTTCGCCTTCAGCGTCGCCCTCGGCTTCGCCTTCACCATCCTCATCGGACTGATTGATGGCTTCGACGTCGTCGGCCTCGAGCTCTTCTTCGTCCTCTTCGACGACTTCAGCCATCTGGCCGACAATAGTTGCGATGGTGAAGTCGCGGTCGGTGATGGTCGGCTCGGCGCCTTCCGGCAGCTTGATGTCGGAAATCTTGACGTTGTCGCCGATTTCGAGGCCGGTGAGATCCGCCTCGAGGGAGTCAGGAATGCTGTCGGCGCGAACGTTCAGCTCAACAGCAAAGCGGACGATATTCAGTGCGCCGCCTTCCTTGATGCCCGGGGCTTCTTCTTCATTGGTGAAGTGGACTGGCACTTCGACGGCAATGATCTGGCTGGCGTTGACGCGGTAAAGGTCAACGTGCACCGGCATGTCGGTGACCGGGTGAAGCTGGATCGCCTGCGGGATCACAAGCTGCTTCTTGCCGTCATGAACGAGGTTAGCCGTGGAGGTCAGGAAGTGGCCGGAATTAATGCCTTTGATGACTTCGTTGAGCTTGAGGCTCACAGCCACCGGATCTTCGCCGCCACCATAGAGGACGCCCGGCACCATGCCGTTACGGCGGGCTTCGCGTGCACCGCCCTTGCCAATCCGCTCACGGATCTGGACGTTGTAATTCAGTTTTTCCGACATTTTCTTTTCCTTTCGCCCTGAAGTCCGCCGCCGGTCTCTTTCCGGTCGGTGACAGCCTGACAGGCACGGCCTCGCGCCGCCCTTTCGAAGCGGGGGCCTTACACCAGCGGGCCTGGCTTCGCAACCGGCCAACTGAAAGGGCCGCTGACCCGGATGGATCAGCGGCCCCTTGTGTCAGGTCTTCGCCGGAGGCCTAGCCCATGATGTTGATGGCCTTGACGTTGACGAACTCCTTCATGCCAAAGCCGCCATGTTCGCGGCCATAGCCGGAATCCTTGACGCCGCCGAACGGCATGTTGGGCTGGGCAAGGCCGAAGCCGTTGATGAACACCATACCGGTATCGAAATACTTCTCAGCCATCTCGATGGCGCGGTCATTGTCGCCGGTGAAGATACCGCCGCCGAGACCGAACCGGCTGTCATTGGCGATCCGCATGGCATCGTCTGCATCCTTGGCGCGGATAAGCGCAGCCACAGGGCCAAACAGCTCATCATCATAGGCCGGCTGGCCGGGTTTGACCTCATCCAGCACCGTTGCCGGGTACCACCAGCCCGCATCGGACGGCTTCTCGCCGCCGCAGAGAACCTTGGCGCCGTTCTTGACGCTCTTTTCGACCTGCTCGTGCAGATCGTCGCGAAGATCCTCGCGCGCCATGGGGCCGATATCGCCTTCATTGTTGAGCGGGTCGCCCATCTTGACGTCCTTCATGGCCTTCACGAAGGCATCGCGGAACTGGTCGTAGATGGCATCGACAACGATGAAGCGTTTGGCGGCGACACAGGTCTCACCATTATTGAAGACCCGGCCGGTCACGCACTGCCTGACCGCGTTTTCGAGGTCGGCATCGTCAAGCACGATATAGGCGTCATTGGAGCCAAGCTCGAGCACGGTCTTCTTGAGCTTTTCGCCGGCTTTCTTGGCGATGATCTGGCCGGCAGAGGCGCTGCCCGTGAGCGTGACACCGCGCACCAGCTTGTGGTCGATGACCTTGTCGGACTGGTCGTGTGTGATGCGCAGGACAGAGAAGAGGTTCTCCGGCAGACCTGCATCGCGGAAAATCTTCTCAAGCATCAGGCCTGAGCCAGTGACCGACTCGGCGTGCTTCAGCAGAACGCCATTGCCAGCCATCAGGTTGGCGATGGCATAGCGGACCACCTGATAGGCGGGGAAATTCCAGGGCTGGATGCCATAGATCACGCCGATAGGCGAATAGGTGATGATGCCCTTTCCGCCATTCGGCAGTTCGCGCTCTTCATTCCTGAGTTCCTTCGACCCATTCTCGGCCGTCCAGTCGCAGATGCCGATGCAGAGATCCATTTCGGCTTCGCCCTGCTTGAGGACCTTGCCCATCTCATTAGTCATCATGCGGGTGAGTTCGGTCTTCTTCGATTTGAGACCTTCACCAATCTTTTTGATGATCTCTGCGCGGTGCTCCGGCGTCTCGTGGCGCCATTCAAGGAAGGCTTCGTGGCACTTCTCGATGGTGTCGTTGAAATCGCCATCGCTCATATAGGGATAGCGTTCAAGCTCCTCGCCATTGGAGGGATTGATCGTGATGAGCATGTCGCTCAGTCGCTGACTGTCAGCCATTTCTTGGCCCTTCCTTCTTGCTGGATATGTTGCTTTACCAACACGAAGAAGGGGCTGGACGTTCCGGCCAGCGGGCGGCTGGCGACATTACAAATCAGTCGAAGAGTTTCGAGACACTCTCATTGTTGGCGATGCGGCGGATGGCTTCGCCCAGAAGCGGCGCGACAGAGAGCACGCGCAAACTGCCGGACTTGAAGTCTTCCTCGGTCGGGCGGATCGTGTCGCAGATGACAATCTCCTCCATGACGGAATCCTCGATCCGCTTGACCGCATTGTTGGACAGCACGCCATGGGTGACATAGGCGCTGACGCCCGTCGCCCCGGCTTCTTTGAGGGCTTTGGCCGCATTCACCAGCGTACCGCCCGAGTCGCAGATATCGTCGACCAGGATGCAGCGCCGGTCGGTCACGTCGCCGATAATGTTCATGACTTCCGACTTGCCCGCTTCCGGACGGCGCTTGTCGACAATGGCAAGATCGCAGCCGAGACGGTTTGCGAGGTTACGGGCACGCACCACCCCGCCCACATCCGGCGAGACGACCATTAGGTCGGCGCCATTATGGGTGGTGCGGATATCGTCCTCGATGACCGGCATGGCGACGAGATTGTCGGTCGGCACATCGAAGAAGCCCTGAATCTGGCCGGCGTGCAGGTCCATGGTGAGGACGCGATCTGCGCCCGCGGTGGAAATGAGATTGGCGACCAGCTTGGCCGAGATCGGTGTGCGGCCATCGGTTTTGCGGTCCTGACGCGCATAGCCGAAATAGGGGATAACAGCGGTGATGCGATCTGCCGAGGCGCGGGCCAGCGCGTCGATGGCGATCAGCAACTCCATGAGATTGTCATTGGCGGGTTTGGAGGTCGACTGTATCAGGAAGACGTCTTCGCCGCGGACATTCTCATTGATCCGCACGAAGATTTCGTCGTCGGCGAAATTCTTGATTTCAGCCTTGGAGAGCGGGCAGTCGAGATGATCTGCAATAGCTTCGGCGAGGGGGCGGTTGGCATTGCAGGTAATGAGTTTCATCGCGAGAGCAGCCTTCTCCTGAGATCGGTTTCGACGTGCTTTTGGCGCAAGGGCGCGAGAGTCGCAAGGAAAAGGGTGCAGGCTTTTATCAGCCTTCCAGCATGATGACAGATCCCTGCCGGCCATAATCGGGCTCATCGCGGTGATTGCGGCGGCGGTTGGAGAAGTACATGTCCTCCAGCTCGCAGGTGTCGTGGCCGATGACATCGACGAAGGCGAGGCCCGCTTTGACGAGACGGTTCTTCACGAAGGTCTCGATATTGAAGTGGAAACGGTCGCCTTCGCCCGGATGGAAGAGGTTCGCGCTCCAGGGCGCCTCCTTCAGGAAAGTGTCGCGGAATTCCGGGCCGACTTCATAGCTTTTCTGGCCTATACAGGGGCCGACGGCGGCGTAGATGTCCTTGCGGCTCGCGCCGGTCTCTTCCATCTTGGCGATGGTCGCCTCGCAGATGCCGCCAAGCGCCCCTTTCCACCCGGCATGACAGGCGCCAATGACGCTGGCCTTGCGGTCGGCAAAAAGCACCGGCACACAGTCCGCCGTCAGGATGCAGAGCGCGATGCCCGGCACATTGCAGACCATGCCATCGGCCTTTGGTCTGTTTTCCTCATCCCAAGGCATCGTCGCAAGGATGGCCGTATCGGAGTGGACCTGATAGCAGGAGAGCAGATTTTCAGGCCCAGACGCGCCAATGGTTTCTGCGACAATCGCCCGGTTCCGCGTCACGGCCTTTGGACGGTCGTCCGAACCGGGCCCGACATTCAGGCTGTCATAGATCCCCTCCGACACCCCGCCGCGCCGGCTAAAGAAGCCATGGCGAATGCCTTTCATGCTGGCCAGGTGCGGGGCGAAGATGTGGGGGACGGTGCTCATAAGCGCGATGTAATGCGGAATGAGCACAAAAGAAAACGCCGCTTGCAGGGCCGGTCCTAGCGGAAGCGCCGCATTGCCGGGTCGTTCAGAGGCACGTCGGGCAAGGCGATGGTGCGTACTTTCCCCTGCCGCCGGTCAATCGCGAAAATGGTCCGGCTACCATCGGCGGCAAAGTCAAAGGCCTGGCCTTCGGCCTCCAGGGTGATTGTCGCGACATGAATCATGACCGGACCCATCGCGGGTCTGGCGAGGACGTAGAGTTCCGGGCGGTCATGGCCGAGTATGTAAAGCAAGCCGTCCGGACCAATAGCGCCGCCGGATGCGGCATAGGGCGCCATGCGGTCGATGGCCGATTGCGGGAAAAGCCAGCCGCCGGTGCGTTGCCAGTCGCGAGTGTAGGTGACCACGCTGGAAAAGGTCGCGTCCTTGAAGGCAAGGCCGCCATTGCCGCCATAATGGGCAAAGCCGGTAATGTAGCCGCCCTCAATATCGTCCACCCAGGTGAGGGAGCCTTCCTCCGTCATACCAAGGGAGTGTGTACCCGCATGGCTCATGGTGACCGTGTCGAAATACTCCACTGAGGAGCCCATCGGGGTGAGGGAGTAGTTTGAATTTGCGCAGCGCAGACGGTCGCCGGAGACGCTCTTGCAGGAGTTCATGTGACGCAGAAGGCCGTGCGAGGGCGCAGCGAAACGGGCGACAAGCTCGCCGGTATCGATGCGGTACTTGCCGATGACGGAATTGTCGACGGGGTAGAAATGGGTGGCATCCGCGGTGACGCCCTGATCGGCTTCGGGCGCGTCATAGACGCGAAGGGTCACCGCACTCAGCGACTGGATGGCGGGCGCCTCATATGGCTCGACCTGCCATGAGGGAATGGACGCCGGCGGCTCGGCCGCGGCGCAGGCCACCGGGAGAAGCAGGACAGCGAGGACAGGGATGCGTTTCATGGCGGGCTCCACTGGAAAAACAGGGTGCGGCGCCCGGACAGGCCGGACGCCGCAGGCGGGTGTATCTGAGCGGACCTAGAAGCCGTAGCTCAGGCCCAGATAGACGGTCGTGCCGACATATTCCCATTCGGTGCGCTGGCGGTCGTCACCGCCCTGGAATTCGCTGGTCGGCTCATTGTTGATATTCACCGCTTCAACGAAGAGCTTGAGGTCTGTGACCGGCTCGTAGGAGATGCTCGCATCCCAGCGGCCGAATTCGCCCTGGTCGAGATTGACCGACGGATCGTCGAGATTCACGTCCGTGAGGAAGCTGTCATTATAGGCGTAGCTGACCGAGGCATCGATGCCATGGTTCTGGTAGAAGGCGGTGACCGAATAGGTCTTCTCCGCCTGGTTCAGGAGCGGCAGGGTCTGTCCGTCTACTTCGGTCTCACCATCAAGGAAGGTGGCGGACGCGCTGATCCCGATGCCGTTCAGCGTGTCGGGCAGGAAGGGATCGAACTGCGTCTGGGCGATGAGTTCGAGGCCTTTCAGCTCACTGCTGCCTGCGTTCACGGTGGTTGAGACGTTGAGCTCTGTCACGCCCGACGTGTCGACCGCGCCGCCAAGGCCGCGCGCTGCAAGGGCGGCGTTGATGCTCTCGGTGGTCGTGTAGCGCTCGGACAGGCCGACGAGATCATCGGAAATGTCTTTCAGGAAGACGGCCGCCGAAAGAAGCGTCAGGTCATTCGGGTACCATTCGATGCTGGCGTCATAGTTCCAGGAGACGCGGGCTTCGAGGTCGGGATTGCCGATGGAGAGGCCTGCGATGCCGAGTTCTTCGGAATAGGAAGAGCGCGGCGCGATGGCGTCATAGTCCGGCCGCCCGAGGGCGCGGGTGACCGAGCCGCGGACCTTGAGGGCATCCGTGACATTGTAGTTGGCGAGCAGGCCCGGCAGTACGGTGACATAGTCGCCGCCATCACTGATACGCCGGGCTTCGTCATCTTCAAGCAGGTAACCTTCAGAGTCGACATCGGTCGCCTCGACGCGGACGCCGCCGATCAGCTCCAGCGGGCCAAACTGGCGCACGCCCATGACATAGCCGGCAAGCACGGTCTCGGTGATGTCATAGTCGGACGCAAAATCCTGCACGAAGCTGTCGTCATCATTGGCTTCGAAATAGGAGGCATTGGCCGGGTCTGCGAGGAAGGCATCCATCGCATCGACATCCATGAAGAGGTTCGGCGCGCAGCTTTTCTCGAAACAGTTCGTGAAGGCGCCCTTCGTGAGGGCCGGCGACGTCGCGAGTGTCAGGTCGGCGCTGCCGGGGTCAAAGCGGGTCCGCTCATAATCCCAGCTGCGATCGGTCTGCCGGGCCTTGGCGCCTGTCTTGAACCAGGTCACCGCGTCCATGTCCCAGCGAAGGTCAATCTGGCCGGTGAGGCCGTCTTCTTCCATGTCGGAGTCCTGGAAACGGGCGCGGCGGAAGTCGAAAAGGGACGGGTCCTGGCGGTCTGGCGAGCCGGCATCCGGGGTAATATCGACGACGCCGTCGCCGGAGATATCAAAGCTGCCAGGGAAGATGCGGCCCGTGCGCCATTCCCAGTAGGAGTAGGGCTCGTTGATCTCGTTGCGGTTCGCGGTGACTTCGTAATTCAGGGTGAAGTCATTGAAGATGTTCTCGCCGCCGGCCGACACGGTGAAGATTTCCTTCTCGGCATTTTCCAGCCGGATATTTGCCGCGACACGATTCTCGCCAATCGTGCCTGTCGTCGGCGAGTTGAAGACGACGTCCGTGTCGAAGTTCTGCTCGTAACGGTTGCGGTGCTGGAATTCATCCCAGCTCGCATAGAAGGCGCGCGCGAAATATTTCGAATTGTCGTCCGGGCGGAATTCCACAGTGCCGTTGAGGTTCAGCCGTTCCCGGCCGATGACGTAATAGTTGTTCTTGACGTTCTCTGGCGCTGCACCGCCGACCGAACCGGTTACGGGGTCGGCCTCATAGTCCACCCAGTCATCGGCATAGTAACCGGGCGCGATGTACTCGCGGTCAGACCAGGAGCCGCCGACGAGCCAGCCAAACTTGCCATCCATGGTTTTGCCCGAGAGGGTGGCATCTATGCCGTAGGGATCCTCGCCGCCATAGGCGCCGGCTTTCGGCTCGATGTCCTCAAAGCCGTAGCGGGCTGTAAGATAGCCATAGAAATCGTCTGTGCGGTCGAAGGGCGACTTGGTTTCTACGTTCACGGTGCCGCCAATGCCCTGTGCATCCATGTCGGGGGTCGGGGCCTTGATGACCTGGACAGACCCGAGCACGCCGCCAGCGATGATGTCGAGCGGGGCGTTGCGGCCGCCCCCTTCGGTTTCAGGCGAGCCGAGATTGGCGCCATTGATTGTGACATTGTTCAGGGAGGGATTGATGCCGCGGATCTGGACGTAGCGGCCCTCGCCCTTCTCGACCAGCATGCTGACACCGGCCAGACGATTGAGGCTTTCGCCGACATTCTTGTCCGGCAGCTGACCGAGTTCGTCGGAGCCGAGCGCCTCGATGATCTGCAGCGCGTCGCGTTTTTCCTCGATGCCGCGCTGGCGCGAGAGAAGCGAGCCTTCCACGGTTATGGTGTCGAGCTTGTATTCCTCATCCGTATCGGTCGATGCAGCCTGGCCCATGGCGACGCCGGCAAGCGCGAACGAGCTTGTCAGCAAAAGTGCGTGTCTGAACATTGTTAACCCCTCAGTCAGATTTGACGGGGGCCTGATAGGGGACTTTCTGCGTCGCGCTTGTGACGCTTTTCTGAACTATTTGTTGCAGGGCAGCCCGTCGAAAACCTGTGGTTTTCAGGCGCCGCTGATTTGCCGCCTTGTGTTGCAGACCGGCATCAGGAGAAGGCTGGCGTGTCCTCTTCTGACATGGCGCCAGTGGCCGGGTCTGGGGTGTCGCGCATCTTGCGGCCAAAACGGCCTTTGATCCAGCCGGCGCGCTCTTCCATCTTGCGAAGTTCGCCATCCAGCTTGGCCATGGTACGCGACAGGTCGCTGCTGTCTTCCTTGCGCCAGGCTATTTCTGCCTGTGCAAGGGCCCAGGCGATGGCGCTCTTGCGCACAGGCTTGGGAAAATCACCGGCGCTATCAAGCCCGGCGCAGGCGAGGGCCCAGTTCGCGGTTTCGTGACGCGCGGCAATCAGGTTGAGGATACGGACAGGCTGGGTCTGACGCCACTCCTGTAGCGAGAGGAGGGCCTCGCGGTGTTGTTCCATCCTGTCGAAGCGCATCATGATGACGTCGAAGAGGCGCGTGCGGGGCGCTTCGTCCTCGCTGGTGGACCCTTCGCTCATTGCGCGGTCCAGCCAGGGTTCGACGGCGTCGGAAATTTTTGCCTTGTCCGCGACACCGTGGAAATCCTCAAGCGAAAGGCTGGCCCGCTCTGCTATGGCGCTGAGGGTGAGGTCACGCCAGTCAATGGTCTTGGTAAGATGGAGGGCCGCCTCGACGCCCTTGTCGAGAATCTCTCTGCGCGCATCGCTCATGGTTCAGTCTCCTGAAAGTTCGCGGTCGCGCTTGATCGCTTCAGCAACCGCCTCCTTCATGAGAGATGGCATGGCGCCGTCGCGCATCAAGACGTCGAGCGCCGCCTTGGTCACACCGCCCGGAGACGTGACGTTCTCGCGCAGGGTGGAGGGGGGCTCGTCGCTGTCCATCATGAGGGCACCAGCACCCTGTACGGTTTTCTGCGCCAGCCGGAGGGCAAGATCGCGGTCGAGACCATGGGCTTCACCTGCAGCGGCCATGACTTCGGCAAGCAGGAAAGCATAGGCTGGGCCGCAGCCAGACAGGGCCGTGGCGGCCGAAATCTTGTCTTCGGGGATCGGGCCTTCGACGGCGCCGAGCGGGGTGAGGAGATCCCGCAGATGGGCTGCATCCTCATCGGATGCACTGCTGGGCAGGCAGAGAAGCGTCATGCCTTCGCCGACAAGGCCGGGTGTATTCGGCATGGCCCGGGCGACCCGCCCCGTTCCAAGCCTTTCGGCCAGGCTGTCGAGCGTGATACCCGCCATGATCGAGAGGACGAGCGTGTCCTTGCCCACAAAGGCGCGCAGGTCATCCAGTATCTTCGGGAAGATCTGGGGTTTGACCGCGACCACCAGCGTATTGGCAGGTGCGGGCGCCGGATTGAGGTGTATCTTTCCAGCCTCCGCCCACCCCTTCAGCAGGTCGGACGGTGCCGGGTCATGGATTGAGATCGCGCCTTCATAGCCGGACTTGATCCAGCCGCCAGCGAGCGCTGATCCCATACGGCCGCCGCCAACGAGGGTGAGGCCGGACTCAGGCCTCGCCATCGGTTTCGAACATGGCTGCGTCGATGGCTTCTTCCGGTGTCTTGCCGGCCCAGATGACGAAGTTGAAGGCCGGAACGAACATGTTCACGGCATCGGTTGCCGCCGCGATCACGGCGCGGATTTCGCCTTCTTCCGGCTCGACCCGGTCCAGCATGGGCAGGGTGTGGCGGAAGAGAAGGACATTGTCCTCAACCCAATAGTCGAAGTGGCCGAGCCACAGGCGCTCATTTGCCATCAGCACAAGTCTGGCGATGGCGTTCGTCCGCGCGGCCGTCGGTTTCAGGTCGAGCGTAATGGTGAAATGGAGGGCAGGGGGTTCGCGCCGAGAAGCAATCAGGGCGCCCATCTCACCCCAGCGTGTCTGGGCGATGCACTGGACGGCGTAGTCGTCGTCGCGCTGGTGTTCCCAGCCTGCATGTTCGAGACACGCTTCGACCATGTCGAGCGGATCGGCATTGAAGTCCCGGGATTGTTCGAGATTGAGGCTCATCGGCGATTTCCTCCGAATCAGCGTGGCAAATCGCCACTGGCCGGAACGGTAACACGGGGACCAGCCCCTGCAACCTAGCTTCCCCTCTCACTTGTGGAAGCCCGGCACAGCTTCCCCTCGCATGCGGGGGTGAGGGTTTCAAATGGTCAGAACAGTTGCAGCACAGCGCGGCTGGTGCGAAGGCAGGGTGCGCGTGGGCGCACTCAGCGTTGCTGCGCACCAGGGCGGGTGCTAGACCATTGAAATGTCGGGACTGAACTGGATCAGAAAGGTCGGCGCTGCCCTTGGTCTGTCAGCCGCCTTGCTGACCGGGTGCAGCCAGCCGCATCGCGGCGATGTCATGCTCGCCGTCGCCACCAATTTTCTCGCCACAGCCGAAGCGCTCGAAGTGGAATTCGAGGCAGAGACCGGACTGGAGCTCGTCATTTCTTCTGGATCGACCGGCCAGCTCTATGCCCAGATCGACAATGGCGCACCTTATGACATCTTCCTTGCCGCCGACCGGGAGCGTCCGCGCCGTCTGGTCGAAAGCGGCCGGGCCATGTCAGGCACCCAGTTCACTTATGCGGTGGGCCAGCTTGTCCTGTGGATGCCCGATGGCGATGCGGCGTCTTTCGATGGGGAGGTGGTTCTGGGGCAGGCGGACTTTCGCGCGCTTGCGATGGCCAATCCGGATCTGGCGCCCTATGGCGCCGCTGCGCGTCAGGTTCTGACTGGTCTGGGGCTGGAAGAGGCGCTGGCCGGCAAACTGGTCTATGGGCAGAATGTGGGGCAGGCATTCGCGCTTGTGGCAAGTGGAAATGCGGAGCTTGGCTTCGTGGCGGCCTCCCAGCTGGCCCAGGGAGAGCGGGCGGAAACGGGCGCCATCTGGCGGGTGCCGGGGGAGCTGCATGAGCCGATCCGGCAGGACCTTGTCCTCATGCGCCACGCCGCAGCCAATCAGGGCGCGCTGCAGTTCATCAACTTCCTGCGCAGTGAAAAGTCGCAGGCGATCATCCGTAGCTATGGGTATGCGGATATAGGTCCCGATGCCTGATCTCGGGCCCGTCATTCTGAGCCTGCAGCTTGCGGGTGTCACGACGGTGATCCTTTTGATGATCGGCCTGCCGCTCGCCCTGTGGCTTGCCTATACAGACTCCCGCTTCAAACCCGTCATCGAAGCGGTGACGGCGCTTCCGCTTGTCCTGCCGCCAACAGTGATCGGTTTCTATCTCCTTCTTCTCATGAACCCGGACGCGCCCCTCGGGGGCATCTGGGGCAGCCTGACGGGCGGTACGCTGAGCTTTTCCTTTGCGGGTCTGGTGATCGGCTCCATCGTCTATTCGCTGCCTTTCATGGTTCAGCCGCTTCAATCGGCCTTCGAGGCGGTCGGGCGGGGCCCGCTGGAAGCGGCGGCAACGCTTCGTGCCTCGCCGCTCGATGCGATACTGCATGTGCTCCTGCCCCAGTCCGCGCGCGGGCTGCTGACAGCCTGCGTCCTGACTTTTGCCCATACAATCGGGGAGTTTGGCGTGGTCCTGATGGTGGGCGGTAATATCCCGGACCGCACGCGTGTGATCTCGATCGCGATCTATGAACACGTGGAGTCGATTGAGTATGCCGAAGCGCATGTGCTCTCGGCCGGCCTGCTCGCCTTCGCCTTCGTGACGCTTGTCGGGGTCTATGCCCTCAACAGGAGCTACCGTCTCCGTGTCAGCTGACCTGCTTCATCTCGACTTCAAGCTGCGCCGCCCCGGTTTTAAGCTGGAGGTCGACAAAACGCTGCTGCTTGATGGTGTGACCGCGGTATTCGGGCCGAGCGGCAGCGGCAAGACAACCCTGCTGCGCGCCATTGCGGGGCTGGAGCTGCCAGATGAGGGGTGTATCCGGTTTGGGGATGCTGTCTGGTTCGATAGCGCGGCAGGGAATGTGCTTTCCGCCCATCGGCGCAATGTTGCCTATGTCTTTCAGGATGTCCGCCTGTTCAGCCATCTCGATGTGCGGGGGAATCTGGATTTTGCCGCCCGCCGGGCTGCCAGGGCGGGTCGCAGCCCGGATTTCGAGACGGCTGTTGAGGCTTCCGGCATAGGGTCTTTGCTTGAGCGGCCCGCGGCATCGCTTTCTGGTGGGGAAAGCCGCCGGGTCGCCCTGACGCGGGCAATCCTTTCCTGTCCGGACCTTCTGCTGCTGGATGAGCCGCTGACTGGCCTCGACCGGGCGGCACGCCGGGCCATTCTGCCCTATCTGCGTGAGCTGCCCGAGCGGTCACGCTGTCCGGTGCTGTATGTCAGTCATGATCTGGAGGAAGTTGCCGCTCTCGCCTCGCAAATCGTCGTGATCGATAGTGGGCAGGTGTCCGCGAGTGGGCCGGTCGCAGAGGTCTCCCGAACCCTCGATCTCGGGCCGCTGTCGGATGCGGCGGGCCCGGCCTCTCTGGTCGAGGCCAGGATCCAGTCTGTGGAGGAGGGTGGCGGCCTGATGCGGCTCACGATTGGCGATGTGCCGGTCTATCTGCCCGCAGCCAGAGACGCGAGGTCAGGCGAAACGGTGCGCCTGTTCATCGATGCGCGTGATGTCGCTATTGCGCTTCGCCCGCCGGGGCCGGTTTCGATCCGCAATGTGCTTCCCGCTCACGTCCATCGTATCGTCTCGAAGGATATAAGCGCCGAAGTCCTCATCGATCTTGAGGTTGGCGGAGCCATCATACGCGCCCAGATCACGCGGGCCGCGCTTGAAGACCTGTCGCTGGAAACGGGACAGGCGGTGCATGCCCTTATGAAGAGCATGCGGCTTGCCGGGGATTTCCGCTGATCAGCCGGATGTCTTTTCCAGAGCCTCGACACGCTTTTCGAGCGCTTCGACCTTTTCCAGCGCGCTGATGGCGATGGCGCGCAGCGCTTCAACCTCGTCGCGTTCGACAAGGTCCATGTCTGCCACGAATTCGCGGACCCGCGACTGCATGGCGGTACGCGCTTCCTCGCCAGCCGAGCGGGCCGCGCCCATCGCGCCTGTCATGAAGCCTGCAAGCTCATCGAGTAGTGGATTTGTATTGGCCATGCGGTTACTCCTTGCCGCGACTATGGGGAGAGACTAGCCGGTATCGGTCTACAGATAGACGACGGCGAGCCACGGGAAAAGGCAGGCGATGCACGCACTCTATACAGCAGCCCTCAGTTTTCCGGAGTTCGATCCGGCGCTGGTCGAGATTGGCGGCTTTCCGATCCGCTGGTATGCGCTGGCCTATATCGCGGGTCTCATTCTGGGCTGGCGCTATGCGGTCATGCTGGTCAAGCGCGAACGCCTCTGGGGTGGGACAAGCCCGGCGACGCCCGACGATATCGACGATATCCTGTTCTATGTGACGCTGGGCGTGATCCTTGGCGGGCGGATTGGCTATATCTTTTTCTATCAGCTGCCCTTCCAGTTCGAGACCGTCCAACGCGACCCGTGGAGCCTGCTGCGCATCTGGGAAGGGGGCATGTCCTTCCATGGCGGCCTTCTAGGGGTCGCCATCGCCATCCTGGTTTCGGCAAAGATGCGGGGACTGAAACTCTTTCCGCTGGCCGATATCGCGGGCGTGGTGGCGCCCATCGGCATATTCTTCGGCCGTTGCGCGAATTTCATCAATGCAGAGCTTTATGGCCGCCATACGGATGCACCGATCGGCATGATCTTTCCCGAGGCCAATACGGGCGGCACACCTTCGGCCTATGACTGGGCGGCCAATGAATGGGTGTATTGCCGCGACCAGAACCCGGCCTACCGGCTGTGCCAGCCGGAAATGCCGCGCCATCCGAGCCAGCTTTACGAAGCCTTCCTTGAGGGGCTCCTGCCATTCCTTGTGATCTCCATTCTGGTCTGGAGGTTCGGCCTGTTGAAACGCCGCGGTCTGGCGGCCGGCATCTTCCTGCTCTTCTATGCGGCGGGCCGTACAATTTCAGAACAGTTCCGGGAGCCTGACAGCTTTACCATGGGCGTGCTGCCGGACTGGGTCACGATGGGCCAGCTTCTTTCCCTGCCGATGTGGATCGGCGGTGTCCTGCTGGTCTGGTACGGGCTTAGCCGGCCGCCTGCCGGCGCCGAGAGGGTATGAGCGGGCTGAAGTCCAAGCTGCTGAGACTGATCGAGGCGGGCGGGCCACTGCCCGTCTCTGCCTATATGAATACCTGCCTGCATGACCCGCAGTTCGGCTATTATGCCACCCGCCCCGGCATTGGACGCGATTTCATCACGGCCCCTGAGATCAGTCAGGTTTTTGGCGAATTGCTTGGCCTCTGGAGCCTTCATGAGTGGCAGATCCTGGGCGCGCCAGACCCTTTCTCCCTGATTGAGGTGGGCGCCGGACGCGGCACCATGATGGACGATATGATGCGCGCCATCGGTCAGGCGGGCGGCGGGCAGCGGTTTCAGCTCGCGATCAATGAGGCCAGCCCGGTCTATGCCGCCGCTCAGGAGGCGCGCCTTTCACAGTTTCACCCCGATTTTCTGGGGGCATTCAAATCGCTTGGCGAGCAGCCTTTCCTGCTGCTGGCCAATGAATGGCTCGATTGCCTGCCAGCGCGCCAGTTTGTGCAGGCTGGTGATGGCTGGCGCGAGCGGGTCGTCGGTCCAGGCGATGCGGACAACCTTGCCTTCGGCCTTGCGAGCGACAAGGCCGGTGAGCTGTCCGTAAAGCCTGCAGCAGATCAGGCGAATGTCGAAGTTCAGCCCGCCCTGGACACGCTGTGTGAAACCCTCTCGGACGCACTGAAATCGGTGAGGGGCCGCGCTCTCTTCATCGATTACGGGACAAGCGAGCGCGCGCCCGGGGACACGCTGCGGGCTTTCAGGGACGGCCGCCAGGTGGATCCGCTAGCCATGCCGGGCGAGAGCGACCTTACCGTGGATGTCGACTTCGGGCGGCTGGCGAGACTGGCGCGCGCCCGCGGGCTGGATGTCGCCGGTCCCATCGAGCAGGGCCCCTTCCTGATGGGGCTGGGCGCAGAAGCGCGCATGCAGGCGCTTATCAAGGCCAATCCCGCTCAGGATCAGGCGATCTATGAGGGTGTGCGCCGTCTGGTCGATCCGGCAGAGCTCGGCCGCCGGTTCAAGGTCATCTGCCTCAGTGCGCCGGGCCTGCCGACGCCAGCCGGGTTCTAGCGGCCCTCAGAGCGGCAGGCGCAGGCGTACACGCAGGCCCCCGAGCGGGCTGTCTTCCAGCCTTATGTCACCGCCATGCTGTCGCGCCGTGTCGCGCGCGATGGAGAGGCCAAGCCCGGTGCCCGGTACGTTCTGGTTCCGGGAGGCATCGAGCCGGTGGAAAGGCTTGAAGGCATCGGCGCGCTGGTCTTCGGGGATGCCGGGACCGTCATCATCGACAATAAGCTCGACAAGGTGAGGCCCCTGCATGACCTCCACTTCCACCTCGTCTGCAAAGCCCTGGGCATTCGAGATGATGTTGGAGACAGCCCGCCGGATCAGCCCCTGACGGCCGGAGAGCGTGACAGGGTCACTCTGGCGGATTCTGGCACGTCCACCCAGCGAGGCGACGGTTTCGCTGACAAGGGTGTCAAAGCGAAACTCCGAAGGCGCCTCGCCGGCCTTTCCGCTGGCGAAAGCGAGATATTCGTCCAGCATGGCCGACATCTCCTGGATGTCCTGCCGGGCCTCTTCGAGTTCCGGAGAGTCATCCATCATGGCGAGCTGGAGCTTCAGCCGGGTGAGCGGCGTTCGCAGGTCGTGGCTGATGCCGGCGAGCATCGTGGTGCGCTCCTCGGCGAAGGCGGTCAGGCGCGTGCGCATATTTATGACCGCGCGGGCCGCATCGCGGATTTCTGTCGCGCCTGAGGGGCGGTAGTCGCCGCCATCGCCGCCCCGGCCATAGGCTTTCGCCGCTTCGGTGAGACGGAGGATCGAGCGGACCTGATTGCGCAGGAAGCCAAGTGCAAGCGCAATGAGAATGCCGCTCGCCCCGATCACCCAGACGATAAAGATATGGCCGGTGGTCGAGAAGGTCCGGTCGCGCTCGGCGATAAAGCGGATAACGTCATTGCCGTCCTGGACAAGGATCTCAACCGTCTCGCCATAGCCGGAAATATCGAACCAGAACGGCTCCTCCAGGGCGACATCGAGCTCGCGGGAAAGGATTTCATCGAGCGCGGTGAAAAAAAGCTGCTTTTGTTCCGTCGGCAGGCTCACACCTTCCAGCACGGTCACATCCAGCTGCATCTCCTGGCGCGCATCTTCGCGCAGCATGTCGAACTGGTCCGGATAGCGGTCGCGAAGCCCGACCATGAAACTGATCTCGCTTGCCATGGTCTGGCTGAGCTTGCGTGAGGTGTGGCGCCAGTGGCTGTCATAGAAAATATAGGTCACCGCCGTCAGAAGCAGGATCACGGGGAGGATCACCATCAGCACCGAACGCGGATAGAGGCCGCGTGGGGTAATGTCGCGAAGACGCAGATGAAAGAGGCGTTTCATTCGCCTCTAGCCTTAGCCGGGGCGGAGGGTTTGGCAAAGCGCGCAGATGAGGGTTGCTGGACCTGTCAGTCCGGCATCAGACGGTAGCCGACGCCGCGCACCGTCTGGATATGAACAGGCTGTTTCGGGTCTGGCTCGATCTTGCGGCGAAGCCGGGTGACCTGCACGTCGATGGAGCGTTCGGTACTGTTGGGCGACCTTGAGGCAAGCTCCTCCCGGCTGACGGGTTCGCCCGCGCGGCTGGCAAGCATGGAGAGAAGCTGAAGCTCCGCCTCGGTCAGCCTGACGCGCTGGTCGCCGGAGGTGAGCTCGCCCCGTTTGGCGTTGAAGACGAGGCCCGACATCTCGATTTCTTCCGGCGGTGGCTCGACATGCGTGCGGCGAAGGATCGCACCGAGACGAAGGAGCAGCTCCTCCGGCTCAAAAGGTTTGGCAAGATAATCGTCCGCGCCGGCCTTGAGCCCTTCGATCCTGTCGCTGGTCTCACCGCGCGCCGTCAGCAGCAGGACGGGGGTGTCCTTTCCCGTCCTGCGCAGGTCCGACAGAAGATCGATGCCCGATTCGCCCGGCATCATGATGTCCAGAATGCCGAGGTCGAAGTCGAATGTCGTCATCAGTTTCCGTGCGCTGGCCGCGTCCGATGCCGCCGTGACGCGATAACCGCTGCGGGTCAGATATTTCTTCAGCAGCGTGCGGATGCGGTCATCATCATCAACCACGAGTATATGCTGGGCCTCGGTCATTTCGTCAGGGCCTCCAGGACAGCGCGCGTCCCCGAAACGGCGTTGGCGCCTGCATCCCGGTAGGCTTCGCGCAGGGCTGAGCGCAGCTGCTCGACCAGCGGGCGCAGCAGCGCTTCGCCTTCTGGTGAAACTGTCAGGCGGCGCCGGCGCGCATCGCGGCCGCCCTGGCGCTTCACGATGAGGGATTCCTTGTCGAGCTCTCCAAGAAGGCGCGCGAGGGTCGGGGTCGTCGCCCCCGTCAGGTCTCGCAATTCGCTGACCGTAAGGTCGGGTTCGAACCGGATGGTCATGAGCAGCCTAAGGCTGGTGGCGCTAAGCCCGGTCGGCTTCTGGGCCTTGCGCGTAATGGTCGCGATGATGCGCTCACTGGCCAGCAGGAGCGCAATACCATTGTCGAGCTCTTCCTCCCTGAGAAAGAGTCGCGGGTCGACCCGCCCCGTTTCGCCCGGCTTCTGGTTGACTTCGGATGCCACAATCTGAGAATGGAACGGTTTTCCGGTAAGAGTTCAAGCAAGGACGAGAAATAATGGCCGACGCATCCACACCGTATCATGATCGAGATGGATACATCTGGATGGATGGCAAGTTCGTACCTTGGCGTGAAACCACGATTCACGTCCTGACGCACGGCCTTCATTATGCGTCCTCTGTCTTTGAGGGCGAGCGCGCCTATGGCGGGCATATCTTCGAATCGCGCAAGCATTCTGAACGTCTTGCCCGCTCTGCCCGCATTCTCGGTTTCGAGCTGCCCTACACGGTCGATGAGATCGAGAAGGCCAAGCAGGAAACGCTGGCGAAATCGGGTCTCGAGAATGCCTATGTGCGCGCCTTCGCCTGGCGCGGGTCGGAAATGATGGGTGTCTCGGCGCAGAACAACAAGATCCATGTCGCCATCGCCGTCTGGCACTGGGGCGACTATTTTGCCGACAAGATGAAGGGCATCGCGATGACGCATGCCCAGTGGCGCCGCCCCGATCCGGCCACCGCCCCTTGCGAGGCGAAGGCTGCGGGCCTCTACATGATCTGCACGCTGTCCAAGCATGCGGCAGAAAAGGATGGCTTTGCCGATGCTCTGATGCTGGACTGGCGCGGTCATGTGGCCGAGGCGACCGGCGCCAACATCTTCTTCCTGCGCGACGGCGCCCTGCATACGCCGACCCCGGACTGCTTCCTGAACGGGATCACCCGGCAGACGGCGATCAAGCTCGCCAAGGCGCGCCAGATCGAGATTGTCGAGCGCACCATCATGCCTGAGGAGCTTTCGACGTTCTCCGAATGCTTCATCACGGGCACGGCGGCAGAAATCACGCCCGTCCGCTCCATTGGTGAGGCGTCCTACACGCCGGGGAATGTGACCGAAGCGCTCGTGACCGACTATTCGGACCTGGTGCATGGCAAGATCACGATGCCGGCCTAGCTAGCTATCGGCTTCCAGACGCACCAGGACGGCGCTTGCATCGTCCTCTGACTTGACGCGCGGCGCGGCCCTGCAATCGGGGTCGGCCGCCTCAAGGGCGCGAAGCTCCTCGTAAAGCGGCTCCAGCCCGCCGCTCATGGCCGCATCGAGAAGCGTTTCCGGCGTATAGGCGTGGAAATGGTCGATGAGGCGGGCGAACCCGTCCGTCATCATGATCATGATAGCCGGGCTGCGCAGGCAGAGCGTCTGCTCATTCAAGTGGCTAGCCGCTTCGGGCATGATGGAAAAAATCCAGTAGCCATCCGGCCGGTTCATTCTGGCGCGCCGCTCACGTAGATAACTGCGCAGTGCCTCGCGGGCGCTTTCACTTGTATCGCCGCGAAAGGCCTCGAAATCTTGCAGCGCCGCCGCATCCGACCCACCATCGGCGAGATCGCCGACAATGTGCAGCAGGCCGCTCGATTCGCGGACAATGGCGGTGCAATCGCCCAGACCTGAGAACCGAAGGTGCAGGCGGTGGCCGCTCTGCTCCCAGCCGCAATAGAGCGCGGCGGCGGAGGGAATGGCATAGTCGGGGACCGACAGGCGCGCGGTTTCGACGAGATAGTCGTCGCGTACGCGCCCTATGATCCGGCGCATGGCAACCCGCAGCGGTTCAGTCGTCTGCGGCAGCTGCGCGAACAGTTCATCCAGCCGTGCCGCGAGCCAGGCCGCATCGCTGCCCGCGCCGCTGATATAGTTTGTCTCGCCCACGCCCGTGGCGCCATCGATGACCCATGCATGCCCGCTTGAGGTCCCCGCGGCCCCATTTGCGCGGTCGTCGTTCGGCGTGCGGCCGCCGGGCCGGGACAGCGACTGAACATGAGGGAGCGCGGGCATGATTCGTCTATGATGCGAGTCCTCAACAGATTTGCGTCTATGGCGTGACGTTTTTCTGTCATCTCGCCGGTTGTCTTCGAAAGGGCCCGCATCTGTGATAAGGTGTAGAAAAATCGAAGGAGGTTCACCATCGCCGGGAAACTGAATTCCAGCCGCTCGACCCAGACGCTCAAACGCCTGAAAAGGCTGAAAGCGGTTTATGGGGCGCCGCAAAATCTGCGCCGCAAGCTTGGCCTCAAGCGCCGCTCCCTCACCCCCAGCCAGAAGCTGATCCGCATGTTCAGCCGTTAGGCGAGAGGGTCAGACAGAAAAAAGCCGCCCCGGTTTTCCGGAGCGGCTTTTCTTTTTGCTTGCGCAGGGTGTTTATTTATCCGGCTGCGGCGTGGTGCGCAGATAAGGCTTGATCGTCTTGTAGCCCTTCGGAAACATCTTGTCGGCGTCCTCATCGGAGACGCTCGGCACGATGATGACATCCTCACCGACCTGCCAGTTCACAGGTGTCGCCACCTTGTAGCCATCGGTCAGTTGCAGGCTGTCGATCAGGCGCAGGATCTCATCGAAATTGCGCCCGGCGCTCGGCGGATAGATGATCGAGGCGCGGATCTTCTTGTTCGGGTCGATCACATAGACGGCCCGCACAGTCACTTTCGCATCGGCATTGGGATGGATCATGTTGTAGAGGGTCGCGACCTTGCGGTCAGGGTCGGCGATCAGCGGAAATTCCACCTTGGCGCCCTGTGTTTCCTCGACATCCTTGATCCAGTTCTTGTGGTCCTCAAGGCTGTCGGCAGAAATCACGATCGCCTTGGCGCCGCGCTCGGCCAGCTTGTCCTTGAGTTTCGCCGTGTAGCCGATCTCTGTGGTGCAGACGGGGGTGAAGTCTGCAGGGTGGGAGAGAAAGACAACCCAGTCATCGCCGATCCAGTCGTGAAAGCTGATCTTGCCTTCAGTTGTTTCGGCCTCGAAATCCGGTGCGGTATCACCTAGCAGAAGGCTCATGGCATTCTCCGTTGATTGCTATATCTTCGCGAACTCACATTGGCTCTGGCGGGCGAGAGGACAAGTTTCGGGTGCTGATTTCGGTCTTTAATTTTACTAAGGCTGCCGGGGCCGGCCAGCTCGCATGAGACGTCTGATCCTTCTGCGGCACGCCAAGACGGAAATCTGGCATGAGGGCCTGTCGGACCGCGACCGCAAACTCGTCGAGCGCGGCCATCAGGATGCAGAGACCGTAGCTGCTCAACTTGATGCCATTGGATGGGCGCCGGATCATGCACTGGTCTCGACCGCGCGGCGCACCCGTGAAACCTGGCGCCATGTCCATGAGGTGTTTCCAGCGTGCGATGTAAAGCTGTCTGACAGTCTCTATCTCGCCAGTGTTCCCACCCTCACAGACCTTGTCGCACAAGCGGCGAACGCGTGTTCAACCCTCATCGTGATCGGCCACAATCCTGGCCTTCATGACCTCGCCGTTGCGATCATGCGAAAGTCAGGCGCGAGTGATCCAAGAGTGGCCCGCAAGCTTGAAGAGAAGCTGCCCACGGGTACGGCTGTTCTGTTTGAGTCCGATGAGGACGAGACCTTCATTCCGGTGCATTTCCGCATGACAGGCTGGGTAAGGCGCAAGGCGCTCCTCTCCTGAACGCGAAAACCGCCCTGCCGGGCGGGGCAGGGCGGTTCGTTTCAGGGCTCCCAGGCGGGTCTGGGGTGCGACGAGAGTGCCCCGCCGGGAACGCCTGATCCTTACCAGGTGCGACCGATACGCCGGTTGATGCGGCGGCGGCGCTGGACCAGAAGCGTTGGCTTCCAGTGGCCGGTATTGTCGTTGGCCGCCTTGCCGGACACGTGTCCGGTGGCGCTCTCGATGGCTGGCATGGCAGCGGTCATCGAGGTCTGGTCCAGACGGGGTTGGTGGGTCTGGGAGGCGAGCGGTTGCATCTGATATTACTCCTTCGTTGCAAGTTCCGGTCTTGAAGTGCCGGTTGGCTGGTTATCTGCCGGGGCTGGTTTGTCTCTGTGCCGCCGACGAGATTGATCTAGCAACGAAATTATTGTTTTTCAATATGTGATTATCGAAAAACAATGCACAATTTCTACAAACCTATATAAATCAGGGTCTTAAATATCATCGTTTTTCGATAAAATTTGAAGAGAAGCTAAGAGCGCCCCTTCTGACGGCAGGCTCTTGAGCAATAGACGACCTCCTCCCAGACCGATTCCCACTTCTTGCGCCATGAGAACGGCCGCTGGCAGACCGGACACATCTTCTGCGGCAGGTCGCGTTTGCGTACCGTTTTGTTTGAGGAGCGTTTCGCGTGGACCATGATGCTTGCCTTCCTGACAGCGAAACTAGCTCTGTATCTGAACAGGAGAAGCAGGAATGAAGATTGCGATCATCGGCGCAGGGGTGGCCGGCCTCAGCGCGGCGCAGGAGCTGAAGCAGGCCGGCCATCAGGTCCGGTTGTTTGACAAGGGCAGGGGCGCAGGCGGGCGGCTTTCTACCCGCCGGGCGCAGACCCCGGTGGGGGAGCTGCGCTTCGATCATGGGGCCCAGTTCTTCACCGCCCGCGATGACGGGTTTCGTGCGCTTATCCAGGATTTTGAGGTGCAGGGTTACGTGGCGAGCTGGACACCTCGGCGTGCACGGCTTTCAAAGCAGGCGGGGGACTGGCGCGCGGATACGATTGAGGCCGATCCCGCGGACCAGTGGTATGTAGGCAGCCCGGCCATGAACGCCCTGGTCAAGGCGATGGCTGAAGGCCATGAGATTGGCTGGAATATGCGTGCCACGCAGCTGGAGCGGCGCCCCGGGGGCAATTACATCCAGTTTGAAGGCGGTGACCTCGCGGGCCCATTCGACGCCGTGATTCTCGCGGTCCCTGCCGAGCAGGCTGGAACGCTTCTGGCGGTGCACAGCCCGGCGCTTGCGAAAGAGGCTAGCGAGGTTGTGACTGCGCCGTGCTTGGCTGCGATGCTGGCTTTCGAGCAACGGGTGAGCCTCGGCTGGGACGTCGCAGAGATCGAGGGGGCGCCCATCTCGCTGGCTGTGCGAAATTCCTCAAAACCGGGCCGGGATAAGGGGGAGACGTTTGTCCTTCATGCCTCGCCGGCCTGGACGCGCGCAAATCTCGATATGGACAACGAAGATGTCGCCGCGACGCTTGCAGGACTGTTCGGTGAGATGACGGGCGCGCCGCAACCCGTTTTCGCTTCAGCACATCGCTGGCTCTATGCCAGGACCGAGACAGCGGCAGGCTCGCCCTTTGGCTGGGATGACCAGAGCCGGATCGGCGTCATAGGCGACTGGCGTATCGCCCCGCGCGTCGAGGCGGCCTGGCAGAGTGGCCACGCCCTGGCGGTCTTTCTTGGCGATTGAGCGGTAACAACCTTTAATTAGGCCCGGGACTTGCTTGGCAGCGCGCATGGGCGCTGTTCATTCGCATAAAAATGTCATCCGGCTGGACGCGGCAGCGTTTAACGCGCCGCCGCGCGCGCCTTTGCTGCTGCAGGCGCTCTCAAGGTCCGAGGCGCTGCCGCCTAATCTCAGCGCAAAGGATCGGCTGAGCCGCGGGCAGTGGGAAGTGCTGGGGGGTCTGATTGCGGCAGCAGCCATCGCATTCGTCCTGGCGCCCGCCATACTCGGTATTCTCGCCATCATCGTTTTCTGGCTATTTTTCTCGCTGACCGTCATCTGGCGCCTCACGCTTACCATTGTGGGTATCCTTAAGCGTGTCCTGTTTGCCCGCGCCACCAAGGCTGCGGCCATAAAGGAACGCGATCTGCCGGTCTATTCGGTCCTCATTGCCCTTCGCCATGAGCAGAACATGATGGCACAGCTGGCCGCGAATGTGTCCGCGATCGACTGGCCGGCCGATAAGCTCGATATCCTGCTCCTGATTGAGGACGACGATACCGCTACGTATGAAGCCGCGCTGGCGGCTGATTTTCCGCCAGGCACACAGTGTATTCTCGTCCCCGAGGGCGAGCCGCTCACCAAGCCGCGCGCCCTCAATTACGGGCTGGCTGTTGCGCGGGGAGAATATGTGACCGTGCTCGATGCAGAGGACCGGCCGGACCCCGCCCAGTTTCGTGAGGCCTATGTCAAATTCCTGGAAGGCGGCGAGGGCGTGAAATGTGTCCAGGCGCCGCTCGTTGCCATGAATGGCGCGAGCGGCTGGCTACCGGCACAGTGGGCGCTTGAATATGCGGTCCAGTTTTCCCTTCATGTGCCAGCTCTGGCCAGTCTTCGTCTGCCCGTGATGCTGGGTGGTACCAGCAATCATTTCAGGCGCGCAGACCTTATTGCCTTTGGCGGCTGGGACGCATGGAATGTGACAGAGGATGCTGACCTCGGCATCCGGATCGCGCGCCTCGGCGGGCGGACCGAGACCATCAACGCCCCGACGCTTGAAAGCGCGCCTGAAACGCTGTCGATCTGGATCAATCAGCGAAGCCGCTGGATCAAGGGGTTCGCCCAGACCTGGCTGGTCTGTATGCGCGCGCCGGTCAGCCTGTTTTTCGAATTGGGGCCGCTGCGCTGGCTCAGCCTGCAGCTGACGCTCGGCGGCGCCATTCTCAGTGCATGCCTCTATGGACCCATGGTATTGATGATCATTCTCGGCACGCTTTTTCCTCAGATTTTCGATTATACGCCGGTGGACCTTGGACTTTTCGTAGCCGGATGGACCGGCTGCATAGTGGCCGACTGCCTCGCCCCTGCGGGGTGGAGCGTGTCGCGGATCATTGCGGTTGCGACCCGGCCCTTCTATTGGCTGCTCCTGACAGCAGCGGCAGCCAAGGCGGTGGTGGGGCTTGCGCTCAGGCCTTCCTACTGGGCCAAGACGCCCCATATGCCCTCAGCGTAACAAGGCAGGTTCGATGCCCGAGTGGATTCTCCCGACTGTTCTGATCGCCATATTTGTGGCGGTTATGGTGTACGCCAATGCGCGCCTCGGCAAGCCGCGCCGGGACGGTCGGCCGAACAAGCTGCCCTGGGGCATGATCATGGTACTCTGCGTGCTGGGGATATTCCTGATGATCGTGCATCTCATGAATATTGCCGGTTTTCAGACAGGCCCGGAGCACAGTCTTCTCGGCCGGTTCTGAGACTTGGCGGGAGCACTTGCGCAAAGCGGTCTGGGTCTCTGTACCCTCATTCGTCGCTAAAACCTGCGTCACTTGTGCCCTGTCGCAGCGTCGGGTCGTGACGGCGCCCTGCCAAACGGCTAATGTGACTGTCAGAAACGATAGCACCGCTTGAGGGAGCCTACAGACATGCCATTTGACGCGCCATCCGATAACGAAGCCTTCCGCGAGAAAATCCGCGGCTGGCTCGAAGAGAACTGTCCGGAGTCCATGCGCACGCCGATGCCGGAAAGCGAAGTCGTCTGGGGCGGACGCCGCGAGAAGTTCAAGAACCCGGATTCCAAGGTCTGGCTTGAGCGGATGGGCGAGCAGGGCTTCACTGCCCCGACCTGGCCCAAGGAATATGGCGGGGCCGGCCTCAACCGCGACCAGGCCAAGATCCTCGAGCAGGAAATGGCCCGCATCAATGCGCGCACCCCGCTTTTCTCCTTCGGGCTCTGGATGTTCGGTCCGGCGCTTCTGGAGTTCGGCAATGAAGAACAGAAAAAACGCTTCCTGCCGGATATCGTGATGGGCAAGACGCGCTGGTGTCAGGGCTATTCCGAGCCGGGCGCGGGCTCTGACCTGGCCGGTCTGCAGACCAAGTGCGAGGACAAGGGCGACCATTACCTCATCAATGGCCAGAAGGTCTGGACCTCCTATGCCGATCAGGCCGACTGGATCTTCTGTCTGGTGCGCACCGACAATACCAAGAAGCATGAAGGCATCAGCTTCATCCTGTTCGACATGGAAAGCGAAGGCGTTGAGACCCGCCCGATCAAACTGATCTCCGGCTCCTCACCCTTCTGTGAGACCTTCTTCTCCGACGTGAAGGTGCCCAAGGACCAGCTTGTCGGCGAAGTGAATGGCGGCTGGAAGATCGCCAAGCGTCTTCTCCAGCATGAGCGCTCCTCCATCTCCGCCAGCGGCTTCGGCTCGGCGCGCGGGACCGGCATGCTGGAGCTAGAGGAATACGCCAAGATCCATGTTGGCACGGACAGCGATGGCAAGCTGCTCGACGGCGACCTGCGCGGGCGGATTGCAGAGCACCAGATGTACACCAAGGCGTTCAATCTCACGGTTGGCCGCAGCCAGGAACAGGCCAAAGCCGGTCAGGAAGTCGGCCACACCGCGTCGATCATCAAATACGCGGCTGCCAAGATGAACCAGGACAAGCACGAGCTGATGATCGAGGCACTCGGCACTGAGGGTCTTGGCTGGGAAGGCGAAGGCTTCGACAAGGGCGCCAAGATGGTGACCCGCGGCTGGCTGCGCTCGAAAGGCAACTCGATCGAGGGCGGCACGAGCGAGATCAATCTCAACGTCGTGTCCAAGCGCGTGCTCGGCCTGCGCGACCACCAGTAGGTCTAGATCGAACCACATGTTTATCGGGGCGTGGCCCGAATGGTGTCCACGCACCCACCCGGAAGGAATTTTCAAATGACTTTTGTTCTGACAGAAGACCAGGAGATGCTGCGCGATACCGCAGTGAATTTTACCCGCGACGAGCTTCCGGTGAAGCATCTGCGCGAGCTGCGCGACAGCGGCAAGAACGGGGTCGACCCGGAAGCCCGCCAGAAGCTGGCTGAGCTCGGCTTTTTCGGCGTTCTGATCCCTGAAGAATATGATGGCGTGGAGATGAGCATGGTCGCCTTCGGCCAGGTCATGGAAGCGCAAGGACGCACGCTCGCCTCAACGCCGCTGCTGCAGACCGCCTGCATCGGCGCATCCGCCATCCTGCTTGGCGGCACCGAAGCGCAAAAGAAGGAATGGCTGCCAAAGATCGCTTCGGGTGAGGTGACCACCGCGCTCGCGCTGGACGAGACCAGCCATCACAATCCCGCCGGCGTCGGCACCGAAGCCGAACGTGACGGGCAGGGCTACACGCTGACCGGCGCGAAGAAATACGTTCAGGATGGCCATCATGCCGATGTCTTCATCGTGGTGGCCCGCACCTTTGGTGAACCCGGCGATGCGCACGGCCTGACCTTGTTCCTTGTGCCGCGCGATGCGAAAGGCCTGACGGTCCACACGCTGAACACGGTTGATAGTCACGGCGCAGCCCATCTCACCCTGGACGGTGTCCATGTCGATGAGTCTCACGTCCTCGGCGCAGCCGACAAGGGGATGGACATTCTGGAGCCCGTGCTCGACCGCGGCCGGATCGCACTGGCCGCCGAAATGCTCGGCTCCTCGCTGGCGGCCTTTGAGATGACGCATGAATACATGCAGACCCGCAAACAGTTCGGACAGCTCATCGGCTCCTTCCAGGCTCTGCAGCACCGCGCGGCAAGGATGTTCACGGAACTTGAGCTGACGACCTCCTGTATCGCTGCGGCTCTGGCGGCCGTCGATGAACAGCGCAATGATCTGGCCGAACTTGCCAGCCTCGCTAAGGCCCGTGCCAGCGAGACCGTCCATCTTGTGTCCAATGAAACGGTCCAGCTGCATGGCGGTATCGGCATGACCGATGATCATGATGCAGGCTTTTACATGAAGCGTGCACGGGTGCAGGAAGCGCTTCTCGGCTCGGCGAGCTTCCACCGCGACCGCTATGCAAAGCTGAACGGCTACTAGGGAAGCACGCCCTCAAACCCAAGAACCGAACGGAATGGACCGGAGCCATAAGGCCCCGGCCCATCATCCATGCACTTGTGAATGGTCCGGATACGCATGCATGGAATTTACGTTCTGTGGTGTAGCTGTTGAATAAACAGGCCGGGCGGGCTGAGGTTCCTTCAAAGGCTGTTTCGATCTGCGCGCGGTCTCGCTTTCGGGCTCTGGACTGTCGATTGAAGTCATTGCGGGGCGAGCTATCTGGAAAAACTGGCCAGCCGACGGACCCTTGTTTGATGTATAGATTCCTGCCGCTCATCTCTTCCATTCTTATGCTGGCGCTGTTCAGCGCCTGCCTCATGGTAAGTTCGTTTTTCTGGGTGGGGGTCATCCTCATGGCCGGGCTGACGGGCGTCGGCCTCTATGATGTCTTCCAGACCCGGCACACGCTCTGGCGCAATTTCCCCATAGCAGCCCGCATCCGCTGGATCGCCGAGGAATTACGGCCCTTTTTCAGGGCTTATATCGTCGAGAGCGATACCGAAGGACGTCCCTTCAATCATGAAGAGCGCGCCATGGTGTACCGGCGTGCGAAAAATGTGACCTCCGTCGAACCCTTTGGCAGCCAGCTCAATATCGACCGTCCCCCATATGAGTGGCTCTCCCATTCTGTTGCCGCGCGCCATCCGGCTGGCACCGATCCGCGTGTGAAGATTGGCGCGCCGGGAACGGCCCACCCCTATTCGGCAAGCCTTCTCAACATTTCGGCAATGAGTTTCGGGTCGCTCGGCGCGCATGCGATTGAGGCGCTCAATCGCGGCGCGGCGAAAGGCGGCTTCTATCACGACACGGGAGAGGGCGGTGTCTCCCGATACCACCGTGCTGGCGGCGGCGATCTCGTCTGGGAGCTGGGGTCTGGCTATTTCGGCTGCCGGACGAAGGAGGGCCGCTTTGATCCGGACCGCTTTGCCGACGTGGCCCAGGACGATCAGATCAAGATGATCGAGATCAAGCTCAGCCAGGGCGCCAAGCCCGGCCATGGCGGTGTCCTGCCCGGCAACAAGGTGACCGAGGAAATTGCAGAGGCGCGCGGCATCCCGGTCGGCCAGACCTGTTTCTCCCCTGCCGCCCACACGGCCTTCTCGACCCCCAAGGGGCTTATGGAGTTCGTGGCCCAGTTGCGGGAGCTATCGGGTGGCAAACCCGTGGGCATGAAGCTTTGCGTCGGCAATCGCTGGGAAGTCCTCGCCATATGCAAGGCCATGCTCGAGACCGGGATACATGCCGATTTTATCGTGGTGGATGGCGCAGAAGGCGGCACGGGTGCTGCTCCGGCCGAATTCATGGATCATATCGGCGCGCCGCTGCGCCAGGGTCTGGTACTGGTTCGCAACGCGCTGGTCGGCTGTGACCTCAAACGGCATGTAAAACTGGGGGCCAGCGGCAAGCAGATTTCCGCTTTCTCCATGGCGGCCTCCATGGCGCTGGGCGCGGACTGGATAAATACCGCGCGTGGTTTCATGTTTTCGCTCGGCTGTATCCAGTCGCTCAACTGCCACAACAATACCTGCCCGACGGGCATCGCCACCACCGACAAGGGCCGCCAGCGCGGCCTCGTCATTCCCGACAAGGCAGAGCGGGTCTATAATTTTCACCGCAACACCATCAGTGCCCTCATGGAAGTGGTCGGCGCGGCGGGCTGTGAGCATCCATCCGAACTTACCCCCCGACACATCATGCACCGGGTGACAGAAGACATCGCCGAGCCGGGCCACCGGGCCTACAAGCTGATCGAGCCGGGCGCGCTCATCTCCGGTGCAGACGACACGCATCTGGCGCGGGAATGGTCGATGGCGCAGACTGCCAGCTTCGCGCCGCTCCGGATCGACTAGCTAGTTGCTCTGGGTGCCTGCAAAGGCGTTTCCGACATCGCGGTAGAAGGCAATGCGCTGGCGCGTCTGCGGCGACAGGGTCACGAGTGAACCGGCCCCGGCAAGGGCTTCCGGCTCAAGGTTCTCATGCGCGATCACCATCATGTCATGCCATAGCGTTGCGGGAAGCCCGCCGCCGGTCACCCGCGCCATGGGCGTGTCGTCATCATTGCCGACCCAGACGCCGCCGACACGAAGCGCCGAAAAGCCCACAAACCAGGCATCGCGTGACTCCTGGCTGGTGCCTGTCTTGCCGGCCACCTGCCAGCCCTCAAGACGCGCGCGCCGGCCTGTCCCATCTGCGATTACACGCTCCATCATGGCGACCATGGTCTCCGCGTCGCGCTGGGGATAGACGCGCGAAGGATCGTAGCTTGGGCGTTCATAAAGAACGTCGCCGCGCGAATTTGAAATCCTGTCGACGATATAGGGATCAAGCCGCGTTCCCCCCGTCATGAAGACGCCATAGGCGCGTACAAGATCGAGAAGGCTGAGCCCCTGGCTGCCAAGGGCAATCGACGGGAAGGGATCGAAATCGCCGCTTACGCCGAAGGACTTGATGAGCGAGATGATATTCTCCTCACCCACTTCCTGACCGAGCTGCGCAGCGATCGTATTGATCGAATCCTGAAGCGCCTCAGTCAGCGTCATCGGGCCGGAATAGACGCGGGAATAGTTCTGCGGTGACCATCCATCGATGGTGACCGGCTGATCACGGCGGACGTCATACGGGGTGAGGCCCTGACGGATGGCTGTCGCATAGACAAAAGGCTTGAAGGCAGAGCCTGGCTGGCGGCGCGCCTGGGTGGCGCGGTTAAACTGGTTCTCGGTATAGTCGACGCCCCCATACATGGCGAGGATGCGCCCGCGTGGGTCCATGAGAATGCCGGCCGCCTGTGTGGCATCCTGCGCGGCGCCTTCTTCCTTCATGCGCTTGGTGAAAGCGGCATCGACGCGTTGCTGAACGTCCGCATCGATGGTCAGCGTGACAACGAGATCCCCGGGCAGGCTGGGCAGGATTTCGTTGACGCGTTCGGTCGCGGCGTCCAGCGCGTAACCAAATTGCGGATCGCGCGCAGGTGGTTCGGCAAGCTCGACTTCCTCTGCAGCGGCGGCGGCCGCCTGGCGCTGCGAGATGAAGCCAGCATTCACCATTTCACGCAGCACATAGGCCTGACGCTGTTTTGCGTCATCGAGATTATTGGTCAGCGCCAGACGTGAGGGCGCCTGGGGCAGGGTCGCCAGAAGCGAGGCCTCGCCGACCGTGAGCTCTTCGGGTGGCTTGCCGAAATAGAAGCGGGAGGCCGCGCCAAGACCGTAGAAACCTGCACCGAAATAGATCCGGTTGAGATAAAGCTCGAGAATCTCATCCTTGGAGAGGCGCTCTTCCAGCTGCCGGGCGAGGCGAACTTCCTGGGCCTTGCGGCGCAGGGTCTGTTCAGGCGTCAGGACAAGGTTCTTGATGAGCTGCTGTGTGATGGTGGAGGCGCCGGAGACTGTCTCGCCAGACGTGAAGTTTGCCCAGGCTGCCCGGATAATGGCCTGCGTATCGGCGCCGTCATGCTCATAGAAGCGCTTGTCCTCTGCGGCGATGAAGGCCTGTGCGACATGCGGCGGCAGTTCCTCAACCCGTACCGCGCGGCCATAGCGCGGGCCCCGGATCGCAATCGTGTCGCCGTCACGGTCAACAAATTCAATCGCCTGCTCGCGGCCCTTGGCCCAGAGCTGTTCGGTCGTCGGCAGGCCTGGCATGCCGCGATAGAGGCTCTGCACATAAAGCCAGACCGCAATTGCCGCGATAAGGGCGAGCCCGCCGACAATGACAAGGCTCCATAACAGGATGGGGCGGCCCTTCAGAAAGCCGCGCGAGGCGCGCTTAGGGCGCCGGTTGCCGCCATGGGTTGGCGGGCGGTCTTCAGGTGATCCGAAAGACGTCTTGCCTGCCAATGCGGTCTCTCTCCTGGGCTGGGTGTCGCGGTGCGTCGCGCATCATGCGTGTAATTGCGGCAGGGTGAAGGCTCTATGAATAAGCTGAATGCGCACAGCCTGAAGGCGTTGCAAAATCAGCGCAGCGGCGCCGGGCAGTCGGCCCCGTCGGGACGCCTGCGCCCCGGGGCCGCGCGCCGGGCCAGAATGCCGGACAGCTGAAGCCGGGCCTCGATCATCTCGATCGTGTGCCGGCTGTCGACACAGCTGATCGGTTCGCCCGTATCGGCGGCGATCAGGACCGCCATGCCCGTATAGCCGCCATACCAGTCCCAGATATATTCGGCATGGTGCATGCGCAGAAGGGCCTTTGAGGCATCAATGGTGGCCTGGCGGCTCTCATCGCCCGATCTCAGATGCGTCAGATCTATCGTGACCAGTTCCACATCCTCATTCGTCACGCTTTCCAGGGCGCGGCTGAGCTTTGGTTCGAAGACGCGGCAGGAGACGCACCAGTCCGCCGTGAGATTGACCAGCTTGACCGGCGGCTGGGCGGAAGCTGGCCAGACCGGCACCAAAAGCAACGCAATCGCGAAATGGAGTGGACTGGCAGTTTGTATCCCGCGCCGCAGCTGTCTATGAACGGCACGTAACAAAACAGACAAGGGCGACATGCTGGATTTTCTCAACGACATTATCGGCGGCAAGCTACTTATTGCCATTCTCATTCCACTTGGACTTGTCTTCACAATCTGGTCCAGGGGTGTCCAGTTCAGACTGTTCGGGTCGATGTTCTCCGTGCTTGGACAAGGGTTCCAGCACGAAACGGATCAGCCGTCATCTTTCCAGGCCCTTGCCCTGTCTGTGGCAGGCCGGGTCGGCGGCGGCAATATCGCCGGTGTAGCTGCGGCGTTGGCGCTCGGCGGTGCCGGGTCGATCTTCTGGATGTGGGTCGTGGGGCTTGTCGGCATGGCGACCAGCTATTTCGAATGTACGCTCGCGCAGGTCTACAAGCAGAAAGAGCCAAATGGCGACTTTCGCGGTGGGCCCGCCTATTACATCAAGCACGGTCTGGGCAAGAAACTCGGCAAGGGTGCGCCGGTCCTCGGTTTCGTCTATTCGCTCCTGCTCCTCATCACCTTCGGCTTTGCCTTCATCTGTTTCCAGAGCTTCGCGACAACCAGTTCGATCGATTCGGCCTTTGGGGCCCCGCGCATGTGGTCGGGCATCGCGCTTGCCATTCTGGTCAGCTTCGTGATCTTCGGCGGTGTGCGCCGTATTGCGAGCGTGGCAGAGATCATCGTTCCGATCATGGCAATTTTCTATGCCCTCCTTGGCGTCTATGTGCTGGTCACCCACCTGCCGCAGATCCCCGAAGCGCTCTCCACCATCGTCACCAGCGCCTTCGGCCTGAACGAAGCCTTCGCAGGCGGTATTGGCGGAGCGATCATGATGGGCGTCAACCGGGGGCTTTTCTCCAATGAGGCGGGCCTTGGCTCTGCGCCCAACGTTGCGGCTGCCGCTTATGTGGAACACCCGGCCCAGCAGGGCATGGTGCAATCGCTTTCGGTTTTCATCGATACGATCATCATGTGCACGGTGACCGCGCTCATCATCATCCTGTCCGCGCAGAGCTATATCGGTGTCGATGATGCCACCCAGGGTGTGCTGACCCAGCTCGCCCTGGCCGATCATGTCGGCAACTGGGCAGAGTATTTCATCGCTTTTGCGCTCTTCCTCTTCGCCTTCTCCTCGATCATGTATTCCTACTATCTCGGTGAGAATGCGGTCGACTATTACATCCCCGACAACAAGTTCTCGATCCTGATCTACCGGCTCATCGTGATCGGTTTCGTTCTGTTTGGGGCCACGGTTGAGCTGTCCGATGTGCTGAGCTTCAGTGATCTGACAATGGGTCTGCTCGCGCTCGTGAACCTTCTGGCCGTGGCGCTTCTGTTCCCGATCGGCCTCCGGGTCATGCGGGATTTCGACGACCAGCGGAAAGCCGGCGTGAAAGTCCCGGTCTTCGATGTCGACAGGTTCTCCGACCTTGAGATCAGCCGCGAAGCCTGGACGCTGAATGAGCGCCCGGATAGCCAGACGGAGACGCAGAAAACCTAAGCCGCCTTTCGCGCCGCAGCCAAAAGAAAAGCCCTCATCGATGGATGAGGGCTTTTTGCTTTGGAGCACCTGTCAGATGTCTAGCCGAAGACGCGATCGAAAATGAGGTCGACCCGCTTGAAGTGGTAGTCGAGGTCGAAAAGCGATTCCAGCTGCTCATCGGTCAGCTTGCCGGTCACTTCGCTGTCGGCCTTCAGATGATCGAGGAAAGCGCCTTCGCCTGCCCACGTCTTCATCGCATTGCGCTGGACGAGGCGATAGGAATCCTCACGGCTGACACCGGCCTCGACGAGCGCCAGAAGCACGCGCTGTGAGTTATGTAGCCCGCCCATACGCTCCATGTTTAGCATCATCCGGTCAGGATAGATGAGCAGATTCTCAACCACGCCCGCCAGGCGGTGCAGGGCGAAATCCATATGGATGGTCGCATCCGGGCCGATGCCGCGCTCGACCGAAGAGTGGGAGATGTCGCGCTCATGCCAGAGGGCGACATTCTCGAGGGCCGGGGTCACAGCCGAGCGGATGAGACGCGCAAGGCCGGTCAGGTTTTCCGTCAGCACCGGGTTGCGCTTGTGCGGCATGGCGGAGCTGCCCTTCTGGCCCTTGGAGAAGAACTCCTCGGCTTCCAGAACTTCGGTGCGCTGGAGGTGCCGGATCTCTGTCGCGAGACGCTCCACCGAAGAGGCGATCACGCCGAGGGTGGCAAAGAACATGGCATGGCGGTCACGCGGAATGACCTGCGTCGAGACAGGTTCTGCTTCCATGCCGAGCTTGTCGGCAACATATTCCTCCACACGCGGATCGATATTGGCAAATGTGCCGACAGCGCCAGAGATGGCGCAGGTTGCGACCTCCTTGCGGGCCGCCACGAGGCGTTCACGTCCACGCGCGAATTCGGCGTAGAAAGTGGCGAGCGTCACACCAAACGTCGTCGGTTCGGCGTGGATGCCGTGGCTGCGGCCGATTTTTGGCGTGTATTTGTGTTCTTCGGCGCGCTTCTCCAGCGCCGCCAGAACGCGGTCCATGCCGACAAGCAGGAGGTCTGCGGCGCGCACCAGCTGCACATTGAGGCAGGTGTCGAGAACGTCGGAGGAGGTCATGCCCTTGTGCAGGAAGCGGGCGGGCTCTCCGACATGTTCGGCCACATTGGTGAGGAAGGCGATGACGTCATGCTTCACCTCAGCCTCGATCTCATCGATACGGGCAACCTCGAAACTGGCCTTCTCACGAACGGCTCTGGAGGTGCCTTCCGGAATCTGACCGAGGCTCTCCATCGCTTCGGCCGCCAGCGTTTCGATTTCCAGCCAGATGCCGTACTTGCTTTCCGGCGACCAGATGGCTGTCATCTCAGGGCGGGCATAGCGTTCAATCATTTCGGGCCTCTTCGCGTGTTATGGCGCGGGTTCTACGCGCGCGGGCGAGAGTCGCAAGCCCTACGCTGCTGGGTCCGCGGGTTCATCGTCTACCTCTGGCCGGTTTTCCGCCCATGTCAGGAGCGCATCGAGCGCTGGGCAAAGCGACTGCCCCCAATCGGTCAGCCCGTATTCCACCTTGGGCGGTACCTGATGGTGAACGATCCGGCGCAGGATGCCATCAGCCTCCATTTGTCGGAGTTGCTGGATCAGCATCTTCTGGGAAATCGCCGGAATGGCGCGCTCGAGTTCAGAAAAGCGAAGGAGCCGGCCGCCAAACAGGTGGAACAGTATTATAAGTTTCCACTTGCCCTCCAGCATTCGAATAATTTCTTCGACGCCGGCTGCTGCCGTTTCTTCAGTGTATTCGCGTTTCTTACCTGGAGGTAAGTACCCTACTTTTTTGTCTGTACTTGTCATCTTTCCGGCACTGCTCGATCTCTCTTCCACGACAGAATGCCCTGCGGGGCAGAAAGGAGCAATGCGATGACCCTACCTGAAAGCGTGCAGGCCTTCTTTGACCTGCCGAAACCCGCAAGCAACCGTGACATTGAGGCGATTTTCGTTCCGGACGCACATGTCCGCGATGAGGCCCGGGACCACAAAGGCACCGAGGCGATCACGACCTGGTGGCGGGAAACAAATGAAGCCACCCCGTTCACTGCCGTTCCAAAATCAACCGGGCACAGCGACGGGCGGCTGGTCGTTCACGCCGAAGTGTCCGGCAGCTTCCCGGGAAGCCCGGTCATGTTAGGCCATTATTTCAGGCTTCGGGACGGCAAGATCGAGGAGCTCGAAATCAAATGAATGAGACCTGGCTCAAAATTGACGGCCTGAAAGTGCTGGTCACCGGCGGCACCAAGGGAGCGGGGGCAGCGATTGCCAGCCGCTTCGCCTCCGCGGGGGCTGATGTCATTGTGAGTGGCCGAACCGCGCCGGAGGCGCTGCCTGCGGGAATCGAGTTCGTGCCCGCAGACCTGACGTCAGGCACAGGCCCCTCTCAGTTGGCGACCGTCGCCGAGTACCGCCTTGGCGGCGTGGATATTCTCGTTAATGTCGTTGGTGGCTCGTCGGCGCCGGGGGGCGGGTTCGCGGCACTGACAGACAGTCTCTGGACTGCAGAACTGAACCTGAACCTTATGTCTTCGGTACGTCTCGACCGCGCTGTCTTGCCCGGCATGATCGAACGCGGGTCGGGCGTCATCATCCATGTTACGTCGATCCAGGCGCGGATGCCTCTGCCGGAATCTACAACGGCATATGCGGCGGCCAAGGCGGCTCTGTCGGCCTATAGCAAATCCCTTTCCAAGGAGGTTGCGCCCCAGGGGGTGCGCGTGATGCGAGTCGCGCCAGGATGGATTGAGACAGAGGCGGCCACCGCGCTGGCTGGGCGGCTCGCCGAGGCGGCCGGAACGGATGTGGAGGGCGGCAAGAAGATCATCATGGACAGTCTTGGTGGCATCCCCATCGGGCGCCCCACTTGTCCGGATGAAATTGCAGACCTTGTTGCTTTTCTGGCTTCCCCGAGGGCGGGAGCTATCACCGGCGCAGAATACGTCATCGATGGCGGAACGATACCGGTCGTCTGAGTCTGTCCTAGACTTCCGCAGCCAGCACGCGGGGCAGCTTGAAGGTGACCGTCTCATTCGCCGTGGTGACGTGTTCGACTTCGATGTCGAAACGCGCCCGGCAGGCGGCGATGAGGCCCTGCACCAGGTCTTCCGGGGCAGAGGCGCCTGCGGTGAGGCCCAGCGTCGAGACGCCCTCGAACCAGTCCCAGTCCACATTGGAAGCGCTGGCGACGAGCCGGGAGTCCCTGGCGCCGGCGCGTTTGGCGACTTCGACAAGGCGTTTGGAATTGGATGAGGTCTCGGCCCCGATGACCAGGAAGAGATCACAGCCATCCGCCATCGCCTTGACCGCTTCCTGGCGGTTGGTCGTGGCGTAGCAGATATCTTCCTTGTGCGGGGTCGCAATGCCGGGGAACCGTTCCTGCAGGATTGAGACAATGCTGGCCGTATCGTCGACCGACAGTGTTGTCTGGGTCACGAAGGCGACATTTGCGGCGTCTTTCGGCTCAAACTGCCTTGCATCGTCTTCGGTCTCGATCAGGGCGATGGCGCCTTCAGGCAGCTGGCCCATCGTGCCGATGACTTCCGGATGGCCGGCATGTCCGATCAGCACGATTTCCTTGCCTGACCTGTGGTGGCGCTCGGCCTCCACATGGACCTTGGAGACGAGCGGGCAGGTGGCATCGACATAGACGAGATTGCGCCGCTCGGCTTCGGCCGGAACGGCTTTCGGCACGCCATGCGCGGAGAAGACGACAGGCCGGTCCGGCGGGCACTCTTCCAGCTCCTCGACAAATACGGCGCCCAGCGACTCAAGGCGCGAGACGACATGCTGGTTGTGCACGATTTCGTGGCGGACATAGACGGGCGCGCCCCATTTGCCGAGGGCTTCCTCGACGATCTGGATGGCGCGATCGACGCCCGCGCAAAAGCCACGCGGGGCGGCGAGCCTGATTTGCAGTTTCCTGCGGTCCATTAAAACCTCCTGCACACGACGCAGATCGGGCGTTGCGCGCTTTGCTGGTGTCCCGTAACACTGCAGCCCTTACATGGACAGCCTCACCAGCGAGGCCAAGACCACAAGGCATGATTATGCGCGTTATAGCTGTACTTGCTGCCGGACTGATGCTCGCGGCCTGCGGAAGCAACCCCATTTCCCGGGCTCTGGATTCGCGCCAGAATGCCGGTCCGTGTCCGCCGGCCGCTGCGCTCTATGACGCCTCGCGTATCGTCGAGATGACCGAAGGCGGCACGCGCTTCAGCGACATTACCTATACGGGTGAGATCACGAACGTGAACGTCATCTGCCGTTATGTCGAGGACCAGCCGGTGCGCGCGGAACTGGAAATCGACTTCGCGTTCGGCAAGGGCCCGCAGGCCACGTCCAATTCTCACCAGTACCAGTACTGGGTGGCCGTGACGCGCCGCAGCTCCAAGGTTCTCGCCAAGGAGTATTTCGCGGTGGATGCCGATTTTGGCGGCTCCACTGTCGATGGCAGCCGCGAAGTCCTTCAGGACATCATCATTCCGCGCGCGGATGACACGATTTCCGGGGCCAATTTCGAGATCGTCGTTGGTTTCCAGCTGACGGATGAGGAGCTTGCCTTCAATCGCGAAGGGCGCCGCTTCCGTCTCGACGCCGCCTCCGGTTCCTGACACCACACATTCCGGAAACGGTCATGAACGATCTCGTATCTCACCTGACGAAAGTCTTCACAGCGGCTTTCGAGGCCGAGGGCTTTGAAAGCCGCTGGGGCGCCGTGCGCCGCTCCGACCGCCCGGAGCTGGCCGATTTCCAGTGCAATGGATGCATGGGCGCAGCCAAGTCCAGAGGACTGGTGCCGCGCGATCTTGCTGCCACCATTGCTGAAAAGGTGCAGGGCGATGATGCCATTGAGCGCGTCGATGTCGCCGGGCCGGGTTTCCTGAATATCAAGGTGACATCCGAGGCGCTGTCGCGTCAGGCAGAAGCTGTGCGCGCGGATGACAAGGCTGGCGGCGGCGCTGTTGCTACGCCTGAAAAGGTCGTGATCGATTTTGGCGGTCCGAATGTCGCCAAACCGATGCATGTCGGCCATCTGCGCTCTGCGGTCATTGGTGACACGCTCTGCCGCCTTTTCCGCTTTCTTGGCGAAGACGTGACGGGCGACGCCCATCTTGGCGACTGGGGCCTGCAGATGGGCCACCTCATCACAGAATTGCTGGCCGAGCAGCCGGACCTCGTTTATTTCCGGCCGGATTTTGCTGGCCCCTATCCGGATGAGCCGCCTGTCACGATTGAAGACCTTGGCCGCCTCTATCCGCAGGCTTCCGCCAAGGCCAAGGAAGACCCCCAGCGCAATGAGGCGAGCCAGCTCGCTGTCGCTGAAATGCAGGCCGGGCACCCCGGCTACCGCGCGCTGCTGCGTCATTTCATCAATGTCTCGGTTGAGGCTCTGAAGGTCGATTACGGCTTTCTGGGTGTCGAGTTCGACCTCTGGAAGGGCGAGAGCGATGTCGATCAGCTCATCCCGGGCATGGTGGAGGACCTGAAGGAAAAGGGCCTCGCCAGACTGGATGACGGCGCCTGGATCATCGATGTCTCGCGAGAGAGCGACAAGAAAGAGATGCCGCCCTTCATGGTCATCAATTCGCGCGGCGGCACGGGCTACCACGCGACAGACCTTGCGACGATTGTCGACCGGGTTGAGACGCTGCACCCCGACCGCATGCTCTATGTGGTGGACCAGCGTCAGGCGCTGCACTTCGAACAGGTTTTCCGCGCCGCAGACATGGCGGGCCTGATGAGCGAGGACCGCCTCGAACATATCGGCTTTGGCACGGTAAACGGCACGGACGGCAAGCCGTTCAAGACGCGCGAAGGCGGCGTTCTGCGCCTTGCGGACCTTAACCGTATGGCACTGGAAGAAGCCGAAAAACGCATCGGTGAAACCGGCCTTTCCGGCGATATCGGCGAGGAGGAACGCGCCAGGATCGCCGCGCTGGTTGCGCGCGCGGCGCTGCGCTTTGCTGACCTGCAGAACGTGCGCACCACCAATTATGTTTTCGACCTTGAGCGGTTTACGAGTTTTGAGGGCAAGACAGGGCCCTACCTTCTCTATGCGTCTGTGCGCATCAAGTCGCTTCTGCGCCGCGCGAAGGACGCCGGCCATGCGCCGGGCCAGATCCGTATTGAGAGCGAGACCGAACGCGCGCTCGTCCTGGCCCTGGACGGTTTTGCGAATGCGCTGGAACAGTCTCACGCCAAGCGCCAGCCGCACATCCTCTGTGAGCACGTCTATACGCTCGCCCAGGCGTTTAGCGCTCTTTATGCAGCCCATCCCATTGCCAATGAAAGCGATGAAGCCCTCCGGACCTCCCGCCTTGGTCTTTGCGAAGCGGTGCTGTCTCAGCTTGAGGCTGGTCTCGGTATCCTGGGAATTGAAGCGCCCGAGCGCATGTAGCGGTGAGACGCAGATTGCGGCGCCTGACCCGTTAACAGAACGGCGCTGCGCGTTAACGTCTTGGGCGTCTTTAACCCTGTTTGCCTCCAGAAGTCCCACGCTGGCCGCCTGCGCGGTAACTTTCGTGCAAGGGCTGTTTACTATGATCGCGGCATGAGCGGTTAGAGGAGCGCCCCATGCTGAAAGATCTCATCCGGCAAGTCGCAGATGGCGCAGGCCTTGAAGAAGAAGCGGCACGCGAGGCGGTCGGGGTGGTTTTCACCACGGCGGACCGCCAGGGCGCTTCCCTGATCGAAAAGGTCTTCGCGCAGGTGCCGGGCGCCCGCACACTGGCCGCTTCCACCGCTGCACGCCAAGAGATGCCGGCCGGCCCGATTGCAAAGCTCATCGAGCAGACGCCGGGCGGTAAGCGCCATGTTGCGCTGGACATGTTCGCGCGCCTCCACGCGCTTGGGCTCGGCCATATGCAGGTCTCCCGCGTGGTCACCATGATTGGCAGCTGGGCGGGCGCGACCTTCGCGCTCAGCGACACCGCACTGCTGGTCGATCTTTTCGAGAGCGATGCCCCGGCAGAGCCCGAAAAAGGTGTGGCTGTCGCCTGACCACAAATAAGGCATGGCATATCGGCCTGTCGCGTTGCGAGAGGGCTTTCCTTCGCGCGCGGCTCGCTCTAGCAAGCCTGCATGACCACGATGGACGAAACACGCGCCCTTCCTGACCTTTCGGTAGAGGCGACCGGTATAGCCAGTTTTTCCGCAGATAGCCTGGATGAAGCCGCCCTTGCGGCCCTCGCCATGCGGGCTATGGGACGTCACGCCGCCGCCGTCAGCGAGGCCGGACAGGCCCGCCTCGTCTCTGTCAGTCACGATGTGACGGGCACACGCTTTGCCGGCGGCAAGGGCGAGGTCACCAGCAAGATCGACCGCCAGACCCGTACCCTGCTGTTCATGGGGGCAGATCTTGTTTCCGAGGCAGGGCTGCACCTGCACTCGACGGGAATTTTCCGTCTCGACACGGACTGACCGTCACCCAGCCAACACATTCGCAACACGCTGGAAGCTGTGCGCAGCCAGCCTATCTGGTTTAACTTTACAAGGCCGCGAAGCTGCGTGCAGACTCGTTGGTGCTGATCGGGAAAAAAGGGGCTGGCGTCCATTCAGATGACGATGCATCGACGCACGACTGAAGTGTCCGAGGGGACGCAGGCATCGCTCCATTTTGGCGATCCGTCAAAGGACATGGCGGCCCTCTGGCTGCATGCGACCGGCTTCAATGCCATGACCTACAGGTCGCTGCTCGCCCCGCTGGGAGAGCGCCACCGCGTTGCCGGTCTCGACATGCGGGGCCACGGTCTGACCGATCTTCCGGCAGACCCCAAGGCGCTGAAATCCTGGCATGTCTACCGCGACGATGTGATTGAGTTTCTGGAAAAGGAAGCCAGCGGTCCTGTTGTGCTGGGCGGTCATTCCATGGGGGGCTGTGTCTCGCTTCTGGTCGCCGGCAAGCGTCCCGATCTTGTCGCCGGTCTTGTTCTGGCCGATCCCGTGATTCTTAAGCCGCGCTTTTACTTCTGGCGCCACGTCCTGCCTTTTATCCGTCAGACCAATAAGATGTCGCGTCAGGCAAAGCGGCGCCGCGCGGAGTTCCCGGACCGCCAGACCGCCTATGAGTCGTATAAGGGCAAGAGTGCCTTCTCGACCTGGCGCGAGCCTTTTCTGAGCGACTATCTGGAAGACGGGTTTCGTGAGGCGCACTCCAGCGAGGGCGAGCAAGTCGTGCGTCTGACCTGCGAACCCGCCTGGGAATCGGCGACCTTTTCGTCCCAGCGTAATCAGCCCTGGGGCGCGCTGAAGAAAGTACAGAATGCGCAGATTCCGACCGTTGTTTTCCGGCCTAATATCCGGCCGGTGATGACGAACAAGGTCTCCAATCTGATGTCGTCGCGCTATCGCGAGCTGATCCTGCGCGAGCGTCCGGGCGCCACGCATTTCCATCCGATGGAAGTGCCGTTCGAAGTGCGCGATGAGCTGGCCCGGCAGATTGCCTACCTGATTGACGGCTATTCCCCCGGTGAGGATGGCCGCCTGCGCCGCACGCTGCATGGCAGCGAGTGGGACGATTACGACTAGAGCTTGAGGTTGCCCGGCGCGATGGAGGAGAGCTCTTCCATCAGCTCTGGCGGGGTGGCCATCGCCTTGCGGGTTTCCTGATCGAAGGTGACGGCCACCGCCTCGCTTGTCATCCAGGGCTTGCCGGTGACCGGGTCCAGCATCCAGTGGACCAGCGAGTGGACCTTTTCCTCTGCCTTGGCGAGGGCGGTACGGACCTGGAAGAGGTCGCCCGCTTTCGGCCAGCCGCGATAGATGATCCGGTTTTCCAGCACCGCCGCGCCCATCCGGCTGCCGGGGACCGCCTCGGCGACCTTCTGGCGCCAGTCATAAAGCAAATTCGGTACAGAATCGGAGACCCGGCCGATGAACATGTGCGGCGCCATACGTCCGAACGCGTCGCAATGCTGGGGAGACACCATGCCCTGACCGATGATCTGGGCGCCTTCTGCCTCAGCCGATGCCATTGAGACCTGTTCATCCGGGAGGGGTTCGCGTGCCGGGTCCAGCCCGCGCGGGGCGGTGGCGGCTGGCGGCTCGTCTATCAGGGCTTCGAAGGCCTTCCGGGTCCTGTCACTCCAAGGAAAGGGCGTCAGCTTATCGGCAGAGACATGCACAAGCTTGGTGCGCAGCGAGGCGGCCGGCGTGCCGTCGCCATGAATGAGTTCCTGATACACCGTCACCTGCGTGCCCGCGACTTCAAGCACGCAGCCGCGCATCGACAGCGGCCGGCCCGGATGAACCTCCCGCATGAAACGGATGTGCTGTTCCAGCGGCAGCAGGGTTGAGGGAGAACCGCCCTTGTAGACATGGCTGAGATGGCAGAGGGCGGCCAGTGTCCCGAGCCCCTCAAAAGCCTTTTCGACATAGATGCGCACATTCATGTGCCCCATCTCGTCGCAGTCCCACGTATTGGCACTGCCCTTCCAGAGTTCGATCAAAACTGCTCCTCCGGCCAGCCATCGACAGTGAGGAGGGGTAGCCGCGCTCGCGCTTCAGCGCAACTGCTGCCGGAAGGGTCAGTCGGCGCAGTCACGGCAGACGCCGCGGGCCTCGATAACGGCCTGGCGCATCCTGAAGCCAGCCGCCTCTGTTTCGGCGCGCAGCGCTTCATTCGTGGCCACTGCATGCAGCTCTTCAGCCGCGCCGCATTCCTCGCAGATCAGGAAGACCGCTGAATGCTTGTGGCTGGTATGGCCGCAGGCGACATAGGCGTTGAGGCTTTCGATCTTGTGCGCAAGGCCTGCTTCCTGAAGGAAGTCCAGCGCGCGATAGATCGTCGGCGGCTTTGCTGCGCCCTCCCCATCGAGATTGGCCAGCAGGTCATAGGCCTTGGACGGTTCTTCGCTTTCCAGCAGGAGACGCAGCACCTTGCGCCGGATTTTCGTCATGCGTTGACCGCGCCGGGCGGCCATGGCTTCGGCCTCTTCCAGAAAGGCATCGACGTCCTGCGGGCTGCAGGGTGTGTTGGCGTGCACATGGGTATGCGGGTCGGCTTGGGCCATGGGGGAAATGTCGGATGTTTTGGACGGAATTTCCAGTCAAAAGCGCCGTTGGCAAAGTGTCGATAAGGACAGATGCGTATTTGCGAACCTATGTCGCGCGGTACTCGGGCGCGCGACAGGAAGGCCAATATTTTTATCTATGACAAGGGTTTAGCTGGACCCATCACTTAATGAGGAGGGTCTCATGAAACTTCATATCTTTGCCGGGCTCGCTGCAGCGACAGCTCTTGTTTCCACTGCCCCGGCCTTTGCCGAACCAGGCGACTGGATGGTGCGTGGCCGCGTCATCGGCGTTCTGCCTGACGAAGGCGCTGACCTGTCGGTCGGCGGCACCGCACTCGCTGGCAGCGTCGATATCGACGACCAGTACGTGCCAGAGCTCGACATCACCTATTTCTTCACCGACCGCATCGCGGCCGAGCTGATCCTGGGTGTCACGCCGCACGATGTGACGGCGACAAATGTCACCGTGCCGGGCGTGCTCACCGATGCGCAGATCGACCTTGGTGATGTCTGGCTGCTGCCGCCGACGCTGACGCTGCAGTATCACTTCGATACCGGCTCCGCCTTCAAGCCCTATGTCGGGGCAGGGGTGAACGCGACCTTCTTCTTCAATGAGGATGAGGGCCCTGTGGCCGACGGGATCGAGTATGATCCGACCATCGGCTTCGCCCTGCAGGCTGGCTTCGACTATGACCTCGACGGTGTTCCGGGCGGCTGGGCCTTCAACGCCGACGTCAAGAAAGTCTGGATCGAACCGGATGTCGAGGTGAACCTCACAAGCGCTCTTGGGGCCGCGCTCGGCGGTGCACCAAGCGTGAAGGTCAACGCCGATGTCGAGATCAATCCCGTGATCGCGGGTCTCGGCTTCGGGTATCGCTTCTAGCGGCCTCCAACACCTCCTGGGGTCAGCTGGACCAACTGAAGGGCCCTTCCAGAACGGAAGGGCCCTTTTTCTATGTGGGGCTACTTCGGAAAGGCCTGTAGACTACAGAGCCGGGCATGCCCCGTCGGCTTCGCTCATCTCAGCCAGCATGGTGTTCACCATCCGGTTGAAGGCCGTCAGATTGTCTGCAAAGGATTCGCCCTCATCGGCGTCGGCGCCTTCCGGCAGCAAGGCGCCGGACACGAGCGCATCGACGGCCTCTTTGGCGTTTTCATCCGAAGCCTCCATCCGGCCCGAGACCCGTTCGAAGAAGGTCGAGATCATCTCGCGCTCATCGCCGCCATCGTCCAGCGTCGCTTCCAGACAGGTGCAGGCCGCGTCCGGCGTCGTTCCGGCCTCGCGCAGATTCGGTGACAGGGTGCGGTCACCCAGAACCAGCTTGCACTGGGAGAACATCTCTGCCTTGTCCTCCTCGCTTGTACCGCAAGCCGATAGAAGAAGGGCTGTGCCTGCAAGGCATGAGGCAAGAAATGTCTTTGTCATTGTGGGCTCCTGATTGGGCGGCGCGGAAAATGAGATCGCGCCATGTCCTGCAAGCTTAACGAAAAGACAGAAAGGCCGGTTCCCTTCGGTCTGCCCGCCGGGCCAAAGCCCTGGTCAGGCGAGCGCGGTCAGGCTGTAGGCCAGCACGAAGCCAAGCGCGGTGGCAAAACCTGCCACAAGATGGTCCTCGCGATAGGCCTGCGGGAAGACCTCGGTGCCGAGAGAGGCGATCACGGCGCCCGCCGCAAATGAACGAATGAGCGCCAGCATTTCTTCCGGCGCCGAGCGCAGCAGAAGGTTGCCCACAATGGCAGAGCCCGCCAGCAGCAGCGCCGCGACACTCCAGAGGCCAAAAGTGCGCGCTTTCGACATGCCATCGCCATGCATTTCCTTGGCGCCGCCGGCTGCCTCGGGCAGGTTCGACAGGAAGATCGACCCGGCCAGCGAGGCGACCTGCGCCGGGCCAGCACCGATCAGCGCGACGCCGAGGGCGAGATTTTCGGGGATGCCGTCCAGCGTGATTGCCGCGAGCAGTCCGCCCCCGCCTGAGCCGAACTTGTCTTTCACCACATAGTCGAGCCCAAGAAAGACAATTGCCCCGGCCATCAGCGCGGCGAGCACCCAGGTCAGGGGCGCGTTTTCCGATGCCGGTTCGACCAGTTCGGTGACCACTGATACGATGAGCGCGCCGCCCGCCGTTGCGATGAGGAAGCCTTCAATCCGCTTTGGCAGCGGGCCGAACAGCCCCCACGCCGCCCCGGCCAGCAGGGCGGATGTGACGACAATTACGACGATGGCCATGGTCATGCGGGGGCGCCTCCTGCCGGACTAGACGGTCCTGCAGCCAGCCGGTTCCCGGCCGTGGCTCAAAGACCGAGCTGGCGGGCCGTCAGGTCGCGCATGATCTCTTCGGATCCGCCGCCAATCGCCATGACGCGTACCTCGCGATAGATGCGCTCCACCCGGTGACCGCGGATGAAGCCCGCGCCGCCGAGGATCTGCATCGCTTCGCGGGCGCAGAATTCCATCGTCTCTGTGGCCTGGACCTTCAGCATGGCAAGCTCCCCGACCGGTTGTTCGCCATTCTGCACGCGCCAGGTCAGCTGGTCGAGCATGGCCGTCGTGGCCCAGACGCGCTGGCACATGGCCGCGATCTTGTGGCGGATCACCTGATGGTCGGCGAGGCGCTGGCCAAAGGTTTCGCGCTGCTGCGCCCAGGCGGCGGCTTCCTCGATACAGACGCGGGCATAGGCCGCCGACTGCGCGGCCATGCCGAGACGCTCGCCGTTGAAGTTCGCCATGATGCCGTAGAAGCCCTTGTCGACTTCGCCGATGAGGTTTTCGGGGGGCACGAACACGTCGTCGAAATGGATCGTCGCGGTGTCAGAGGCCCACCAGCCCATCTTGGGCAGGCTGGTGCGGCTGACGCCCTCGGCTTCAAGGTCGATGAGCATGAGTGAGATGCCGCCCATGCCGGGCCCGCCAGTACGAACCGCTGTGGTCAGCCATTTCGACGTTGTCCCGCCGGTAATGTAGGTCTTCGATCCATTGACGACCCAGCCATTGCCGGAGCGCTTGGCCGTGGTCTTGAGTTTGGCCACATCGGAGCCGCCGCCGGGCTCTGTAATGCCAAGGCTGATCTGCTTCTTGCCGGAAAGGACCTGCGGCGCGATCTCGCGCTTCATGTCCTCATTGCCGAGGACCATGATGGGCGGCAGGCCGATGCCGTGAATCATCAGCGCAGAGGAGACCCCGCCTGCGCCCATGCGGGCCATTTCCTCTGACACGACCGTGCCGTGGAAGCGGTCGAACTCGGTGCCGGTGCCGCCATATTCTTCAGGATAGTTCATCCCCAGAAGGCCGGCTTCAGCGGCTTTGGGATAGACCTCGCGCGGCAGAACGCCCGCCGTCTCCCATTCCTCGATATGGGGCACAAGCTCCTTGTCGACGAAGCCGCGCACCGATTTGCGCCACATGGTGTGAGTCTCGTCCATCCATGGGGCGGGGGGGCGCAGACTGTCGAATGTAATTTCACGTGATTTTGCCATGAGCGCGATGATCTCCAGGCGGGCGGGGAAATCAATTCGTGACGCCGGGGCAGGCTTTTTCAGAAGGTGAAGAGTCTGTAACGCCCGCTGGCCTTTACGCCGCGAGCGTGTGTGGCTTAGATGTCACTGTGCGATATCAACCTTCCCCCGAAATGCTCAGCGGACGGCGAGAGCCGCTGTTTAACCGGATGCCCGGCGTGGTCGTCCTGATGACGGCGCTGATCGTGGCCGTCTCGTCGGTCCAGCTGCTCTCCCAGTCGGGTATCTTCTTCGATCCGGCGCTTGCGAACTGGATGTTCGATGCCGGCGCCATTGCCGGCGGGCCGGAGTTCGAGGGCGTCTATCGCCCGCTCGGCAACTTCGCGCCGCTGGTGCTGCATGTCTTCCTGCATGGCGGGATCTTCCACCTCGCCATGAACATGATGGCGCTCGTCGCCTTTGGTCCACCCGTCGCGGTGGCGCTGGGAATAGACATGAAAGGCGCCTTTGCCTTCCTTCTTTTCTTTGCAGGCTGCGCCATTGCGGGCGCGCTTTTCCAGATCGGGTGGAGCAATTTTACCGGCCAGTCAGAGCTTGCCATTGGCGCGTCATCTGCGCTGTCAGGCTTCCTGCCGGCAATTGGCTGGCTGCGCGGCGGCCTGAAAGGCGCAGTGCGCACCTCGATGCCATGGGTGCTGATCAACGTCGCGATTGCCGTTGTGGGAGAGTTTCTCGCTTCGATCATCGGGATTCGCCTTGCCTGGGCGGCCCATATTGGCGGCGTCGCGGGCGGCCTCGTCCTCTTTCCGCTGATGCTGGCCGTGTTCAATGTCCGTCTCTGGCGGCTGGTGAAACGTATTCAGTAGAGCTGCTAGCCGTCCCGGCGCTGTGCCGGGGCTGAGATACCGATCGCGGCGCTCTTGCGGACCTTCTCTCTCAGGAATCGGTAAAGCTCTGCCGGGCGCCCGCCTGTGCTGGCCTTCATTTCACCCGTCCCGGCGACAAGCCCCGTGCGGTCCAGTGCGCGGCGGAAATTCTGCTTGTGCAGCGAAAGGCCCAATATGCCCTCGCAGGTCGCCTGCAGGTCGGACAGGGTAAAGCGGTCGGGCATCAGTTCGAAGACCACAGGCCGGTAGCGGATCTTGCCCCGCAGGCGCTCCATGGCGGTTGCCAGGATACGGCGGTGATCGGACGCCATGGGCTCACCCAGTTTCACGTCTGGCACGGGCAAGCCCGCATCGCGCGCGCATTCAGTGACGAGCCCGGCCTCATAGAGAAGCTCATAGCGTTCCACGACGCGGTCTTCGCTCCAGTCATTTCCAGCAAGGCCGAAGGCCAGGTCGACCCGTGTCCGGCGGATGTCGCTTCCGGCCGCCCAGGTCGCCAGGCGCGGGACGATTTCCCGGTCGATAATGGCTGGCCGGCCCGCCCTGTGGTCCTCCCAGGGGAAGTGGCTGTACCAGCCGCGCCAGCGTGCCTGCAGCCGGTCCGGCAGGCGTTGCTGATCCGGGGTAAGGGCCAGATAGCCGACAGAGACCACGCGGGCATCTGGCGGGGCGTCGGCCAGCGTGGCTTCTGGCGTTTCCCGGTCACGGTCACCAAAGGTGTAGAGCTGTTCGACATAGCCGAGATCGAAGCTTGTCTGTTCACGCACCCAGCCGCGAAGGGCAATCTCAAAGGTGCGGTGGCCTTCGGGATCGAATGTGCCAAAGGGAAGGGCAGCTAGCCCGCCATCGCGGCGGGTCACCAGAACGCCCGGATTTTCGCCATCTGTTGCGACAATCACGACCGAGAGGCCAATGATAAGCGGAATCGCCATCAGGCTACGCGCTCCTTTTCATGAAGCAGCGTCTCATGACGGGCGACAAAGCTGGCCTGTGCCTGGGTCGGCGGTTGCGGCTCCAGTGTCAGGACAATGTCTTCCGGCGGCTTGCCGAAGAACCGGTTGGCCTCTGGCGCAGCAAAGCCCGCAAGCTGTGTGGCTTCATGCCAGGCGCAGATATGATCGGCTCGCTTGATCAGCTTCTTCAGCTTGGCGGGCAGGCGCGCGGGCAGGCCGAAGCGCACATGAATCGCCTCGGTCAGCCGGTTCTCCACATCTTTATAGCTGTCGCCCAGAACCGTCTTGAACGGAGAAATCATGTCGCCGATGACATATTCAGCCGCATCGTGGTGGAGTGCCATCAGCCGGTCGGCGGCGGGCAGGCGGGGGTCCAGCCGACCGCAAATCTCCTCGACGATGACGCTGTGCTGGGCAACCGAAAAGGCGTGATCGCCCAGTGTCTGCCCGTTCCAGCGGGCCACACGCGCGAGGCCATGGGCAATGTCATCCACCTCGATATCGACGGGAGAGGGGTCGAGCAGGTCGAGCCGCCGGCCCGATAGCATCCGCTGCCAGACACGGTCCGGGGGCTTTCGCGATGTCTGTGGGGACCGGGTGCTCATGCAGCCCTGTTTAATCATCTGCCGGGCAGGGTAAAGAAAAGGCCGCATTTCGGTTACGAACTGCCCAGCAATTGCCTTCAACTGGTGAGACCTCGTTAAGTCCTGGCGGGCATAACCACACGCAATGACAACGGCAAAGCCGAGGCGGAGTGATTATGGTGGAAACGGTGATGAGTGCGGCGCAGACTATCTACGCCCCGTGGTGGATCCTTGCTGGGGCGGCCCTGATCGTAAGTGTCGAGGCCGCCCGCAGCTGCAAGCCGCTCATGTGGAGCGACCTTGGCGAGGAAGAAGACTAGGGCGTCCTGCCGGAGGCCCTAGGTGTTGACCGGTTCGCGGTTGAACTTGCCGGCCTGATAATCCTGAATGGCCTCGCGGATTTCAGCTTCGGTGTTCATGACAAATGGTCCGCGCGCGACGACGGGCGCGCCGATCGGATCTGCATGACCATAAAGCAGGAAGCCGCCCTGCGGGGCGCTGACCTTGATCCTGTCCCCATCATCTTTGAACTCGGTGAGTTCGAACTTTTCCAGAGCTACAGCGCCAATATCGACGGCGCCTCTCACGACATAGAAGAAGACGTTCCGGCCCTTGGGCGCGGGCAGGGTGACGCTCGTGCCGGCTGGCAGGTCGACCATCGACATCATGACGCCGGTCAGGGAGTCGACCGGTCCGGTCTGGCCGTCAAACTCACCTGAAACCAGATGAAGCGTGGCGCCGCCATCTGCTGCAATGGCAGGTATGTCGGGTGCCTGCAGGCCGGTATAGCGCGGCGTCGTCATCTTCAGCTCTGGCGGCAGATTTACCCAGAGCTGCAGGATTTCCATATCGCCGCCAGCGCGCTTGAATTCGGGCGGCGAGAGCTCTGCATGGACGAGGCCGGACCCGGCCGTCATCCACTGGACCCCGCCCGCATGGATGACGCTTTCATGGCCGCCCGTGTCCATATGGGCGAGGCTGCCCTCAAGGATGAAGGTTACCGTTTCGAAGCCGCGATGGGGGTGGGGGCCGAAAGGAAGGCCGTTATTGCCGGCCTTGTAGAGCTGGGGCCCATGATGGTTGAGGAACAGGAAGGGATCGACCTGGTCCAGCCCCCGGTTTGGCACCGGGCGGCGGGTGATCAGGTCGGAAATATCGTCTCTGTAGGCGGCGTGTGTCGCCTTGATGCTGCGGTCTGTCATACCCCGCATGTAGGAAGGTCAGGCGACTTTTTCCACAAAGACTGTGCCTGCCGAATAACCCGCGCCGAAAGAGCAGATGAGGCCTTTTTCCCCGGCCTCGAAGTCGGCCGAATGTTTGTGAAAAGCGATGATCGAGCCGGCAGAGGATGTGTTGGCATATTCGTCGAGGACGGTCGGGCTTTCATCCTCACTGGCCTCGTGTCCGAGTACCTTGGCAGAGATGAGCCTGTTCATGTTCGCATTGGCCTGGTGGAGCCAGAGCCTCTTCAACTCGCCAGCGTCAAGCTCGAGGCGGGTGAGTTCTGACACGATCATTTCTGACACCATCGGGACGACTTCCTTGAAGACCTTGCGGCCCTCCTGGATGAACAGCTTGTCGGCCTGGCCTTCACCGGACGGGTCTGCCCGGTTCAGGAAGCCGAAATTGTTCCTGATATTGTTGGAGAATTTGGTCTTCAGATGGGTGCCGAGGATCTTCCAGTGCTTGGCTGGCGCGATGTCTTCGGCTTCGACCAGCACGGCTGTCGCCACATCGCCAAAGATGAAATGGCTGTCGCGGTCGGTCCAGTTGAGATGGCCGGACGTGATCTCCGGATTCACCATCAGGACGGATCTGGCATGGCCCGCGCGAATGAAATCGGCGGCCGTCTGGATGCCGAAGGTGGCTGAGGAACAGGCGACATTCATGTCGAAGGAGAAGCCTTCGATGCCGAGCGCTTCCTGCACTTCTATGGCCATGGCCGGATAGGCGCGCTGCATGTTCGAGGCCGCGCAGATCACCGCGTCGACATCTTTCGGGTCACGGCCTGCCGTTTCCAGTGCCTGTCTGGCCGCCTTTACGGCGATTTCGGCGAGGATCGAAATCTCGTCATTCGAGCGTTCCGGGATGATGGGGCGCATGACGGCCGGGTCCACGACGCCGGACTTGTCGACCACATAGCGGGATTTGATTCCCGAGGCCTTCTCGATGAATTCGACATTGGAATGGGTCTTGGCTTCCAGCGTGCCAGCCTCGATCTCGGCCTTGTTGGCCTCGTTCCAGCGGTCGGCCCAGGCATTGTAGCTTTCGACCAGTTCTTCATTGGTTACAGTATGCGGCGGGGTCCACAGCCCGGTCGCGGAGATGACAGGTGTCATGAAATGTCCTCCCTGCGCACGCCCTTCGGGGTGCGTCAGAATCCAGTTTCATTTGAAATTAGACAGGCTTGGCGGCCGCGTCGACCTTTAAGATGCGCTGGGCTCCTTGCGCGCTTTCTCTTCGCGCTCGCGGCGCCGCTCTTCGCGCCACTCATCCTCGGCCTGTTCGGCGCGCTCATAACAGTCCAGCCGCGCGCGGCTGTCGACGATCTCATCGCAGGCCGCGCTATTGTCGACAAAGGCGCCGCCATAGCTCTCGCACCCGGCAAGAATGAAGAGGCCGGCAAGTGCGGCGCAGCCAGACTTTTTCATGAATGCAGCTCCTGTATCTCGGCATGACGCGGGCAGCGCGTCTCATGATCATTGACCATACCAACAGCCTGCATGAAGGCATAGACAATAACGGGCCCGCAGAATTTGAAGCCGCGCGCCTTGAGCGCCTTGGCAATCTCTTCGGAAAGCGGCGTCTTGGCGGGGGCCTCAGAGACATCGCGCAGCTGGTTCACGATGGGGGCGCCGCCGGTAAAGCTCCACAGCCATTCGGAGAAGTCTTCGCCCTTTTCCTGCATGGACAGAAAGGCGCGGGCATTGCCAATGGTCGCCTTGATCTTGGTCGGGCTGCGGATAATGCCCGGATTCTGTAGCGCTTTCTCGATTCTCTCCTGATCCCACATGGCGATCTGTTCGGGGATGAAGCTGTCGAACTCCTCGCGGATGGCATCGCGCTTGCGCAATATGGTGACCCAGGAGAGGCCCGCCTGCATGCCGTCGAGCTGCAGCTTTTCCCAGAGGGCGCGCGGGTCGTATTCGGGCACGCCCCATTCGTGATCGTGATAGGCGCGGTAAAGCGCGTCGTCTTCCGGGGCCCAGCGGCAGGGCAGGGTCTCGTCGGGGGAAAGGTTCATGCCCATTGGAGGCTCAGCCTATTCGGTCTCATTGTCGGCGAGGACGGCGGACAGTTCATCCTTGAGCCAGTCGGGCCCGAGGATTTTCGCAGTTTTTCCATCAATTGTGAGCTCGTCGCCAGCTTTGGCGAGACGGTCCACACGCACAATGGCAAGCGCCTTGTTGCCGGACGCGCTGGTGATCTCACCCACCGGCGTCTCGCCCTCAACACTTTGACCTTTCGAGAGATTTTCGCCTTCAACGATGACCGTGCGTTTGCGCAGCTTGCCGCGCCGGTGCATGCGGGAGACGACTTCCTGACCGACGAAACAGCCCTTTTTGAGGTCTACGCCGGCCTGCCTGTCCATGTTGATTTCCCACGGGAAAACCTCGGCGCCCTGAAAATCCCGCCCCCATTCGGCAACGCCGGCGGGCACGCGGATCGCGTCCCAGTCCTCATCGCTGATTGCGGCGGCGGAGCCATCCTCGACAAAGGACCGCTTCGGCAGATCGGGCGAGCGGGGGTCGGCGGCGCCGTCATCACCAATGGCGACGGCCTGTTTGCCATCGACGCCAATGTCGACCTTGGCGCGCAGCCTGAACATCTGCAGGCGTTTGGAGAGGTCACCGACCGCATGGGTGGCGACGTCGAGAAGGGCGCCCGCCTCGGTGCGGTGGGCGATGAAGTCGGCGATCACCTTGCCCTGCGGGGTCAGCAAGGCGCCATACCGTGCCTCGCCGATATCCCAGTCATGGGTGTTACTGGTGACCAGCCGCTCCAGCAGGGCGAGCGTATCGGGGCCATCCAGAACGAGGACGGACCTGTCGGAAAGAATCTGTGTGTCCATGTCTCAAGATTTAGGTTTTCCGACCGTATACGCCAGCCCTGTCCACGCTTTTCCACGGTGTTTGGGCGGTGCATGGACGGTGTACCGGCGGTGTTTCTAGCGTGCCGCGCGCCATCTGGCCGGGATGGCCGCCAGAACAGCAGCGCCGAGGGCCGACTTGATCACGGCGCCGACGAGGAACGGCGCGACGCCCGCTGTGAAAGCAGCCTCTGCGCCGACCAGCGTGGCAAGCCAGGCCCAGCCCGCCATCAGGATAAGGCCATGAAGGCCGAGAAAGCTGAGGGCCCGGCTGATGTGCCCGCGGGCGAGGGTCTGCGTCATGACACCTGCAAGGAAGCCGGCGGCTGGAAAGGCGAGAAGGAAGCCGGCCGTCGGACCGGTAAAGGCCAGAAGACCTGCCTTGCCGCCGGCGAGCACCGGCAGGCCGGTGGCGGCAAGCGCCAGCCAGGAGACGATCATGGCAAGGCCCATGCGCGGCCCAGCCACAGCGCCGACAAGAAGGACGGCCAGGGTCTGCATCGTAACCGGAACAGGGACCATGGGGACGGCCACATAGGAGGATGCCGTCAGCACGCCGACGCCTGCGAGCAGGAAAGCGATCTGGCGGGGAATGGAGGTGTGGTCTGTAAGGGTGTTGGTCTGCATGGAGATGGCTCGCTGGTGTTATCTTGTGATGACTGGCTCGCGGTGTGCGTTGCTGCGCCCATGAGGTCAAGGCATGCGGTTTGACTTGCAAGGCGGGGCGGTGCGGCAAAGGATGGCAGGTGAGCACGCTGGCGATTCGCGGGCGCGATGCGAGAAGGAGACTGAGCCGTTGAAGCCTGTGACCGCCCTCCTGCCGCTCGCCTTTCTGGTCCTTGCTGGCGGGTGCGAGACCTATAAGTCGCGCAGCGTGTGCGATGGGGATATCGACCGGCTGAAAGACACGATCACGGCGACGACGCTCTATCTCGACGCGCTGCGGCCAGAGCTGCGGGCAGGCTTCCGTGAGCTGCAGGCCTGTGACCGGATCAGCGAAGAGTGCGACGCCGAGGTCTGGCTTTACCGGGCGCGGGCGATGCGGCTGGAACATCAGAGCGTGCATGCCGCCTTCACACGCGCGGTCGAGCTCTGGCAGCCGGAAGTCTGCCTGCCGCATTTGCAGAGCTATAATCTCAACCCGCCCGATCCGGCGACATGGCAGGGCTACTTCTTCACCCTGGAAGAGACCAGCGACCAGATCGAGGAGCTGATCGACCGGTTCGAGCGGCGCCTGGGATAAGGCGGCCCCCTCAGGTCTGCGGTCTGGGTGACGCCGCTCACTAGGGTTTCGGGATGCCTCCGCCCCCGTGACTCGCCCGGCCAAGAGGCGCATAACGACCCCCATGAGCGAGACTTATGATCTGATCCTGAAAAACGGCACTGTCGTCTCTCCCGGCGGGGAAGAGCATGTCGATGTGGCTGTGCGTGGCGGCAAGATTGTTGCCATCGGCAAGTTCGAGACCGCGCAGGCCGGTGAGACCTATGACGCGACCGGGCTGCATATCCTGCCGGGCGTGATCGACAGCCAGGTTCACTTCCGGGAGCCGGGGCTGGAGTACAAGGCAGATCTGGAAACCGAGGCGCGATCTGCGGCCCTTGGCGGTGTCACGGCCGTGTTCGAGATGCCGAACACCAACCCGTCGACGACCACGCCGGAGCTGCTGCAGGACAAGCTGAACCGGGCGGCGGGGCGCATGGATGTCGACCATGCCTTCTATGCCGGCGCGACGCATGAGAACACGCACCTGTTGGGTGAGATGGAGCAGATGCAGGGCTGCTGCGGCGTAAAGGTCTTCATGGGCGCCTCGACCGGCGACCTGCTGGTCAAGGATGATGAAGGTGTCGAGGCTGTGCTGCGCGCCATCAAGCGGCGGGCGGCCTTCCACTCAGAGGATGAGTACCGGCTGGAAGAGCGGCGCGACCTTGCCGTGCAGGGCGACTGGCAGAGCCATATCGTGGTGCGCGATGTCGAAGCGGCGGTCAGCTCGACCCGGCGGCTGCTGCGCCTTGCGCGCAAGACCGGCAAGCGCATCCATGTGCTTCATATCTCGACCGCCGAAGAGATGGAGCTTCTGCGCGATGCCAAGGATGTCGCCTCTGTCGAGGTCCTGCCGAACCATCTGACGCTGGCGGCGCCCGATTGCTATGAGCGCCTCAAGGGCTTTGCCCAGCAGAACCCGCCGATCCGCGAGCAGCGCCATCAGGATGCTCTCTGGCGGGCGCTGCAAGCCGGGATCGTCGATGTGGTGGCGACCGATCACGCCCCGCATGCGCGCGAAGAGAAGCTGCGGCCCTATCCGGCCTCGCCGTCTGGCACGCCGGGGGTGCAGACCTTTGTGCCGATCATGCTGACCCATGTCGCGAATGGAAAGCTGACGCTGCGCCGTTTCGTGGAGCTGACCTCGGCGGGCCCGCAGCGCGTCTTCGGGATCGCGAACAAGGGCCGGATCGCAGAAGGCTATGACGCCGACTTTACTGTCGTGGACCTGAAACGCACTGAAACCATCACGGAAGAGTGGACCAAGGCCAAATGCGGCTGGACCCCCTATGATGGCTTCGAGGCGACCGGCTGGCCCGTCGCGACCATCATTCGCGGCCAGTTCGTCATGCGCGATGGCGAGATCACGCAAAAGGGCGGCGGCAAACCAGTCAAGTTCAACGAGACGCTGGAGCCGGAGGCGGTCTAGAGGGGGCGTATTAGAGTGAAGTGAAACGTCTTTCGTAGGGGTTTCGTAACGACCGGCTTTTACATTAAATCATATGGCCTCAGCAGCCTGTCATAGCTGGAAAGAACCCGGACCGGGAACGAGATGAAACAAGCAGTGAAACAGAAAATCATGGTCGCCGCAGCCGTCGCAGGCCTGTTTGCGGCAGGCGTGGCATCGGCGGATGTCTGCTATTTCAAGATCGAAAGCCTCGACTGGGACCGGCTTGCCGAAGAGGTGAAGGACCCTGAAGCGATCGCCGATCCGAATTTCGATGCCGTCAGCAATGCCGAACTTGAGGCTGTCAGCGCGCAGTTCCAGGAAGAAGGCGAGGCCGCGCTCGAGACGGCCCCCGGGCTCTATGCCGGCTCGTCCATGAGCCGGGGCATCTGGTACCGCAAGGCGCCGTGCGAGATCTCCTCGGTGGAAGACCTGGCTGACTATTATGACGCGCCGTACAGGAGCGGGCTGCGTTACAATTTCGAACAGGTGGATGAAGCTCTTTTCGAGCGCGCGAACGGTCCGGCCATGGACCAGTGCGAGGAATGCTACACCGTCGATCCCTCCCGCCAGCAATAGCGGGCTGAGGCGAACGGGCCTCAACGCATTTTTAGTTTCGCCTGAATAAAGCCTCTGGCCTGCCGTGCGCGGGCCGGTGGCTATTTTCCTTGAAAAAAAACAAGACGCGGGGAGCTGACATAGCCGTCTTACGGGCTATGGTCGCGACCTTCCCGGGCCACACAGGCCGTCTTTTTCAAGGAGTTCTCATGGGTTTCAGGCTTTCCCTTATCGCGTCGGCGGCCGTGGTCGCCTTTTCGCCCCTCGCCATTGCGCAGGAGCGTACAGATTTCGAGCAGCAGGCCCGCGAGATCTATCGCAATGTCGTGGAAATCCGCTCCGCGCGCGGACAGGAGCGTGTGCCGGAAGTGGTCGACTATCTGGTGGGGGAGCTGAAAGCCGCCGGTTTCAGCGATGAGGACATCGAGGTCACCGATTATGAGAATGACGGCGAGGCGACGCAGGGCCTGGTCGTCTGGTATCGCTCGCCCGACCCGCAGGAAAAGCCGATCGCGCTTCTGGCCCATATGGATGTGGTCGACGCGCTGGCAGAGGACTGGGTACGCGATCCGTACACGCTGACCGAGGAAGAAGGCTATTTCTTCGGGCGTGGCACCGCCGACAACAAATATGGTGTGACCAGCCTGGTCGCGACCTTCATCCGCCTCAAGGAAGAAGGCTTCGAGCCGACGCGTGACCTTGTCATGGTGCTCTCCGGCGATGAGGAGACCGGCATGGTCTCCACCCGCGCGCAGGCCAAATGGGTGGCTGAGGAAGTCGATCCGGCCTATGTGCTCAACGCCGATGCGGGCGGTCTGTCCCTCGATGCCGATGGCGAGCCGACCGATTATGGGGTTCAGGGCGCCGAAAAGACCTATGCGACGTTCGAGCTGACCGTGACCAATCCGGGCGGCCATTCCTCGCGCCCGCGCAGCGACAATGCCATCTATGAGCTGGCGCATGCGCTCCTCAAGATCGAGGATTATGAGTTTCCGGTTCGCCACAATGAGCTGACGCTGGCCTCGCTCGACGCGTTCGGTCGCAAGCGACTCGACCAGCTGGGCATGGCGGCACGCGCCTTTGCCGAAGACCCGAGCGATGAGGACGCGGCGGCTATCCTGCGCGGGGATCCCTCCACGGTCGGGCAGATTGCGACGACCTGTGTCGCGACGATGCTGCGCGGCGGCCATGCGGAAAACGCGCTGCCGCAGTCTGCGACGGCAACGGTCAACTGCCGCATCTTCCCGGGTGTCGGCATCGAGGCGACCGAAGAGACGCTGAAAGAGGTTGTGGGCAATGAGGACGTGAAGTTCGAACTCATTTCCGACCTCGTCGAAAGCCCGGAATCGGGCATGCGCGAAGAGGTCGTCGATGCCATCGAGGCCGCGCTCGAAGCGCGCGGTGTCGAGGGCGCCTCGATCATTCCGAGCATGTCGGCTGGCGGCACGGACGGGATGCATTACCGCAATCTCGGCTATGATACCTATGGCGTTGGCGGACTTGCCTCCAAGACCAATGACACCTTCGCGCACGGCTTGAATGAACGGGTCCTCGTCTCGAGCTTCTATGACGGGCTCGACCACTTCTATGTGATCCTGAAGGACCTCGCCGGACCGGAGACCAACTAAGGGGGAGGGGCCATCTGGCCCCTGACCTGCTAGCTCATCAGGCATTGCCTGACGCGCGCCGGGCCCGCTGTCTTCCAGTGGGCCCGGCCTTTTTATTGGCACGGCTATTCTGGGCCCCTGTCAGGCGGGCGAGGGCCTTAGTCTGTCCGCCCGCGGTATTCGCCGGGCATGGAGAGGTCGCGGTTGACGTCCATGACATCGGGCTGTTCCAGCCTGATGGCGGGGCCGGACGGCTCCACGCCTTCCGATGAGCGGTAAGGCTGTTCCTGAGAGGCGACGCCGGCGCTGCTTGGGGCCGGGCATGTGCCATCGGCGCGGTATTGCAGGGCAGCTGCCGTGAGCGGGTCGCCAGTGGTGCCGAGCGGTGCGACGAGCTGGTCGGCCACCTGGCAGCCGAGGGTGCGGGCGCCGAACTGGAAGTTCGCATTCTGTGGGACAAAGCCGTCGGCATAATCGCCGAAGCCCTTATCGTTCACGCCCTGAAACTGGATCGTGTAATAGGTCCGCCCGCAATTGTCGGTGGGGTAGAAGCCGAAAGGCTTGCCGCAGGTGATGTCGCCGATCAGCACGACCTCCACGTCGATGCCGCGCAGCGAATTGATCACGGCCTCGCTGGCGCTGCAGGTGCGCTCTGTGGAGAGGATATAGACCCGGCCCAGGTTAAGCGTGGGCAGGCTCTGGCCGCTCTGCAGGGAAAAGCCCTGCCCGGTAGAGTAGAACGGGATCGGGTTGTTCGGCCGGCCTGTCACCGGATTGATACTGCCTGCCGTATCGTTGAAGCGCAGCTGTTCGAAGGTGCGGTTCTGTGTCCGCGCCTGTCCGGCCACCATGTAGGAGAGCTGGCTCGCCACGGCGAGGAGGCCGCCGCCATTGTAGCGAAGGTCGAGGATAAGGTCGCTGACGCCCGCATCGCTGACCTGCTGCATGGCATTGGCGATCTGTTCTTCGGAGGAGAAAGGGCTGAATGTGGTGAAGTGGATATAGCCGACCTTGCCGGTCGAGGTGTCGAGGATGGTGGTCTGGTTGACCGGCTGGCGCACCATGTTGGCTGAGGTGAGGCTGATCGTGCGCTCGGTGCCGTCCGGGTCGCGCACGGTGAAATTGTGCGTCTCTCCGGTCGCGGCAGGGAAGAGACCATTATTCAGCGTGTCGATCTCTGACTGGCTATTGGCGTTGATGAAGTCGACCCCGTCAACGCTGAGTATGCGCGAGCCGCGAACAAGCTTTGTCTGGCCGTTCACCACCTCCGCGGACGGAGAGCCGGGCTCTGTATATATCACGCGGAAGTCGCGTGGCGGGGTGGTGGAGATCGCCTTGAAACGGGCGCCATAGCCTGTCGAGGGCGCAGAATTGCGTTCACGCAGATACTCATCTGTCGGCTGGCTGAAGTGGAAATCATCCTTGGGCGCGCCGGAGGGGAGAGTTTCACTGGTCTTCAGGAGGTCGAAATAGGCGACGCGGTCTTCGTAATCATAGGGGTTGAGATCGGGAACCTCGGTCCGCCAGAGATAGGTCTCATCGGTCCAAGAGCGCAGCCAGAACAGTTCCTCGCGCAGGCTGCCCTGCTCATCGGGGAAGGGGTTGCCTTCCAGATCGACGCCGGACCGGGGATTGGCGCACTGGTTCTTGAATTCGCTGGCCGCCGGATAGACGCCTGCCTCATAGGCCGGGGCGCCAGTCGCCGGAGGGGGTGGCGGTGGCGGAGGAGGTGGGGGCGGACTGACAGGCGGCGCCGAGGCACCGCCGCCTCCCCCTCCACCGCCGCCGCAGGCCGAAACGAGGCCCAGCGCGGCCGAGGCCATCAGGGTCCGGATGAGGGGAGAAGAGGCTGTAAGGCGCATTGGGGGGACGTCCTGTCGCAAAGCAGAGGGTCTGGCGGCGACAGGCAGCTTACACGCTTCGCCGGGAACTGACAGGGGCTCTTACGGGCGGGCGGGGGCGAAGGATCAGTGCGGATATTTCTTTCTGCAGAGGGGGCGTCAGGCCCGGTCGGCCAGGGCGCTGAGCCCTTCCCTGTCTTCAAACCTCACTGCGCCGTAACCGATGGAAATCACGCCCTTCTCGGTCAGCGCGCGAAGGGTCTGGTTCACGGTCACCTTGGAGATGCCGAGAACGCGGGAAATATCGGCCTGTGTGCAGTCCATGACCCGGCCGTCATTGCGCATGCGGTCGATCACGGCGAGGAAGTTGATGATGCGCTGGCGCGCACTGAGCCGGCGGGCGTCGTCATAGAGTTCGAGGACCAGCGCGAGCCGCGCTGTGGTGACGACGTGGAAGGCGCGCAGATATTCGGTGTCGGTGGCGAATATCTCGGTCAGGCGCTCGCTGGATATCTCATTGACGACTGTCCGCCCCTCGGACACCGCGGCAAGGCGGCGCGGCACCGGCAGCCCCGGTTTTGTGGGCAAGGCGCCGAACTCACCGAAATGATGTCCGGGCCCAAGGCGCACCAGGGCATGAAAGCCTTCGTCTTCCAGATACTTGCCGAATACGATCGCCCCGCTTTCAACCCATCCCATTGTATCGGCCGGATCGCCGGGATGATGCAGCGTTTCGCCGTCGCGATAGGTTTTCTGTCGCGCCATCGATTTGAGGGAGGTGCGTTGCGGCTCTGCAAGCACATCAAAAAAGGCGGGTAATCCGAAATCAAACATCTGGCGTCCTCCTACCTGCACGACCATGAGGCGAGCGCTCCTGTGAGCGCCCAACCTATAGTGGACCTATGTCGCTCCGGAGATGTTTAAAGACTTACACATTCGCCGGTTGCA